>NZ_BAAARF010000007.1:0-196023 GCF_039532055.1 Kocuria salsicia | reverse complement strand
CAGCAGTGATGCTGCCCTCCAGATGCTCCAGTGCCTGGAAGAACGCGTCCTTCACCTCATGAGACGCCATGGTCCTCGCAACTCCCCAAAAATTCAGGGCGTTGCGAGGACCACTAGAAACTGCCGATCTGGTGGCGCGGCGTCGTCACTGCATCAGCTGCGTCTCAGCAGTGGTAGGTGTCCGTGGGGGCCTCGAAGTGCATGTCGTAGCCCTCGGGCAGGCGCATGCCGAACGCCGTGGCCAGACCGAGCACCTTGCGGGCACGGGCCAGTCGCGGCAGGTCGGAGCCGTTGCGGATCTGCCCGCCCTCGGCCTCGAACTCCTGCAGGAACTCGGTGGCCCAGGACAGCTCGCTCAGGGAGGGCGAGAGGCCCTCGTTCACGGTGGTGGTCTGCTCGGGCATCAGGCACAGCTTGCCGGTCATGCCGAACTCGTCGGTCACCCCGGTGGCCTCCGCGAGCTTGGCACCCAGCGCACCCACGGCGGGGCCGTCGATGGGACCGGGCAGATTGGCCGCGCGGGACGCGATGGTGAACTGCGAGCGCGTGTAGGCCAGCGCCATGGGGTTCTCGCCGAAACCGGTGTCACGGCGGTAGTCGCCGATGCCGAACGCCAGGCGGTAGGTGGAGCGCGCGGTGGCGATGTCCTGGAGGTTCTGCACGCCGCGAGCGGTCTCCACGAGCGCCACGATGCGCGTGCCCCGCAGCATCTCCGCGGTGCGGGTCACGTGCTCGGGGGACTCCGTCATCGCGAGCATCACCCCGTCCAGGCCGGAGACGTCCCGCAGTGCGCGCAGGTCGTCCTCCCACCACGCGGTGCCGAAGCCGTTGATGCGCACCCACGCGCGGTTGTACTGGCCGTCCTTGCCGCGGCGGCCGAGCCACTGGATCACGTTCTCCCGGGCCTGAGCCTTGTCTGCGGGCGCCACGGAGTCCTCGACGTCCAGGACCACGGCGTCCGCGGCGCTCTGCGCAGCGGCGTCGAAACGGGCGGTGTGTGAGCCGTTGACGAGCAGCCACGAACGGGCGAGCTCCGGGCCCACGGTGGGCATCTCGGACGGGTCGATGGTCATGGTGTCGGCTTCGGTGTCGGCAAACGTGGTGGTCATGGTGTCACTTCGCGATCTGTGTCTGAGAACGGACACGCCCCCGCGGTCCTGGTGCGCTCTCGCGGCGGGCGCCGCGCGGCGGTCCCGGAGTGGACCTCCGGGCGGTGCCGCACGACATCGGAGCTGCCGGTCCGAGCGTGGGGGACGGGGTGGCGCGGGTCGGCCTGCGCGCCGGGCCAACCGTGGGTTTGGAACGGTCGGCGCGGGTTCGGCCGCCAGTCGTGGTGCCCCACGACCCCACGTCGTCGAGTGGATGTCACCGGATGGACGGGTGGAGTCGTCGCGCGCACGATGACGCGCTCGGGCAGTAGCGGTGAGCCCACCGTAACGCAGGTCACACGGCGAACTCAAACGCCCGCCGTCGGGCCCCCTCGGCCCCGCCCGCCGCGCGGATTTCCGGTGGGGGCACCCGCCCCGCGGGTCCTGGACAAGGAGGGTGGTTCCTCGGCACGGCAGGCGGCCCCTCGGCACGGCAGGCGGCCCCTCGGCACGGCAGGCGGCCCCTCGACATGGCGGGCGGCACGACGACGCCGCGCCACGCGCCGTCGTCACCCGTCCCGCCGCAGGGCGCGCGAGGTCTTGGCCGTGGCCACCGCGTTCCACGGGTCCTCGGGCCAGGGGTGCTTGGGGTAGCGACCCCGCATGTCCGCACGGACCTGGGCGTACGGCCCGGACCAGAAGGACGCGAGGTCATCGGTGATCGCGAGGGTGTGCCGGCCCGGAGAGAGCAGGTGGAACTGCACGGGGACGCGCCCGTCCACCACCCGCGGGGTCTGCGCCCAGCCGAAGCACTCCTGCAGCTTCACCGCGACCACCGGGGGCTGGGCGGGGTCCTCGGCGGAGAAAACCGGCGGGTAGTCGATGCGGGCGGTGTTCCCGCTGGGCACAGGCAGGCGCGGGGGCACGAGTTCGTCGAAGCGGGCCGCGTCCGGCCAGGGCAGCAGTCGCCGCAGGGCGTCGGCCACGCGGACGGAGCGCAGGGAGGCCCCGCGGGTGACCTCGCGCAGCTCGGGGCCGAGCCACTCGTCCAGCCCTGCGGTGAGAGCGGTGTCGTCCACGGCAGGCCACGGGGCTCCGAGGTGACGGTGGAGCAGGGCGAGGCGGGCGCGCAGGGCGAGGGCGGCGTCGTTCCACGGCAGCAGGTCGAGGCCCTCCCGGGCCAGCGCGTCCCGGACGGCGGGTCCTGCGGTCTCCGCGTCCGCGCGGACGGGGGTCGAGGACAGCTCGATGGCGCCCACCGCGCGCACCTTGCGGGTAACCACGCGACCGTCCGCGAAGTTTGCCCGCACCTCCTCCCGGGCCAGCGCTCCGGCCACCAGCAGTGCGGTGTCCCGGTCCAGGGGCGCGGCGGCGCGGATGACAGCGCCGGTTCCCGCCGCCGCACGGCCCTCGGCCCGGCCCAGCTCCGCGGCGGCCAGCCACTCGTGGTGGCGCAGCGGGCTCCCGGCCTCCAGCCCCGCGCGGGTTCCGGAGGCCAGCAGCCACTGGTCGCCGCTCGTGTCCACCCGGTGGGCGATCCACTCCGGCCGGGCGAGCGCGACGACGGCGCCCTCCCGGGACTCGCGAGGCACCGCCGCCGACGGCGCGCAGTTGAGGGTCGGATCGTGGCCCTCGGCAGGTACGGGGCGTTTCCCGGCGTGGCCGCGCGCGGTATCCCGCCGGGCGGCGGGGACCTGTTCGGCACGGCCGCCTTCAGCGCCACGGTCCCTGGTGCTGCGGTACCCAACGCTGCCGTGCGCGGCATCCCGGTTCTCGACGCTCCCACTCTCCGAGGCACCAGGGTGCCGGGCGATGCGTTCCAGGCGTGCGACGTCGCGCGTCCACCGCTGCGCCTCGCTCCCCCGGCCCGAGCGCAGCCCCCGCAGGTGGGCGGGGATGTCCGCCGCCTGGATCCTGGGGGCTTCGGAGAGTGCCGCGAGCACCTCGGCGGTGAGGCGCGGTCCCACGAGACCGGAGCCGTCCAGCAGGGCACGGCCCCAGCGCGGATCCACGGGCAGTGTCACGAGCAGGCGGCCGAGGGCCGTGGCGCGTCCGTGCCCGGCCACGGCGCCGAGCTCGCGCAGCACCTCCTCGGCATCGGCCCGGGCACGGGGTGGCAACGGGTCCGGCAGGGCGAGCCCGTCTCCCCCGGGCGCGCCCCACACGGCGAGCGCGAGGCACGCGAAGGTGAGGTCCGCGGTGCGCACCTCGGGAACCGTGTGGGCCGGCATCGCGCCCCAGGCGGCGTCGTCGTAGCAGCGCACCACGGTGCCCGGGCCCTGGCGCGCGGCGCGGCCGGCACGCTGTGCCGCCGAGGCCTTGGAGGCCGAGACGGTGACGAGGCCGGAGATCCCCCGCCCGGCGTCCCGGCGAGGCTGGCGCGCGAGGCCGGAGTCCACCACGAGGCGCACGCCCGAGACCGTCAGGGAGGACTCCGCGAGGGATGTGCTGACCACGATCCGCGGCGGATCCCCCGGGGCGTGGCCCGCGACCGCGCGGTCCTGCTCGCGCGGGGTGAGCTGGCCGTGCAGCTCGAGGACCTCGACGCCGGGGCTGCGCAGCTCGGCGGCCACCCGGGAGACCTCACGGGCCCCGGGCAGGAAGACGAGGGCGTCCACGGCGGGGTCCTGCGCCAGGGCCCGGCGGTGCGCGTCGGCCGTCGTGCGGGCCACGTGGGAGAGGAACGCGGGCGTGACCCCGCGCTCGTCAAGGCGCTGCGGGCCGGGCTGCCACATGACGTCGAGCGGGTGCAGTGCGGACGGGCAGTCCACCACCGGAGCGGGCTCGTCGCCGCCGAGCAGCGCGGCGAAGCGGGCTGCGTCCACGGTCGCGGACATCGCCACCACTGTGAGGTCCTCACGCAGCTGCCGCAGCTCGGCGAGCATGCCCACGAGCAGATCCGACTCCACGCCGCGCTCGTGCACCTCGTCGAGCACCACGGCGGCGGTGCCCGGCAGCTCGGGGTCCGCGAGCAGGCGGCGCAGCAGGATGCCGGGCGTCACGAACTCCACGCGGGTCCGCGCACTCACCTCGCGCTCGCCGCGCACGCTCCAGCCGACGACGTCGCCGGGTCGGGTGCCGCTCAGCGCGGCAAGTCGGCGCGCGGCGGCCCGCGCGGCGACCCGCCGGGGCTGGACGACGACGACGCGGCCGGGTGCGGCGGCGGCGTCGCCCGCCACGAACTCTGCAACGACAGGCGGGACCACCGTGGTCTTACCTGTGCCGGGTGGGGCCTGCACCACCGCGACGCCGCCGTGCAGGGCCTGGCGCAGCTGTGGGACGGCCCGCGCGAAGGGCAGGTCTCGGCCGATCCGGTCCAGGTCGAAGAAGGGCATGGCCCCAGTATCGCGGAGGGCCCCGACGCGCTCGGCTCAGCGCAGCCCGGCGAGCTCCGCGGCCTCGTGGAGGGTGTCGGTGGCCAGGCGCAGCCCGTCCTGCACGGACATGGACGTGTCCTCGTGCTCGATGTTCACGCACATGGTCTCGCCCGCGGCGCACTCCACCTCGGACAGTGCGCGCAGGAACTCGGCCCAGTAGCCGGCGCCGTGCCCCACGCCGACGGTGACGAAGTCCCACGAGGAGTCCCGCGGCCACTCGTTGACGTACTCGTCCCCGCCCATGTTCGTGCGCTTCTCCTCCGGGCAGAGACGGCGGAAGCGCTCGTCCAGCACGCCCGCGATTTCGCAGTTCTCCCGGTTGATGCGGATGTCCTTGGCTGCGGCGTGGAACGTGAGTCCCCCGAGCCAGCGCACGCATGCCACCGGGTCCATGAGCTGCCAGAACAGGTGGGAGGCGTCCAGCTCCACGCCGATGTTCGTGGCACCGATGCGGTCCACCAGGCGCTTGATCGTGGGCGGGTTGAACACGAGGTTCTGCGGGTGCAGCTCGAGGGCCACCTTCACGCCGTTCTCGCGGGCCAGGGCGTCCACCGGCTCCCAGAACTCCGCGAGCCGGTCCCACTGCCACTCCAGTGAGTCCAGGGCGTGGGAGCCCCATGTGTTCACGTTCCACGCCGGGTACTTCCCACCGGGGTCCGAGGCGGGCAGCCCGGACATGGTCACCACGCGGGTCTGCCCGAGGGCGGCCGCTGCACGGATGGAGCGCTTGATGTCCTCGGCGTCCTCCGGACCGATCGCGGGGTCCGGGTTCAGCGGGTTGCCGTTGCAGTTCAACCCCAGGATCTCCAGCCCGCGGTCCTCGAAGCGCCGACGGTAGGCGTCCGCGGCGGCGTCGCTGCGCAGGATCTCGTCCACGGGAAGGTGAACGGGCGGCAGGAAGCCCCCGGAATTGACCTCCATGCCGTCCAGGCCGAGAGCGGCCACCTGGCCCAGGGCGTCGTCGAGGGAAAGGTGGTGCAGGATCGCGTTGTAGACACCGAACTTCACGGCTGTGCTCCTCTCGGCCCAAAAATGGCGCGGTGGCGCCGTCCGGGGCTCGTGCGGGTGGTGGTGCGGTGGTCGGGACCGTGTCAGGACCAGGGCCGAGCACCGGCGGTCGGGTGCCGGCGCGACCGGGACGGTCGTGGCCGGCACGGTCCAGGCTAGAACACTTTTCGCACTTTGTCTGTACAAAGGTTTGACAGGACATATGTCCTCGGGTCAGACTGGTCACACACCGCGGATCACCCCGCACCGTTCGACGGAAGGACCGGCCCGTGAGCCATGACCTGCTGACCATGGGGCGCATCAGCGTGGACATCTACCCCAACGACATCGGGGTGCCGCTGTCGGAGGTGACCTCGTTCGGTAAGTACCTGGGCGGCTCACCGTCCAACGTGGCGGTGGCCGCCGCGAAGTACGGCCGCCGCACCGCCGTGCTCACCCGCACCGGTGACGACCCGTTCGGGGAGTACCTGCACACCGAGCTGCGCCGCTACGGCGTGGACGACTCGATGGTCTCCCCCGTGGCCGGGCTGCAGACGCCGGCCACGTTCTGCGCGATCATGCCGCCGGAAGACTTCCCCCTCTACTTCTACGGCCGCTTCCCCACTGCACCGGACTGGAAGATCACCCCCGAAGAGATCGACACCGCCGCCGTGCGGGACGCCGCCGTCTTCTGGTCCACAGTCACGGGCCTCGCCCAGTCCCCCGCCCGCGAGGCCCAGCTGCACGCCCACGCCGCCCGGCCCCGGGATGGGCTCGCCGAGGGCCAGCACACCGTCCTGGACCTGGACTACCGCCCCATGTTCTGGGACTCCGCGACCGAAGCCACCGAGCAGGTCCGCAAGAACCTGGCGTACGCGAGCATCGCCATCGGCAACCGCGAGGAGTGCGCCGTCGCCGTGGGTGACGGTTCCCCCGAGGAGCAGGCGGACCGGCTGCTGGAAGCCGGCGTGAGCACCGCCGTCGTGAAGATGGGGGCACAGGGGGTGATGGCCCGGACCGCCACCGAGACCGTGGTCTCCGCACCCCTGCCCGTGGAGACCGTCAACGGCCTGGGCGCCGGGGACTCCTTCGGCGGGGCGTTCGTGCACGGGCTGCTCTCCGGGTGGCCGCTGCAGAACGTGCTGGACTTTGCGAACGCGGCCGGCGCCATCGTGGCCTCGCGGATCGCGTGCTCCGAGGACATGCCGCTCGAGCAGGACGTCATGGCGCTGCTCGACGAGCGCGGTCGGGGGTTCCAGGCATGAGCACCCCGCCCACCACCTCCGCGCTCGTGACCCCGCCGGAGCTCGGCTCCACGGATCCCGCACGCTACGCAGACCTCACTCGGATCCGCCTCGAGGACCCCGACGCCGTGCAGCGCGCAGCGGATGCCCGCGTGTGCCACGCCCGCCCCGTCTACGGCACGCAGAACTTCATCGTCGCCGCGGACCACCCGGCACGTGGCGCGCTGTCGGTGCGCGGTGTGCCCGGCGCCATGGCCGACCGCCGGGACCTGCTGGACCGGTTGCGCACCGCCCTGGCGAACCCGGACGTCGACGGCGTGCTGGCCTCCCCGGACATCCTCGACGACCTCCTGCTGCTGGGCGCCCTCGAGGGCAAGCTGGTCTTCGGCTCCATGAACCGCGGCGGGCTCGCAGGGCTGGTCAACGAGATCGACGACCGCTTCACGGGCCACACCGCCCGTCACCTCAAGCGCCTGGGCGCGGACGGCGGGAAGATGCTCACCCGCATCCACTACGGGGACACCGCCACCACGCAGGCCCTGGAGAGCACCGCCCGCGCCGTGGACGCGCTCGCCGAGCAGGGGCTCTACGCGATGGTCGAGCCGTTCATCTCGGAGACCGTCGACGGAAAGGTCCGCAACGACCTCTCCCCCGACGCCGTCATCACCTCCGCGGCGATCGCGTCCAGCCTCGGTGCCACGAGCGCGTACACGTGGATGAAGCTGCCCGTGGTCCCGGAGATGGAGCGCGTCCTCGCCTCGACCACTCTGCCCACCGTGCTGCTGGGCGGTGACCCCAGCGGCGCCCCGGAGGAGATCTTCCGGACGTGGTCCGAGGCCCTCGCGCTGCCTGGCGTCCAGGGCCTCACCGTGGGCCGCACCCTGCTCTACCCCGAGGACGGCGACGTCGCCGGCGCCGTGGCCACCGCGGCCTCCCTGCTCCGCAAGTGAAGGAAACGAGTCGACACATGACACAGAAGCTCTCGATCGCCCAGGCCGTGGTGAAGTTCCTGGGCAACCAGTACACGGTGGACGAGATCGCGGGCGAGCGGTTCCGCGAGCGCACGATCCCGGGCACGTTCGGCATCTTCGGGCACGGCAATGTGGCCGGTGTGGGGCAGGCGCTGCGCCAGTTCCAGGAGCTCGAGCCGGAGCTGATGCCCTACTACCAGGGCCGTAACGAGCAGGCCCAGGTGGACCAGGCTGTGGGCTACGCGCGGCACACGCGGCGTCGTCAGACCTTCGCAGTGACGACGTCGGTCGGGCCGGGTTCCACGAACATGGTCACCGGCGCGGCGCTCGCCACCACCAACCGGCTGCCGGCGCTGCTGCTGCCCTCTGACGTCTTTGCCACCCGCGCCACGGACCCCGTGCTGCAGCAGCTGGAGCGCCCGGACGCGTACGACGTCACGGTCAACGACTCGTTCCGCCCGGTCAGCCGCTACTTCGACCGTGTGTGGCGCCCCGAGCAGGTGTTCTCCGCGCTGCTCAACGGCATGCGCGTGCTGACGGACCCCGTGGAGACGGGTGCCGTGGTGATCTCGCTTCCGCAGGACGTGCAGGCTGAGGCCGTGGAGGTCCCGGACGAGTTCCTGGCGCCGCGCGAGTGGCGCATCCGCCGCCCGGAGCCCGAGGACGTGGACGTGCGCGCCGCCGTCGAGCGCATCCGTGCCGCTCGCAAGCCCGTGGTCATCGCGGGCGGCGGCGTGGCCTACGCGTTCGCGCAGGACGAGCTGCGCCGCTTCGCCGAGGCCACGGGCATCCCGGTGGCCTACACGCAGGCCGGTGTGGGCGTCATGGACTGGGACCACCCCCAGTGCCTGGGAGCCGTGGGCTCCACCGGGTCCACTGCGGCGAATGCGATTGCGCGGGACGCGGACCTCGTGATCGGCATCGGGACGCGCTACGAGGACTTCACGACTGCCTCGCGCACCGCGTTCCAGAACCCGGACGTCTCCTTCGTGAACATCAACGTGGCGAGCTTCGACGCATTCAAGCACGGCTCCACCGTGCCGATGGTGGCGGACGCCCGCAAGGCGCTCGTCGCACTGAACCGCGCCACGGAGGGCATCCGCGTGAGCGAGGCGCTGAGCGCCGAGGTCGCCCGCGAGAAGCAGCGCTGGGACGGGATCGCGGACGAGGCCTTCGCCGAGCGCTTCCGACCCGTGATGTCCCAGAACGAGGTCATTGGCCGGGTCAATGAGGCCATGGACGAGCGCGACGTCGTGATCTGCGCGGCCGGCTCGCTGCCCGGTGACCTGCACAAGCTGTGGCGCGTCAAGGACCCGTACGGCTACCACGTGGAGTACGCGTACTCCTGCATGGGATACGAGATCCCGGGCGGGCTGGGCGTGAAGCGGGCCGTGCTGGACCACGGCGAGGACCGCGACGTCGTCGTGACCGTGGGCGACGGCTCGTACCTGATGATGCACACGGAACTGGTCACTGCGGTGGCCGAGGGCCTCAAGCTCATCGTGGTGCTGCTGCAGAACCACGGCTACGCCTCGATCGGCGCGCTGTCCGAGTCCCTGGGCTCGCAGCGCTTCGGCACCAAGTACCGCTACCTGGACGAGGCCGAGCACAGCTTCGACCACGGGGACACCCTGCCCATCGACCTCGCGACCAACGCCGAGTCCCTGGGCGTGCGTGTTATCCGCGTGAACCCCGGGGAGAACGTGGGGGCGGACCTCTCGGAGGCCGTGGCCCGAGCCAAGGCCCTGCCCGAGGGATCCGGGCCCGTGCTCATCCACGTGGACACCCTCCTGGAGGCGAACGCACCGTCCTCCGAGTCCTGGTGGGACGTCCCCGTCACGGGAGTCTCCGAACTCGCCTCCACCCAGGAGGCCTACCAGACGTACCAAGCCCAGAAGTCCACGCAGCGTCCGCTGCTCGGTTAGGAGAAGCACATGCCCACTGAGATCCTGCACTTCATCGACGGCCGCGAGGTCCCCAGCGCCGGCGACGCCCGCCAGGACGTCTACAACCCCGCCACCGGGAAGGTAACCGGCACCCTGCACATCGGCGAGCAGGACGAGTTGAAGGCCGCCGTCGCGTCCGCACGGAAGGCCGCCGAATCCTGGAACGACATCTCGATCGCCAAGCGCACGGCCGTGCTCTTCGCGTTCCGCGAGCTGATCCACGCGCACACGGACGAGCTCGCGGAGATCATCACCTCCGAGCACGGCAAGGTCTTCTCGGACGCCAAGGGCGAGGTGGGCCGCGGCCTGGAGGTCGTGGAGTTCGCGTGCGGCATCTCCGAGCACCTCAAGGGCGAGTTCTCCGAGCAGGCCTCCACGGGCATCGACGTCTACTCGTTCCGCCAGCCCCTCGGTGTGGTCGCGGGGATCACGCCGTTCAACTTTCCGGTGATGGTCCCCCTGTGGATGGCTCCCGTCGCGATCGCCGCAGGCAACACCTTCATCCTCAAGCCCTCCGAGCGTGACCCCTCCGCCGCCCTTCTCATGGCGCGGCTGTGGAAGGAGGCCGGGCTGCCGGACGGCGTGTTCAACGTGCTGCACGGCGGCAAGGAGATGGTGGACGGCCTGCTGACCCACGATGACGTGGACGCGATCTCATTCGTGGGCTCCACCCCGATCGCCAAGTACGTCTACGAAACAGGTACGCAGAACGGCAAGCGCGTGCAGGCCCTGGGCGGTGCCAAGAACCACGCGGTCATCATGCCCGACGCAGACATGGACAGCGCCGCGGAGCACCTCAACGCGGCCGCGTTCGGCTCCGCCGGCGAGCGCTGCATGGCCATCTCCGTGGCCGTGGCGGTCGGCAACGCCGCTGACCAGGTGATCGCAAGGGTCAAGGCCCTGGGCGAGGGCGTCACTGTGGGCGACGGCATGGAGAAGGGCTCGGACATGGGCCCGGTCATCACCCCGCAGGCCAAGGAGCGCATCACACGCATCATCACCGAGGCGGAGCAGGACGGCGCGGCTCTCGTCCTGGACGGGCGCGATCTCGTGGTCCCCGGCCACGAGGATGGCTTCTTCGTGGGACCCACGATCATCGACAAGGTCCGCCACGAGATGTCCGCTTACGAGGAGGAGATCTTCGGTCCGGTGCTCGTGGTGCTGCGGGTGGACTCCCTCGAGGAGGCCATCAAGGTCATCAACGCGAACCCGTACGGCAACGGCACCGCGATCTTCACCCAGAACGGTGCGGCCGCGCGCACGTTCCAGCGCAAGGTCACGGTGGGGATGATCGGCGTGAACGTGCCGATCCCCGTGCCGGTGGCGTGGCACTCCTTCGGCGGCTGGAAGAACTCGCTGTTCGGGGATCTGCACGTCTACGGTCCGGACGGAATCCGCTTCTACACTCGTGGCAAGGTGGTCACGCAGCGCTTCCCCGAGCCCGAGAGCATCTCCGGGGCATCCTTCAGCATGCCCACGAGCGGGGACCACTGACCGGTCCGCTCCTCTGAAGCACGGTGCCCCGGTGCCCCCCGCTACTGCGGGGGGGGCACCGGGGCACCTCTTCCTCCGCCGTGAGGCTCACCTCGGCCTCCCATGGCCGGAGCCGTGAGTCACATGGCAGAGAACTCCCCGAGGTATCGCACATCACACCGGTGATTGATACTATGTCCTAACATACGGATGAATAGCGGCCCCAAGCACCAAAGGGCCACGATCGACGACGAAAGCGTGATTCCAGCATGAGCGAGAACGAGCTGATCATCGGCACCGCCCCCGACTCCTGGGGTGTGTGGTTCCCGGAGGACGAGAAGCAGACGCCGTGGCAGCGCTTCCTCGATGAGGTCGTGGAGGCTGGCTACTCATGGATCGAGCTGGGCCCCTACGGCTACCTGCCCACCGATCCCGAGACCCTCGCGCGGGAGCTGAAGGCCCGGGACCTGAAGATCAGCGCTGGCACCGTCTTCACGGCGTTCCACCGCGGTGCCGGCACGTGGGACGAGGCCTGGGAGCCCGCCCGCCGCGTCGCCGAGCTGACGGCCGCGATGGACGCGAAGCACGTCGTCGTGATCCCCGCCCTGTGGCGGGACGACAAAACCGGTGAGGCCGTGGAGGAACGCACCCTCAACGAGCGGCAGTGGGAGGACCTCGCTGCGGGCCACGACCGCCTGGGCCGCACGCTGCAGGAGGAGTTCGGACTGTTCCAGCAGTTCCACTCCCACGCCGACTCCCACGTGGAGACCATGCCCCAGATCGAGAAGTTCCTGGCGATGACCGACCCCTCCCTGGTCACGCTGTGCCTCGACACCGGCCACGCCGAGTACGGCGGGGCCTCCTCCGTGGAGCTGATCCGCAACCACCCCGAGCGCATCGGCTACCTGCACCTGAAGCAGGTCCACCCTGACGTCCTCGCCCGGGTCCGGGCCGAGGACATGACCTTCAAGGACGCCACCGCCGCGGGCGTGATGTGCGAGCCACCGCAGGGCCTGCCGGACCTGCGCGAGGTGATCGAGCACGCCGAGCACCTCGGGCGGCCGCTGTTCGGGATCGTGGAGCAGGACATGTACCCCGTGGCCAACTTCGACGACCCCCTGCCCATTGCATCCCGCACGTGCAACTACCTGCTCTCGTGCGGCTCGCGCGCCACGGTGGCCTGAGGCGCCACTGCCCCCACTCCTGCCCCGTACCGTTGCGGCAGAGCTAGCACTGACTCCACCGAAAGGACCACTGACACCATGAGCGAAGACCTGAGGATCGCCGTCATCGGCGCAGGACGCATGGGATCGGACCACATCGAGCGCATCCACCACCGCATGGAGCGCGCGCGGATCGCGGCAATCGTGGATATCGACGAAACCAGGGCGCGCGCCGCCGTGGAGGGCATCGACGGCGCGCGCGTGTACACCGACTTCACCGAGGCCATTGCATCCGGCGAGGTGGACGCGGTGCTGATCTCCACACCTGGCTTCCTGCACGAGGACGTCCTGCTGCCCACGATCACCCAGGGGCTGCCGATCCTGTGCGAGAAGCCCCTGACCCCGGACTCCGCGTCCGCGTGGCGCGTGGTGCAGGCCGAGTCCGCGATCGGACGCAAGCTCATCCAGGTGGGGTTCATGCGCCGCTTCGACGCCGGCTACCAGCGCATCCAGCAGGCCGTGGCCTCCGGGGAGCACGGCGAGCTGCTCGCCCTGGACTGCGAGCACATCAACCCGGGCGTCCCCGCCGGCTACACGGGCAGCAACCTCATCGACGACACCGTGGTCCACGAGTTCGACGGAGTGCGCTTCCTCACCGGCGAGGAAATCGCCTCCGTGCAGGTGCGCACGGGCAAGAACTCTTGCCACGTGACCACCGAGGGGCTGCAGGATCCCGCTCAGATCCTCATGGACACCGGCTCCGGGGTGCGCGTCTCGGTGAACACCCACGTCACCGCGCAGTACGGCTACGCCGTGACCACCCGCGCCTCCTTCGAGAAGATCCACCTGAACGAGGGCGTGGACCAGGTGTACCCCGGTTTCGAGGAGAGGTTCGTGGACGCGTACGACACCGAGGTCCAGGACTGGATCGACGGCTGCCTGCGCGGCGAGGTGGCGGGCCCTGACGCGTGGGACGGCTACGCCGCGGCGGCGTGCTGCGAGGCTGGCCTTCGCGCGGTCGCAGAACCCGGGACCACCGTGGCCGTGGAGCTCGAGCAGAAGCCGGAGCTGTACCGCTGAGCGGTCCGAACCGACACTGAGACTGGCACTGAGGAGACCATCGTGAAAGTCGCGCTCGACCCCACCCCTTTCCACTCCACGCACTCGCTGCTGGAGTTCCCCCGCGTGGTCAAAGACCTGGGCTACGACTACCTGCAGATGACCCCGCACCAGGACTTCATTCCGTTCTTCACCCACCCCAAGGCGGATGACCAGCTGCTCGCAGACTTCTCGCGGGCCCTCAAGGGAGCGGACGTGCAGATCGCCTCCATCCTCCCGGTGCTGCGCTGGTCCTCCCCCGTGGAGGAGGAGCGCGAGGCAGCCGTGCGTAAGTGGAAACGCGTGATCCAGATCGCCGTGGACCTGGGCGTCACGCAGCTGAACACCGAGTTCTCCGGGCGCCCCGAGCGCTACGAGCAGTCCGAGAACAGCTTCTACCGCTCCATGGAGGAGCTGCTGCCGATCATCGAACGCGAAGGTCTCAATGTGGCGATCGACCCGCACCCGGACGACTTCGTGGAGCGCGGACTGGACGCGTGGCGGGTGATCCGGGGCCTGAACTCCCCGAGCATCGGCCTCACGTACGTGGCGTGCCACACCTTCCACATGGCGGACGACCCACTGGAGATCATGCGTGCGGCCGGCTCGCGGCTGCGCGTGGTCCACGTGGCGGACACCATGGACCACCACCGCTCCCACGGGCTGCGCTACATCACCAATCCTCCCGGCAACCCCGTGCGCGTCCACCAGCACCTGAAGATCGGTGACGGGGACGTGAACTGGGACGAGTTCTTCTCGGGTCTCGCGGAGATCGGGTTCCTGGACAACCCGGACACGGTCATGGTCTCCAGCGTCTTCGCCGAGAACGAGAACGCCCCCGAGGTCTCCCGCTACCAGTTGGAGACCATGCAAGAGAAGATCAACGAGGCCACCAGCGAGCGCTGACCGGCTGACAGGCAAAGGAGCCACCATGTCGCACCACCCACCCGCAGGCCACACGGCCGACAGACCCGGGACCAAGGAACTTCCTCCTCTGACCCAGGGCCCGCACACCAGACGTCTCGGCATGGTGGCCCTCGTGGCCACGTTCGGCGGGCTGCTCTTCGGCTACGACACCGGCGTGATCAACGGCGCGCTGCTGCCGATGTCGGAGGAACTGGGCCTGGATGAAAAGACCGAGGGCACGGTGACGAGCACGCTGCTCGTCGGCGCCGCCATCGGCGCCGTGTCGATCGGGCGTCTTTCGGACGGCTGGGGCCGCCGCAAGACGATCCTGCTGCTAGCCGTCCTGTTCTTCCTCGGCACGCTGGCCTGCGTGTTCGCCCCCGGCCTGGCCGCGCTGCTGGTGGGTCGCTTCCTCCTGGGTCTGGCCGTGGGCGGCGCCTCCACCGTGGTTCCGGTCTTCCTGGCCGAGCTCGCCCCCTACGAAATCCGGGGATCCCTCTCGGGTCGCAACGAGTTGATGATCGTCATCGGTCAGCTCGCGGCGTTCACCGTCAACGCCATCCTCGGCAACACGCTGGGCCACCTCGACGGCGTGTGGCGCATCATGCTTGCGGTGTGCGCCATTCCTGCGATCTTCCTGTTCTTCGGCATGCTGCGCATGCCGGAGTCCCCCCGATGGCTGATCTCCAAGGGCCGCTACGACGAGGCCCTCGAGGTGCTCAAGACCGTCCGCTCGGGGGAACGCGCGGAGGCGGAGATGGGCGAGGTGGAGCGCGTGAGCGAGCTCGAGGCCAAGGAGCACGAGACAGGCATCTCCTCGGTGCTCAAGAACAAGTGGCTGCTGCGCATCTTGCTCGTGGGCGTAGCCCTGGCCGTCTTCCAGCAGCTCACCGGCATCAACTCGGTGATGTACTACGGCCAGATCATCCTGCGCGATGCCGGCTTTGGCGCGGACGCCGCCCTGATCGCCAACATCGCCCCGGGCGTGATCGCCGTGGTCGGTGGGTTCATCGCCCTCTGGATGATGGAGCGGATCAACCGCCGCTCCACGATCATCACCGGCTACGTTCTGGTGACCATCTTCCACCTGCTGATCGGGCTGTCCGCAGCCTTCTTCCCGGAGGGCAACGCGGCCCGTCCGTTCGTGATCCTGGTGCTGGTCGTGTGCTTCGTGGGCTCCATGCAGACGTTCCTGAACGTGGCCACGTGGGTGCTGCTCTCGGAAATCTTCCCGCTGCACATGCGCGCGGTGGGCATGGGCTTCGCGGTCTTCTGCCTCTGGATGGCCAACGCCGCCCTGAGCTGGGTGTTCCCGTCCCTGATCGCGGGCATCGGCATCAACGGCTCGTTCTTCAGCTTCGCCGCCGTCAACGCCGTGGCTGCCGTGGTGATGTGGAAGTTCCTTCCCGAGACCCGTGGACGCTCGCTGGAGGCGGTCGAGGAGGACGTCACCACGGGCGCCATCTTCACTGTCCGCAAGAAGTAGCGCACTCCCCCGCACAGAAGAACGCCCGGCCCGCTGTCAGCGGGCCGGGCGTTCTGGCATGGGGCGCGGGATCAGCGGCCGATGGATACTTCCCTGCCGCCCTGCGCCGCAGAGTCCGCGATGGCCTGGATGATCTCGAGCGTGTGCAGCCCGTCCGCGAAGGACGCGCACGGCAGCAACCCACCGGTGTCCCCGAGCACCTGACCGAGGAACGCGCGGGCCTGGATCACGAAGTTCTCGTTGTAGTTCCAGCCGTTGCCGGGAGCGTCCATCGCGCAGGAGTTCGCGAACAGCGGCGTCTGCGGATTGATGAGCACGCGCCGGGGTCCGCGTGTCTGGTAACCGGCCTGGGCGTCGTCGTACTCGAACTCCGCCGGCTTGTCGATGCGCCACGAGGCGTGCGCCTGGGGACCGGCGATCTGGTAGCTCTGCCCGTTCGGGGAGCCGAAGGCCACGCGGGAGATCGTGTAGGTGCCGATCGCTCCGTTGGCAAACGTGCAGGTGAACGTGAGGAAGTCCTCGTTCTCCACGGGTTCCACCTCGTCCGAGACCTCCGCGTGGGCGTGTCCCACCACGTTGCCCACGGGCAGGGGACGCTCCTTGTGGATCGTGTCCATGAAGGCCCCGCGCACAGCGGTGATCGGGCCGTTGAGGAATTCGCCCGTGTCGATCACATGCGAACCGAGATCTCCCAGCGCACCCGAGCCGGGTGCTCCCTTGTAGCGCCAGGACATGGGCGCGCGGGGGTCGCACGAGTAGTCGCACAGGTAGGTGGCGATGAAGTTGCTCACCGGGCCGAAGTCTCCGCTCTCCAGCCGTTCCCGGATGGCGTTCAGCGCGGGCGTACGGCGCACGGTGTACCCCGTGGCGGTCACGAGGGGACGCCCGGAGGAGTCCGTGCTCGCACCGTACTGGCGTTCGAGCTCCACCATGGCCTGCGCATCCTCGAGGTTGCCCGCCAGCGGTTTCTCGCACAGCACGTGCTTGCCGGACTCCAGCAGCCCCTGGGCGATCTCACGGTGCAGGGCGTTGCCCACCACGATGCTCACGGCGTCGATGCTCGGATCCTCCGCCACCTGGCGCCAGTCCGAGTACGTCTTCTCGAAGCCGTACCGCCGGGTGGCGTCCTCCCCGAGCGGCACGTTGGCGTCCGCGACGGCCGCCAGCCGGATTTTCGGGAAGTCCGAACTGTAGATGGAACCGGCCTGGCGGTACCCGTAGGCGTGGGCGCGCCCGGCCATGCCGGCTCCGATGACGGCAACGGACAGTTCCTCAGTGCTCATGGCGATCCTCACTCAATGATTCGGTTGTTAGTATGTCCGAACAATCATCCAGGGGTGGTGAAGACCACGTCAAGGGGTGTCACGAGCTGACACCCCCTCACACCAGCAGGTACAGCGCTCCCAGCAGGGTCACCGCGATCACGGCGGTGTCGAAGACGTTCTGCGCGATCCGGGCGAGGGCCCACTTGCCCACCAGCGCTCCGACCACCACGCCGGGCACGAGGACCGCGTCCAGCACGAAGGTACGGGTGGTGATGAGCCCCAGGCCCACCGAGACCGGGACCTTGAGCAGGTTCATGGTCACGAAGAACCACGCGGCGGTCCCCAGGAACGCGTGCTTGGGGAACCGTGCGGCCAGGAAGTACATGGACATCACCGGCCCGCCCGCGTTGGCGACCATCGTGGTGAACCCGCCGAGGGCCCCGTAGCTGGCCGCGGTGAGGCGAGTGGCACCCTGGGACTCCTCGGACGACGCGACGACCTCGCCGTCTCCGGCTCCCGAACCGGTCGTCACCCCGGACGCCCCGCCCGAACCGGACGCTGCCCCGGAACCCGGGGCCACCCCGGAACCGGACGAACCGCCGTCGTCCCCCGCAGCGTCACCGGCCACCGCCTCCTCCGCCTTCCGCCGCGCACGGCGCTGCCACAGCGTGATCCCCATGAGCAGGATCAGCAGGATGCCGATGACCCGGCGCACCAGCGAGTCCCCGGCGAACGCGAGGAACACGCCGCCCACCGCGAGGCCCACGATCACCGCGGGCATCATCCGCACCAGCGTGGGCCAGTGCGCGTGGCGGCGGTAGTTCCACAGCGCAAAGCAGTCGCCCACGAGCAGCAGCACGAGCAGCGCCCCGGTCGAGGCCTTGGCGGGCAGGATCGCGGCGAACAGCGCCACCGCGAGGGTATTGATTCCGGGCAGGGCGGTCTTGGAGAACCCCACGAGCAGGGCCCCGCAGACCAGCCCCGCCCAGGCGAGCACCGTCAGGTCAGGAAGCACTGTGGGACCACCCGCCGAAGGGCAGACGCGGGTCCACGTCAGCCTCGGCCCACTGCTGCCGCACCCAGCCGTGGTGGGGGTCGTCGCTGATCAGCCACTCGCGCACCGGGCCCGGCCCCGCCATCACGTTCAGGTAGTACATGTCGTAGCCGGGAGGGGCCATGGCCGGGCCGTGCCAGCCATAGGGCACCAGCACAACGTCACCGGTGCGCACCTCCGCGTTGACGTCGATGGGCCGCTCGTCGGAGGCGTAGACACGCTGGTAGCCGATGGCGTCCGTGGCCCCGGCAGGCGCGTCCGGCGTCACGCGGGTCTCGAAGTAGTAGATCTCCTCGAGCCGGGTCTCCTGCCCTTCCTTCTCCTCGTCGTGCTTGTGGGGAGGGTAGGAGGACCAGTTGCCGGCCGGGGTGAGCACCTCGCACACGATGAACCGGTCCGCCTCCAGCGCGGCCGGAGTGCCGAAGTTGCGGACCTCGCGCGAGCAGTTGCCTGCACCGCGAAGCTCCAGGGGAGCCTCGTCCCTGCGGACCAGCCGGGTGGGGTACTCCTGGCTGGCCGGGGCGCTCGCCACGGCCACGCGGGTGCCGTGCTCACCGCGCAGCTCCAGGGACTTCTGCACGCCCGTGTAGAGCACGTCCGTGGGCCCGTGGAAGACGGACTCACGGCCGTCGAGCTCGTAGCTCTCACCGGCCACGACCGCCGCCACGTCCCCCTCCAGTGGGATCACAATGCGCTCCTCCGCGGCGGCCTCCAGTGTCACGGGCTCCGAACCGAGCGTCACCGTGCGCAGCCCGGTGTGCTCCCAGCCGGGCACGTCCAGCCGCGAGTCGTGCCCGCCGATCGAGAGATCCCACGGCGCCTGGGCCGCGGTTCCTGCGGGGTAGAACCAGTCAGTCATCGGTCGTTCCTTTCATGGGTGGAACAAGCCTCGGTGCGGTCGCCGCGTTCGCACGGGTCGCGGGTGGCGAGGTTCGAGTCACGGCGGGCGACGACGACGCCGCACACCTCTCTCCGCACGCCTGCACCGGGCTACGCGGAGAGGGTGAGCTCGAAGGAGTAGGAGTCCCCACGGTAGAGGTGCCGTCCGGTCTCCACGCGGCGACCGATGTCGTCCGTGGCCGTGCGGGACATCGTCACCAGGGCAGAACCCTCCGAGGTGCCCAGCAGCTTCGCCTGCTCGGCGGACGCCACGGCAGCCCCGATCTTCTGGGTGGCCACCCGAAAGTTCACGCCCTCCCGTCGCAGGATCTCGTAGAGGCCGCTGTGCTCGAGCTCCTCCCGCTCGAGGGTAGCGATCTGCGGGGACACCCAGTTCTCCATGATTGCGAGCGGCTTGCCGTTGCGGCCGCGCAGCCGCCGCAGGTGGTAGACCGGCGCACCCTCCGTGATATTCAGCGTGCGGGCAATCTCCTCGGGGGCGGAGACCTCCCTCAGGGACAGCACCTCGGTGGAGGGTCGGGAGGCGTCCTGGGCGAGGTCGTCGTAGAGGGAGGTCAGCCGTACCGGGCGGCGCACCTCGGACGCCACCACCTGAGTACCCACCCCGCGCTTGCGCACGAGCAGCCCCGAGCGAACCAGCTCATCCATGGCTTTGCGAACCGTGGGGCGGGAGAGGTGCAGGGTCTTCGCGAGGGACAGCTCGTTCTCGAGCATGGTCCCCGGCTGCAGCTCGCCCTCAGTGATCGCGGACTCGATCCCGTGGACGAGCTGATGGTACAGGGGCACCGGCGAGGCTCTGTCGATGGTGACGGTGGATGGAAACGACATGACTCTCCCGGATCAGCCCGACTAACTTGTCTCATTGTAAGTACATAGTGCCCGTATCGGTCTACCCGCGGGTCACTCACGGTCTGGCCCTGGCACCTCACCCCTCTCCCGCAGCCTCCGGTGCCCCTGCCCCGTCCTACAGTGGTACCCATGACCAACGCGCAACTTCCGGACCGGGTGTCCGAGATCTTCGACCCCCAGCAGTGGCGTCCCGTGGAGGGCTTCGCCGAGCTCGAGGACATCACCTACCACCGCGGCGTGGAGCGCGCCGCGGACGGCTCCGTGGTGCGGGACCTGCCCTGGGTCCGCATCGCGTTCGACCGCCCGCAGGTGCGCAACGCGTTCCGCCCCGGCACCGTGGACGAGCTGTATCGCACGCTGGACCACGCCCGCATGTCCTCGGACGTGGGCGCGGTGATCCTCACGGGCAACGGGCCGTCCTCGAAGGACGGCGGCTGGGCCTTCTGCTCCGGTGGCGACCAGCGCATCCGCGGCCGGGACGGCTACCACTACGCCGGGGGTGAGACGGCGGACTCGATCGACCCCGCCCGCGCCGGCCGGCTGCACATCCTGGAGGTGCAGCGGCTGATCCGCACGATGCCCAAGGTGGTCATCGCTGCGGTGTCCGGGTGGGCCGCCGGCGGCGGGCACTCCCTGCACGTGGTGTGCGACCTCACGATCGCCTCCGCGGAGCACGGCAAGTTCAAGCAGACGGACGCCACCGTGGGTTCGTTCGACGCCGGTTACGGCTCAGCGCTGCTCGCGCGCCAGGTGGGCCAGAAGTTCGCCCGGGAGATCTTCTTCCTCGCGGACGAGTATTCCGCCGCGGACATGCACCGGATGGGTGCCGTGAACCGTGTGGTCCCGCACGAGCAGCTCGAGTCCACGTCCGTGGAGTGGGCCCGGAAGGTCACCTCGCAGTCCCCGCAGGCCGTGCGCATGCTCAAGTACGCGTTCAACCTCCCGGACGACGGCATGGTGGGCCAGCAGGTGTTCGCCGGCGAGGCCACCCGCATGGGCTACATGACGGACGAGGCCGTCGAGGGCCGCGACGCTTTCCTCCAGAAGCGGGACCCTGACTGGTCCGCGTTCCCCTACTACTTCTGAGGGGGCGCACCGTGTCACCGCTTCCTGGCACCCCTCTGACGGCGCCCACGCGGGAGTCCCTGCCGGGCGACGTCGTCCTGCTCGACGGTCCCGTTGCCGGAGACCCGCTCGACCTGCTGCCCCGCCTGGAGACGGTGCTGTCCCGGCCTGGGCCCGCGGTGGTCGTGGCGACGTCCGGATCCACGGGCCGGCCCAAGAAGACGGTCCTGAGCACCGCGGCGCTCGATGCCTCCGGGCGTGCCACCGAGCGAGCGACGTCCGGGCCGGGCCAGTGGCTGCTGTGCCTGCCCGCCCACTACGTCGCCGGTCTGCAGGTGCTGGCGCGCTCGGTGCTCGCGGGGACGAGCCCGGTGGTCATGGCCGGTGAGCACTTCACCTCCGCCGCGTTCGCGGACGCCGCCGAGGACATGGACCACCCGGTCCGCTACGTCTCAGTGGTTCCGACGCAGCTGCAGCGGATCCTGGACCCGGCTGACGGCCCGGCGGACCCCCGCGCCGTCGCCGCTCTCGCGCGCTTTGACGCCGTCCTCGTGGGCGGCTCCGCGCTCACCCCGGACTTGGCCGCGCGCGCCGCGGCGGCCGGTGTGCGCGTGATCCGTACCTACGGCATGTCCGAGACGTGCGGGGGGTGCGTGTACGACGGCGCGCCCCTGGACGCCGTCGACGTCCGCCTGCTTCCCGACGACGCGACCGCCGCCGGCGAGGGACGGATCTGGTTGGGCGGAGCCGTCGTCGCGGAGGGATACCTGGACGACCCGGAGCAGACCGCCGCCCACTTCCGCGTGATGGACGGCCTCCGGTGGTACCGCACGGACGACCTCGGTGCCGTGGACGAACGCGGGACATTGTCGGTGCTCGGCCGCACGGACGACGTGGTCAACACCGGAGGCGTGAAGGTCTCCGCCGGGCTGGTCGCCCGCGCTCTGCAGGCGGACGAGAGGGTCCGCCAGGCCCTCGTGACCGGGGTGCCGCACCCGCAGTGGGGTCAGAGCGTGGCGGCGGTGCTCGCCTCCCGCCCCGGAACGGACGCGGCGGCGCTCGAACGCGAGCTCTCCGCAGCCGTGCGCAAGTCGCTCGGTGCTCCCGCGGTCCCCAAGCTCTGGCGTCACGTGGCGCAGCTGCCCATGCTGCCCACCGGAAAGCCGGACCGGGCCGCGGCCGCCGCGCTGTTCACGGACGGCCTCGCGACCTGACCCCGGGCCCGCACACCGGGCAGCAGAGGCCACCTCCCACCTGAGTCCCCCTGCGCGCTCCCCCAGGCTCTCCGACCCCACAGCCACCCGCGATGGCCGCTGGCGCTCGCCAGCCCTCCTCGGCGTGTGCGCGTGCACAGCACGTGGAACAATGAGGGGAACTCGTCTTCCGTCCTCGAAAGGTTGTTGCACCGTGGCCACACCAGCTCAGTGGGTCGAGGGGGCGCGTCTGCGGACGCTGCCCATGGCCGCGGCACCGGTCATCGCCGGCACCGCCGCCGCGCAGGCGCTGCACGCGGCACACCTCGTCCCCGCGGTCCTGGCCCTGCTCGTGGCCCTGCTGCTGCAGATCGGCGTGAACTACGCGAACGACTACTCGGACGGCGTGCGCGGCACCGACGACGAGCGCGTGGGCCCCCTGCGCCTCACCGGCTCCGGGGCGGCCACGCCGCGACAGGTCAAGCTCGCCGCCTTCGCGTGCTTCGGGTTCGCCGCGGTGGCCGGGGTGACCCTCGTGGCGCTCTCCGGGCAGTGGTGGCTCGGCGTCGTCGGCGTGCTGGCGATTGCGGCCGCGTGGGGCTACACCGGTGGCAAGAAACCGTACGGGTACATGGGCCTGGGAGACATCTTCGTCTTCATCTTCTTCGGACTCGTGGCCACCCTCGGCACCACGATCACGCAGGCGGGTCGCCTGAACCTTGACTCCTGGGTGCTCGCAATCTCCACGGGCCTCTTCGCGTGCGCCCTGCTGATGGCCAACAACATCCGGGACATCCCCGGTGACGAAGTGGTCGGCAAGCGGACCCTGGCGGTGCGGCTCGGCGACCCCCGAGCCCGGCTCGCGTTCACCGCAGAGCTGTTCGTGGGCATGGTCCTGCCCCTGCTGACCGTCCCCCACAACCCGTGGGTGCTGCTGGTCTACGCCATGAGCCCCCTGGCGGTGGGTGCCGCGATCACCGTGCTCAAGAGCACCGAGCGGCGCGGTCTGATCCCCGTGCTCAAGCAGTGCGGGTTCATCAGCCTGGGCGTCACCGTCCTGTACGCCGTGGCGGTGCTCGTCTTCCAGTACGTGGGCTGAGCCGCTGCAGAGCTACGACGGCGCCAGCCGCTCCCCTCTGCCGTGACACGGCGACGCGTGTCGAAGCAGGGTGGAGCTGGCGAGGTGTTGCGGGCCCGGACCTCTCAGACGTCCTTGCGTGCCTCTGCGTCCGTGTAGGAGTCCTCGTACTCCTGGTCCTCCAGCGCCACGCGGTTCTGCGGCTTGGGAGAGCGCGAGATGAACCGGTGGAAGTCCTGACCGGCCGCATAGTGCAGCTTGGGAAAAAAGATGTAGCAGACAGCAAACGCCGCAATCACGGCCGCGATCCCGGAGAAGACCAGCCCGAGGCCCAGGTAGAGGCACAGCACGAACAGCGCCACCAGGATGCCCAGGCGCAACAGGGAATACTTCAAGAAGTTCACGGGCCCAGTCTAGGCGGCCGCGCTGGATGCTCCCCGAGGCCGCGACACCGGTGAGTGCACGGGTGGCCACTCCCCTAAGATGATCGGCATGGGCAGGGCAATTATGATCATCGGAGCGGGCGCACTGGCCGTGGGCGTCATCATCTACGCGCTCATCGGGTGCGCGCAGTCGCAGCGTTACGACGTGCGGTCGCTGCCCAAGTGGGCGTGGATGCTGGTGATCCTCCTGCTCCCGGTGGTCGGCGCCGTCCTCTGGCTGCTCTTCGGCCGCCCCCGCGCGGACGAAGCAGTCCGCGAGGCCCAGCGCGGCCGCGGACCCGATGACGACCCCCAGTTCCTGCGCAACCTCGAGGAGCGCCGCAGGCAGCAGGAGCAGGCCCGCCGACTGCAGGACTGGGAGAACGAGCTCAAGCGCACGGGCCGAGCCCCCGGTGCCCGCCCCGTGGTGGACGAGCCCCTGGACCCCATGGACCCCCGCTACGGAGGAACAGACGGCACCCCTCCGGATCCGCAGGACCCGGCCCCGGGAGCGCCGGAGAAGTAGTCCCCGGCACCGTCCCACCACGTGGGAGAGCCCGCCTCCGCAACAGTGTGCGGAAGCGGGCTCTCCGTGTGTGTGACGGACGCGGGCGGCGTCGTCCTCGCAAGGACGCGCCGGGCGCCCGGCGGTCACAGGCCGCGAGGACTCACAGCCCCGAGTAGGAGTGCAGGCCCGGGAACAGCGTGTTGACCACGGTGAAGTTGAAGACCACGCACATGTACCCGGCGATCGCGAGCCACGCGGAGCGGTTGCCGTTCCAGCCGCGGGTCACGCGCGCGTGCATGTAGGCCGCGTAGACGGTCCACACCACGAAGGTCCAGACCTCTTTGGTGTCCCAGCCCCAGAACCGGCCCCAGGCCTGGTCCGCCCAGATGGCACCGGCCGCCAGGGTAAAGGTCCAGAACACGAAGCCCACGGAGTTCAGCCGGAACGCGAAGTTCTCGAGCGTCACGGAGCTGGGGACCGCGCGCAGGAAGCCCATGCGGGACTCCTGTCCGAGGGCAAGGCGCTTCTCGCGGCGGGACTGCAGCAGCTGCAGCACGGCCATGGCGAACGTGATGGTGAAGATGCCGGAGGCGGCCACCGCGATGGAGACGTGGATGATGAGCCAGTAGGACTGCAGCGCCGGCTGCAACGGGGAGACCGGGGTGGGGAACGCGATCGTCGCCAGGCACAGCATGATGAGCACGAGACCGGAGACCATGGGCCCCACGAAGCGCAGGTCCTTGAAGATCAGCGTCACCAGGTACACGCCCGCGACCACCATGGCGCCGGTGCTGCAGAACTCGTACATGTTGGCCCACGGCACCCGGTCCGCGGCCACGCCGCGGGAGACCACCGCGAAGACGTGCAGCGCGAAGGCGATGACCATGAGCATCACAGCCACGCGGGCCGCCGGGCGACGCGCGCCCTTCGTGTAGTTCAGGGCCTCGAACTCGCCCGCACCCTTCGTGGAGCTCTCCGCAGAGGTGCGGAACTCGCCCGGGGCGCCCAGCTCGGCAGTGCGAGCGGACGCGGCGCCTTCTTCGGCGGAACCACTCACGGTGGCCGAGGACCCCGCACCAGCGGAGGCCGCAGCCTTGCTCGACGCGCCAACCCCCACGAGCTCGCGGGAGTCCCGCTCGGCGGCGGCCCGCTTCCGGGCGCGCTCCTCCTCCCTCAGTCCGAGGGTCTTGGAGTGGGAGGCCATGTCCCACACGAACGCCACGAAGACCACCATGTAGGTCATCGCGGCCAGGAGCATGAACCACTCGCTCCAGTTGCCCAAGGTCACATTGATGTCGCTGCCCATTGCCTCACGCCTTATCCGACGATTTCAGGTGGTACTCCCGCACTCCGCGGTCCTCCCACAGTGACGTCCACAGAGCCGTCAGTTTCTCCGCCTCCGCGCCGAGGCGGTGGTCCTCGCCGCGCGCCAGAAGTCCGTACTCCAGAACAGTACACCGGACACCCTGGGCGTCCTCGGCCTCCGTGGCCCGCACCCAGGCCCTGCGGCGTGCGATGAACAGGCTCATGATGAGCCCGCCGAACGCCACCAGGAAGGAGACGAACGCGGGGATCCGCCCGGGATCACTGTGCACGTCCAGGCCCACGTAGCGCTTGACGTCCAGGAACTCGATGCTGCCGTTTCCGTCCGGGAGGTCCACCTTCCGGTGCTGGCCGTCCAGCAGGATGGGCCCGTTGGAGCTGGACATCGAGTTCAGCTCCTTGAGCCCCTGGGTGTCCAGCACGTAGACGTTCTGCGGCTGGCCGCCGTCCAGTCCCAGGTCCCCGGTGTAGGAGGAGAGGATCAGTGCGGGGTTGTTCAGTGCGGGGTCCACGGACTTGGGGATCGAACCGTCCTGGGACACCGCCGTCGGAAGCAGCAGCCCCACGAAGCCGAGCTGGTCCGGGCGCGCGTCCGGGACCTTCAGTGTCAGGGAGGACGTGTAGACGGAGTCGGAGGGGACCGTGACCACGGGACCCTCGTAGGCGACGTCTCCGTTGCCGTCCTTCACCCGGATCACCGGGGCGTAGCCGTTGCCCACCAGGTACACCTTGGTGCCGTCCACGTTCAGCGGCTTGTTGACCGCGAGGTTCACGTCCTGCGGGGTGGCCCCGGGCGAGTCCCTGACGGTGAGGTCCGCGTTGAAGTCGGTGGGCTGGCCGTAGTGGTCCGGGTCCGCGGTGTCCCGGTTGAAGGTGGCCTCGAACGAGTTCAGGGTGACCGAGAACGGGTTGAGCCAGTCCGCGTTGAAGTTGGTGCCCGGGTTGAAGGAGTCGTAGTCCACGAGGGTGTTCACGAAAGACTCCCCCTCCACGATCACCTTCTGCCCCTTGTACCCGAACAGCGAGCCGGCGGCCACGGAGATCAGCACGCCCAGCAGCGCCACGTGGAAGAGGATGTTGCCCACTTCCTTGAGCATCCCCCGCTCGGCCGCGACCGACGGCGCCCCGGTGCCGAGGTCCTGCACCTGCACCCGGTAGCCTCGCTTCTTCAGGGCGGCCGCAGCCTGCTCGATCGCGTTGTCCGGGGTGGGTGCCTCGGCGCCGTCACGCCCGCCCAGCATGACCCTGCGGTACTGGGGCAGCCGCGAGATCCGGCGCGGAGTGCGCGGCGGCTTGGAGCGCCACGCCTTGAAGTGCTGCAACGCCCGCGGGATCACGCAGCCCACCAGGGAGATGAACAGCAGCAGGTAGATCGCGGAGAACCAGTAGGAGGAGAAGACGTCGAAGAGCTGGAACCGGTCGAGCCAGGGCCCCATCACGGGGTTCGCCTTGATGTAGTCGGCCACGGCGTCCGGATCCTGCACGCGCTGCGGGAAGAGCGAGCCCGGGACCGCCGCGATCGCGAGCAGCAGCAGCAGCACGAGTGCCGTGGACATCTTGGTCAGCTGCCGCCACGCCCAGCGCGCCATGCCCACGGGCCCCAGTGCGGGAACCTCCACGGACGTGCGATGCTCCTTCCGCTCACGCGGTGTTGGCGCCTTGGTCATATCGGCATCACCCAATCGGTTACGAATTCGGACTGGACCCAGGACACCAGCGCCGACCACACACCCGTGGCCATGGCCAGCCCGATGAGGACGAGCACCCCGCCACCGATGCGCTGCAGGGTGAGGCGGTGGCGGCGGAAGAAGGACATGGCGCCCATCCCGTGGCGCAGCGCGAGGGCGATGAGCACGAAGGGGACTCCGAGACCCAGGCAGTAGGCGGCAGTGAGGACCACAGCTTTGCCGGTCGAGGCGCCGTCCACGTAGGCCAGGGCCTGCACGGCCGCGAACGTGGGGCCGATGCACGGCGCCCAGCCGAGGCCGAAGGTCATGCCCAGCAGGGGCGCACCCCACAGTCCCGGCGGCGGGCGGCGCTCGATCTTGCGGTCCCGCTGGAACCAGGAGAGGCCGCCCAGGAAGACGATGCCCATGAGCACCACGAGCAGCCCGAGCACCACCATGATCCAGCGCTGCCCCAGGAACCATGCAAACGCACCGAGTTGGGCGAGCACGACGGACATCACCACGAAGACCAGCGAGAACCCCAGCACGAAGAGCACCACGCCCGTGAGCACCCGCCCGCGCCGCTGCTCCCGCAGGTCCGCGCCGGTGAGACCGGTGACGTAGCCCAGGTAGCCGGGAACCAGGGGCAGCACACACGGTGAGGCGAAGGAGACGAAGCCCGCGAGCAGTGCCACGGGCAACGCAGCAATCAGGGAGCCGTCGAGGATGACCTCGGCGAAGGGATTGCCGTTCATGCGGTCTCGGCCACCGTGTCCTTGATCAGCGCGTCCAGCGTGGACTTGTCCGCCTTGCCCAGCACGCGGGCGGCCACCCGGCCCTTGGAGTCGAGCACCAGCGTGGTGGGCACGGCCTGCGGCGGGACGTAGTCGCTCAGGGCGAGCAGCACCGCGCCGTTGAGGTCGCTCGCGGAGGGGTAGTCCACCCCGAAGTTGCGCTCGAACGCCTCCGCGGTGGCGCGCTGGTCGCGCAGGTTCACACCCAGGAACTGTGCCTGGTCCTTGTACTCGCCGTGCAGGGCCACGAGGTCCGGGGCCTCAGCGCGGCACGGCGCGCACCCGGCGTACCAGAAGTTCACGACGGCGGGCCTGCCCCGCAGGCTCTCGGCCGTCACCGAACTGCCGTCGAACATCTCGGCGTCGAAGGCCACCGGCTCACCGCGGTCCGCGGGCGCGTACTCGCTCACGGAGCCGTCCCCGGCCACGTAGCCCTTGTCGCCCCCGGCGTTCGCCTGCTGCGCCAGGTTGTCGTCGGTCGTGGAGCAGCCCGCGAGCGCGAGGCCCAGCGCGGCCACCACGGCCACCAGCCCCGTGCGCGCACGGACTCGTGCGGCAGGGCGGGAGGGCGAGCGGAACAGAGGATTCACGGGGACAGCACCTGAGGAAAGGTCGAGGGATGGGACACCGATTATGAGCCGGGAAGCTGATTGACGCCTGAATACAGATGTGCTGCGGGCTCGCTGTAGGACACGCCGGGCACCCCGGGGCGGTCGACGTCGTCGAAGGTCAGGGACGTCAGCGAGGCCAGGTTGCATTCCCGGCGGCGCGGGTCGTGGGGCAGCGGACGACCTTCCGCGCAGAGCCGGGTGAGCCAGATCGGCAGCTGGTGGGAGACGGCCACTGCCTGGGCGCCGTCGCCCCCGCGGCGCGCGGCCTCCCGCGCGATCTCGCGGACGGCCTCGGTCATGCGCTGCACCTGGCTGCGGTAGGGCTCGCCCCAGGAGGGGCGCAGCGGGTTGAGCATGAACGGCCAGTGCTGAGGCTTGGCCAGTTCGCGCCCGGTCACGTGCAGGCCCTCGAAGTGGTTGGCCGGCTCGATCAGCCGCTCGTCCGTGTGCACGTCCAGGCCGAGCTCGCGGGCCACCGGGGCGGCGGTCTCGCGGGTGCGGGTCAGGGGCGACGCCGCGAGGTGCACGATCCGCTCCCCGCCCTGGACGCGCCGGGCCAGCTCGGCTGCGGCGGCCTCGGCCATCCGGGCGCCCTTCTCGGACAGGTGGAAGTCCGGCAGTCGTCCGTAGACCACGTGCTCGGGATTGTGGACCTCGCCGTGGCGCAGGAGGTGGACGGTCGCTGAAGGCATGTCTCCAGTGTCTCAAAAGCCCTGGGAACGCCCCAATCCGTGAGCCCGCTGGACGGTTCAGGAGAGCACGGCGCGCAACCGGTCGGCGTCCACCCGGAGGCGGTCCCAGGCCACACCGTCCACGAAGACGACGGGCACGTGCTCGCCGTAGTCCCGCAACAGGTCCGGGTCTGCCGTGACGTCCCGCTCCTCGTAGCCGCTGCCCGTCTCCGCGCACACGGCCACCACGATCTCTCGCGCGTCCTCGCACAGGTGGCAGCCCGGCCTGCCCAGCAGGGTCACAGTGTGCGCGGGGGGCTTCCGGGTCCAGTCGACGCCGGACAGCAGCGGAGCCCGACGCCGCACGAGTTCTGAGGGGGCGGGGTGTTCTGAGGACATGGCGCCCATGCTACGCACCGCGGGCAGGGCGCGGGCGGCGTCGTGCCCGGACCTCGCCCTGCACACCCAGGCACGACGAAGGCCCCGTTCCCGGTGAGGAACGGGGCCTGTCACGAGGCGCGCGACTACTTCTTGTTGCGGCGCTGGTGACGAGTCTTGCGAAGCAGCTTGCGGTGCTTCTTCTTGGACATGCGCTTGCGGCGCTTCTTGATGACCGAACCCATAGGATCCCTCACAGTTGTCTGGACAGTGGTGTTTGCGTGGAGCGGCGCCGGAGCACCGCACCGCCCCTGGAACTCAGGGGCAACTTCCGATGAACGGCAAACTATCGCCCCACCCTACCGCCTGACCCCGTTCCGCTGGAAAACGGGCACCTCAGGCGCTGGCGCGGTGGGTGTCGTCAAGGCCGCCGACGTCGTCCGGGTCGCCGGGCTCGGCCGTCGCCTTGGTCCCGCGGATCGTCGCAGGCCTGCGGCGCGAACGGCCCTTGCGCTCGAGCGGGCGGGGCTCGGCCGGAGTCGCCCGGGCGTCCCCCGGATCCACCCCCGCCTCCTCGTACTGGTAGGCGATGTGCTCCGCCACGAGCCGCGCCGCGAGCGTACGGTCCCCCGCCTCCAGCGCACACACGATCGCGCGGTGCTCCGCCCGGATGCGGCTGGACGTGGTGGACCACAGCGGCACGTGGCCCACCAGAGCCATCGTGTACTCGTAGATGGAGTCCCGTAGCGCTGTGAACAGGGCCACGTTCACCGCGTTGCCTGATGACTTCACGAGTGCGATGTGGAAGCTCACGTAGAGGTCGTGGAACTGCTTGAGACCGAGGTCCTCCCGGTCCATCTGTTCCATGATCCCCAGCAGCTCCTCGCGGGGCACGCTGCGCTGCTCGGCGTTCTCCAGCGACGCCGTCTCCAGGAGCACCCGCGTGCGCACGATGTCCCGCAGCGGGTGCTCGGACGTGGCCATGTGCAGCTGCAGCGCCGGGCCCGCGGAGGCAGCCGGTTCACGCACCAGGATGGGCAGGATACTGCGGTGCTGGCCCTCGAAGAGCTTGACGATGCCCTGGGCCTCCAGGATCTTCAGCGTCTCGCGCATGGAGCTGCGAGAGACGCGGAAGATCGCGGCCAGGTCCTTGTCAGTGGGCAACCGCTGACCCAGTACCAGGTGTCCGTCGAACAGCTCGTTCTCGAGCCACTGCAGAACCTCTCGATGCGTTGCCATGATCCCTACCCTAAACTCGGGGGCGGTCCGACGGCGTCATGGCGCCGCCGAACCGCCGTAGAGCCCCGCTGTGGGGACGAATGTTTCCTCAGATGATCCCCTGCGCCACCATGGCGCGGGCAACCTTGATGAACCCCGAGATGTTCGCACCGGCCACGTAGTTGCCGGGCATGCCGAACTCGTCGGCCGTCCCGGCGCAGCGGTCGTGGATGCCGCGCATGATCTCCTGCAACCGCTGCTGCGTGTAGTCGAAGCTCCACGAGTCCCGGGACGCGTTCTGCTGCATCTCCAGCGCGGAGGTGGCCACACCGCCGGCGTTGGCGGCCTTGCCGGGCGCGAAGAGCACGTCAGACTCCTGGAACAGGTGCACGGCCTCCGTGGTGCTGGGCATGTTGGCACCCTCCGCCACGGCCACCACACCGTTCTCCAGCAGCCGCTTGGCCTGGCGGCCGTTGAGTTCGTTCTGGGTGGCGCACGGCAGCGCGACCGTTGCGGGGACGTCCCACACGGAGCCGTCCGTGACCAGGCGGGCACTGGGGCCCCGGCGCTCGGCGTACTCGCTGATGCGGGCGCGCTCCACCTCCTTGACCTGCTTGAGCAGCTCGAGGTCGATGCCCTTGGAGTCCACCACGTAGCCGCTGGAGTCCGAGGCGGTCAGCGCCTTGGCGCCCAGTGCCTGCGCGCGCTCGATCGCGTAGATCGCCACGTTGCCGGAGCCGGAGACGATCACGTCCCGGCCCTCAAGGTCCAGACCGCGGGTCTTGAGCATCTCCTCGGCGAACATCACGGCGCCGTAGCCGGTGGCTTCGGTGCGCACGAGCGAACCGCCCCAGGACAGCCCCTTGCCGGTGAGCACACCGGACTCGTAGCGGTTGGTGATCCGCTTGTACTGGCCGAAGAGGTAGCCGATCTCACGCCCGCCCACGCCGATGTCGCCGGCAGGGACGTCCGTGTACTCGCCGATGTGGCGGTACAGCTCCGTCATGAAGGACTGGCAGAAGCGCATGATCTCCGCGTCGCTGCGACCCGACGGGTCGAAGTCCGAGCCGCCCTTGCCGCCGCCGATGGGCATGCCCGTGAGGGCATTCTTGAAGATCTGCTCGAAGCCCAGGAACTTCACGATGCCCAGGTACACGGAGGGGTGGAAGCGCAACCCGCCCTTGTACGGACCCAGAGCGGAGTTGAACTCCACGCGGAAGCCCCGGTTGATGTGCACCTTGCCCTTGTCGTCCGTCCACGGCACCCGGAAGATGATCTGGCGCTCGGGCTCGCAGATGCGCTCCACGATGGCGGAGTCCAGCAGGTCCGGGTAGCGGGCCACCACCGGTCCCAGCGACTCGAAGACCTCGTCCACGGCCTGGTGGAACTCGGCCTCACCCGGGTTGCGCGCCGTGACGATCTGTCGGATGGGGATCAGTTTCTCGTGCATGTCTCTCCTGCCGTCTTGGAATCTCTCGCGGATGACCACTCAGTCGCGGCGTGTGCCACGACCACGGCGCCGGAGTCCCGTCAGGGTGGACAGCAGACCGCTCTGACGGCGGTGCGCTCCCCCGCGCGGCCGAAGCTGCTCGGCGTTCTCACTCGTGAACACCTCCGGGGAGGTGGTGCGGGGCGCGACGTCGCGGGGTTCGGCACCGTCCGCAGCCTCGAGCTGGGCGGCCGGCGCGGCGTGGACATCAGTGTCCAGGGTATCCCCTGTGACCTGCGACTCTCCCTGCTCAACCTCCTCCTCCGGTCCCGGGGAGCCCTCTCCGCTCTCGGCCTCCGCCGCGTCGACGGCATCCCGCGCCTCGTCCGCCGCCGCGGAATCCCGGGCGGTTTCCCCCGTCCCGGCATCCTCGGCGGCCTCCTCGCCGTCAGGCTCGACGACGTCGCCCTCGTCCTTTTCCGTGATTTCCGTCACCCGCGCGGTGAACCAGGGCAGCGCTCGCTCGTCCGGTTCCGCCCGGAGCGGGGCGGCGTCGGTGGTCCCGGCACGGGAGGCCTCGTTGGCAGAGGCGGTGACCGCGTCGTCGTCGCTCTCGGCCGATTGGGCGGCCACCGGCTCGGTCTCGGGGGCGGAGCCATCCGCCTCCGGATCGTGCGCGACGTCCTCGACACCGGCCGCGTCGTCGTCGCCCTCCGGGGCCCCCGGATCCATCTCCGCGGCAGGAGCTGCGGTGGGGCGCGGCGCTGCGGGTTCCGTCTGCTGAGCCTGCTCCACCTGCGGGTCCTGCTCCGCCGGCCCGGTGGCGGCTGCGGCGATCAGGGTCTCAACCCAGTCCACGACCTCGGTGAGCGGCTGCGCCGTCAGGCTGTAGAAGCGCTTCTGCCCTTGCGGGCGCGTTCCGACCATCCCGGCGTCGCGCAGCACCTTCAGGTGCTTGGAGACCGTGGGCTGGGAGACCTGCAGCTCGGTGACCAGCTCGCCCACGGGTCGCGGACCACCGCGCAGGGCCTCGAGGATGCGCCGCCGCGTGACGTCGGACAGAGCGGAATATGCGTCGTGGGACATAGGAAACACCTTAGACGGGTGGCCTGGTCAGGCCCCAATCCGCGGCGGCCCCGGGCCTCGGGCCCGTCCTTCCGGAGCTCGGTCCCACCGGGGTCAGCGGTGGCAGGAATCAGTCGTACCAGGGGTCCAGTCCCCAGTGCGGGAAGACCTCCCTGCGGGTGGCCATGATGCTGCGGTCGGTCTCGTCGTTGGGGTCGTAGCCGATCTCCCACGAGCGCCACCACAGGTCCACCTCGTCCCCCATGATTTCCGGAGGGTTCCCGCCGTACTTCTCCACCATGTAGCTGCGCCAGTCCTGCGGCACGGGTGTGGTGACCGCCACCGGGTGACCCGCGGCCACGCCTACGAGGTGCGCCCAGCCCCGGGGAACGGCGTCGTGGCAGTCGTACCCGCCCCCGCCCGTGGCGATCCACCGCCCTTCGCACAGCTCGGCGGCCAGTTCCGACATGGCCAGGGCGATCTGCCGCTGACCGTCCACGCTCACGCGCAGGTGGGTCAGCTCGTCATGGAAGTGGGAGTCGCAACCGTGCTGGGAGACGATCACCTCCGGACGGAACTCCCGGGCGATCGGCGGCACCACGGCGTCGAACGCCCGCAGCCACTGGGAGTCGTCCGAGCGCGTGGGCATGGCCACGTTCACCGAGGTGCCGGCGGCCTCCCCCGTGCCGATCTCGTTGGCGAAGCCGGAGCCGGGGAACAGGGCGAGACCCGTCTCGTGCAGGGAGATGGTCATGACCCGGGGGTCGTCGTAGAAGATCGACTGGGTGCCGTCCCCGTGGTGGCCGTCCACGTCCACGTAGAGCACCCGGTTCACCCCGCTGTCCAGCAGGTACTGGATGGCCACCGCGCAGTCGTTGTACACGCAGAAGCCGGAGGCCCTGTCCGCGGCCGCGTGGTGCATGCCACCGCTGAAGTTCACGGCGTGCACGGCCTTTCCGCTGAGCAGGTCCATCGCGCCCTGGTAGCTGCCGCCCACCAGACGGGCACTGGACTCGTGGATGCCCTCGTAGCCCGGTGTGTCCTCGGTTCCCAAACCGCTCTCCGGGATCTGCCGCGTGGGGTCCTCCGAGACCGCGCGCACGGACTGCACGTACTTCTTGGTGTGCACGAGCTCCAGGACGCTGTCATCCGGGACCTCCGGCACCGTGACCCTGACGTTCTCCGCGGTGTCCAGGCCCAGGCTCTGCACCAGGCGCATGGTGGCGTCCAGACGCGTGGGGCTCATGGGGTGGTAGTCCCCGAAGTTGTAGCTGAGCAGCTGGGGATCCCAGTAGACACTGGTGGGGACGGCGGCGTCTTTGCCAGATGTTGCAGAGGTCACAAACCCATTAGAACACTCGGGAACCGGGGGGTGTCGTGGCAGCGCGCCACATCGGGGGATACTGGCACATGTTGCGTCCCGCAACCCTCCCGGTCCGCACGACCAGTGAGGCCGGAGCACAGTGACGATTCCACTGAGGAGGTGCAGTGAGCGAGCTCGAGCAGCCGCACGCCGTCGACGAGTCCTCCTCGCAGGCCCCCGATGCGGAACCCTTCACCACGCGCGCCGCACGCGGTGTCCGCGACTTCGTCGACCAGATCGCGAACTCCTCCCCAGCCCGTCTCGCCGTCATCGTCTTCGTCATCGTGGACCTCGGTTTCGCACTGCTGCTGTGGCTCCCGGTGGCCGCCAAGCACGGGCAGGACACTGACTTCGTGGACGCCGTCTTCACCGCGACCTCCGCCGTGACCGTCACCGGGCTGACGACCGTGTCCACCGCGGCGCAGTGGTCCCTGTTCGGCCAGGTCGTGATCCTCGTGGCCATCCAGGTGGGTGGCCTGGGCACCCTGACGCTGACCTCGATCCTGGCTCTCGCCATCGGGCGCAAACTCGGGCTGAAGTCCAAGCTCATCACTCAGGAGGCCCTGAACATCGGGCGCCTCGGAGAGGTTGGCTCGCTACTGCAGATCATCGTGATCACCTCCATCAGCATCGAGGCCGCACTGGCCGCGGTGCTCTCCATCGGCTTCCTCGCGGAGGGTGAGCCCCTGGGCACGGCCCTGTGGCACGGCGTCTTCTACGCGATCTCCAGCTTCAACAACGCCGGGTTCACCCCCCACACGGACGGCCTGGTGCCCTACGACCACGCGGGGCCCACCGCTTGGCTGATCCTGCTGCCCGTGTGCATCGGGGTGATCGTGGGCTCCCTGGGATTCCCCGTGATCCTCGTGCTGCGACAGGTGGGTTTCCGGTTCAACCGGTGGAACCTCAACGCCAAGCTCACCGTGGTCACCACGAGCATCCTGCTGGTGCTCGCGTGGCTGCTGTTCACGCTCGTCGAGTGGAGCAACCCGGCCACTCTGGGCAGGATGTCCACACCGGAACGCCTGTTCCAGGGGTTCTTCGCCTCCGTGATGATGCGCTCGGGGGGCTTCAACCTGGTGGACATGCCGGACACCTCACAGGTCACGCTGCTGCTCTCGGACGCCATGATGTTCGCCGGGGGCGGCTCGGCGTCCACGGCCGGCGGGATCAAGGTGACCACGCTCGCCGTCGTCTTCCTGGCCATCCTGGCCGAGGCGCGCGGCGACCAGTCCGTGATCGCCTTCTTCCGCACCATCCCCGACTCCGTCCTGCGCATCGCGATTTCCGTGATCATGATGGGGGCCTCGGTGGTGCTGCTGGGCTCGGCCGTGATGGTGGCACTGACGCACCTGCCGCTGGACCACGTGCTCTTCGAGGTGATCTCCGCCTACGCCACGTGCGGGCTGAGCACGGGGGTCTCGGCGGCGTCCCCGGACGCCGGCAAGATCGTGCTGTCCGTCATCATGCTCGTGGGGCGCATCGGCACCAACACGGTGGCCACCGCCCTGGCGCTGCGCTCGCGGCGCCGGCTGTACTCCTACCCGGAAGAGAGGCCGATCATTGGCTAAGAACTCCTCCCACTCCGCGCCCGTCCTGGTCGTGGGGCTCGGCCGCTTTGGCGCCGCCACCGCCCTGCAGCTCATCCAGCAGGGCCGCGAGGTGCTGGGCGTGGAACGGGACGCCGGGCTGGTGCAGAAGATGTCCGGGCAGCTCACCCACGTGGTGGAGGCCGAGGCCACGGACACGGACGCACTGCGCCAGATCGGCGCGGCGGAGTTCTCCTCCGCGGTGGTGGGCGTGGGCACGTCCATCGAGTCCTCCGTGCTGATCACCGCCAACCTGGTGGACCTGGGCATCGACCGGATCTGGGCCAAGGCCATCTCCCCGGCGCACGGCAAGATCCTCTCGCGCATCGGCGCACACCACGTGATCTACCCGGAGGCGGACGCGGGGCGGCGCACCGCACACCTGGTCTCCGGGCGCCTGCTGGACTACATCGAGTTCGACGACGACTTCGCGATCGTCAAGATGTACCCGCCCCGCGAGACCCAGGGCTTCACGCTGGGTGAGTCGGACATCCGCTCCAAGTACGGCGTGACCGTGGTGGGCGTGAAGTCCCCGGGCGAGGACTTCACCTACGCCCGCCCGGACACCACCGTGAGCTCCCGGGACCTGCTGATCGTCTCGGGCCACGTGGACCTCATCGAACGCTTCGCGGCGCGCCCGTAGCCCCGCCCGACGACGCCGCGTGGCCGCCTTCCCCGGGGCCCGGACGGTTCGCGGGGGCACCGGGCTCCTCGCGGCCGAGCGCACAGCGACGCACTCCGAGGAGTGGCCGCGCGTCGTCATCCCACACCGCGCCGCTGCGCTCAGCTGCGCGCCGTCATCGCCTCCGAGGCCATGGCCATCAGGCCCGGCAGCTCGCCCTGCGAGAAGGCGCGGCGCTGGCGGATGGCCCCGTTGCCGTTCCTGAGGATGCGGTGGATCCCGGACTCCGCGAAATCGCGGTCCGTTTCGCTGGTGTAGTACCCGCGGACCCGCTTCAGCAGGGACTCGATGAGTGCGTCCACGGGCACGGGACCGGCGGACTCCGGGTCCAGGACCCGCCCGCCCAGGCCCCAGCGGGCGGCCTGCCACAGGGCGATGTCCAGGTACTCCTGCGTGAACTGGATCTCCGGGGGATTCTCCAGCGCGTAGTTGCCGAGCGCGCGGATCAGCACAGCGATCGACACAGAGTCGCGGGCCTCGAGCTGGACGTCGCACGCCCGGATCTCCAAGGTGCCGTGGCGGTGCGAGAGCCGGGCCAGCCAGCTGAGGCTCGACGGGTTCTCGATCACGTCGAACGCGCTGAGCATGGCCACGCGCACCTCGTGGTCCTCGAGGTCCGTGAAGTGCGGGGGCACGCCGTTGGCCATCCAGCGGCGGTAGTGGATGGAGCGCCAGCTCTCGAACCCGGACTCCGCACCGCGCCACAGGGGTGAGTTGGCTCCGAGCGCCACGAGCGCGGGCAGCCAGCCGCGCAGGCCGTTGAGCGCCTGCACCGCAACCTCGAGGTCAGGAAAGCCCAGGTGCACGTGCAGACCGCTGATGTACTGGTCCGCGGCGATCGCCGGGGTCTGGAGCGAGTGGCGCTGGTAGCGCTCGTTCCAGGAGGGGTCCGCGGGCTCGGCGCGGATCTGCGGGGCGGAGGCCAGGCCCACGACGTCCATCCCCATGGGTGCGGCGGCGTCTTTCAGGGCCGTGCGGAACTCCACCAGCGAGTCCATGGCAGTGGCCGAGTCGTGAAAGATCGGGGAGGTCTCCTCGACCTGACACGCGAGCCACTCGGGGGTCGCGGACGCCCCTCCGGCCTCCAGCGTGGTCAGCTGCACGGACTGCTGCTGGGTGGGCCGCGCGGGCAGGTGGTCCTGCCCGTCCATGAGGAGGAACTCCTCCTCGATGCCGAACGTGCTCACGGTGCTGCCGCCTTCTCTCGTGGGATGGGCCGTGGCAGCCGACTCACTCGCCGCCGTACTCCTTCTCCATATCATCCCCCTTGGCGGCCGACGCCTCCGCCCCCGCCCGGATGATGTCGCGCAGCCCCTTCTCGTCGAACGTGGTGATCGCCTGTTCCGTGGTGCCGCCCGGACTCGTGACCGCCTGGCGCAGCGCCGCGGGATCGGCGTCCTGCGGGGCCAGGAGCACACCGGCGCCGGAGACCGTCTCCTTGGCGAGCACGCGCGCGGTCTCCGGGTCCAGCCCGAGGGCCTCACCCGCCTGCTGCATGGCCTCCGCGAGGTAGAACACGTACGCCGGGCCGGAGCCCGAGACACCCGTGACCGCGCGGATCAGGTTCTCGGGGACCTCCACCACGGTGCCCACGGCAGACAGGACGTCCTTGACGCCCGCGAGCTGCTCGTCCGAGGTGTGCTCCCCCGCCGTGACGGACAGCGCGCCGCGCCCCACGCTCGACGGCGTGTTGGGCATCGAGCGCACCACCGGCTGGCCCTCGGGCAGTGCCTTCTGCAGCGCGTCCACGGTGACGCCTGCGGCCACCGAGACCACCACGGTCTCCGGATCCAGCGCGGGGGCGACCTCCCGGGCGAGGTCCAGGATCGCGTACGGCTTCACGCCGAGCAGCACGATGTCCGCGCCCTGCACGGCCTGTGTGTTCGCGTCCTCGTTCTCCTCGCCCGCGAAGACGGTCACTCCGGTCTCCTCGCGCAGTTTCTCGGCTGACGACATCGAACGGGTCGTCGCCCGCACCTGCGCGGCGTCCGTGCCGCCCGCCAGCACGCCCCGAAGGATGGCGCCGTTCATGGATCCTGTGCCCAGGAAGGCCAGGGTGGTCTCGCTCATCTCAACAATCCTCTCGGTGCGCGACGCGCACTCCAGGGCCCACCTTTCGTGACCGGCCGGTGGGCCTGGGGCCGTCATGCTCGCGGTCTCGTCCATGACGCTATCGCGCGGCGCGCCCCGCCGCGACCTAGGTTCTCTTCCTCTCAGGCCTCCAGCGCCAGGTGCACGACCGGATAGGGGCGCCCGGCGTCGTCGGTCTCGTCGCGGCCGACCGGACAGAAGCCGTGGTGCTCGTAGAAGCCGCGTGCCCCGGGGTGCTGCCCGTTGACGTCCACCCGGGTCACGCCCTGGGTGGCGAGGACGTGCGTGAGCAGGGCGCCGTCCACACCGCTGCCCCGCTGGGATGCATCGACGAAGAGCATCTCCAGCCCGCCGTCGAGGGTTCCCGAGAACGCCACGGGCGTGCCGTCCCGCTCGGCCACCGTGAGCTGCACGACAGGGAAGTACTCCCCCTGGAGATGGGAGGCGGTCTCGTCCCGGTCCGCGGCCGCTGAGGAATCTGATGTCACGACGCGGTTCCTTCCACCGTCATGTGCCCCACCGTCATGTGCCGCCGCGCGAAGTCGAGGGACTCCGCGAGCCACTTGTCGCGCTGGTCCGTGTCCCGGGACTTGCGCGTAGAGACCTCCACACCCACCACGCCCTGCCAGCGCTGGTCGCGCAGGTACTGCAGCGTCTCGGCAACCGGCTGCACACCGTGGCCCGGCAGCAGGTGCTCGTCCGCGAGCGTCTCGCCAGAGCCGTCCGTGAGGTGCACGTGGCCCAGCCGCGGGCCGATCTCCTTGACCGCCGCGAGGGAGTCCATCTTCGCGGTGGCTGCGTGGGAGAAGTCCCACGTGACCCACTCGTAGTCCTGGCCCAGCGGGCTGTAGTGCGGTGAGTAGACCACTGCCTCCCGCCCGGCCACGCGCCACGGGTACATGTTCTCCACGGAGATCTTCGTGTCCGTCATGCGCGAGACCTCCCGGACGCCCGCCACGAAGTTCTTGGCGTACTTGCGCTGCCACCGGAAGGGCGGGTGCACCACCACCACCTCGGCGCCCACCTGGTGGGTGAGCTTCGCGGCCATCTGCACCTTGGTCCAGGCCTTGCCCCACACCTGCTGCGTGAACAGCAGCGTGGGCGCGTGGATCGTGGAGATGGGGATCTGGTACTTCTGGACGTTGTCCAGCAGCTGGTGCGTCAGCTGGCTCATGCGCTCGTGCGTCACGAGCACCTCCACGCTGTCGTAGCCCAGCCGCTGGGCCACCTCGAAGGTCTCGGGCACGCCCTGCGGGTAGAGAGAGCTCGTGGACAGCGCCACGTGCGGACGGTACTCGACGTTCTTCTCGCTCATGAACTGGTCACCAGGTCCTTCGGGTCGACGGTCTCGCTGGCGGAGTCCCGCACCAGCCGGTCCATGCGACGCAGGATCAGCCCCTCCCGCAGGGCCCACGGGGAGATCTGCAGGGTCTCGATCTTGAGCACGTCCATGGCGGTCTCCGCCACGATCGCGCCCGCGACCACCTGTGCGGCGCGCTGCACGGAGACCCCGGGCAGGTCCGCACGCTCGGTCACGGACATGGCCTCCATGCGCCGCGTCCACAGCCGGAGGTCCTCCAGGTGCATCACGCGCTGCACGTACGGGCCTTGGGCCGACGGCGCCGCACCGCAGATCCGGGCGAGGGAGCGGAACGTCTTGGACGTGCCCGCCACCAGGTTGGGGTGTCCCCCGGCCGCGATCCGGTCCGCCGCCGGGCGCAGCGTGGTCCGCACGTGCTTGCGCAGCGCCTTGAACTGAGCGGGAGAGGCCACGTCCGCTCCCGCGAGGTACGCGCGGTACAGCCGGCCGGCCCCCAGCGGCACTGAGGTGGCCACACTGGGCAGCGCGTTCGTGCCGATGGCCATCTCGAAGGAGCCGCCGCCGATGTCCAGGTCCAGGACCCGCCCCGCGCTCCAGCCGAACCAGCGGCGCACCGCGGAGAACGTGATGGCCGCCTCCTGGTCCCCGGAGAGCTCCGTGAGCGTGACGCCGGAGACCGACTGCACGTGCTCCAGCACCTCGGCACCGTTGGCGGCCTCACGGATGGCGGAGGTGGCGAAGGCCAGCAGGTCCTGCGCCCGGTGCTCCACGGCGAAGTCCCGCGCCTCCACCACGAACGCGGTCAGCAGGTCCCGGCCCTCGTCCGTGATCCGACCCAACTCGTCCTGGTGGTCCACCAGGCGCAGCGCCACCTTGTGGGACGCGTACGGCTCCGGGCGGGACCCGGGATAGACGTCCAGCAGCAGCAGGTGCACCGTGTTCGAGCCGACGTCCAGGACGGAGAGCCTCATGCTGTTCCTTCGCTTCGGTCGAGGGCGTGCGGACGCTCCCGTGAGCGGCCATGCCGGGGCCCGCCGTGCGACGGACCCCGATGGAGCAGGGTGCTACTTCTTCGCCGCGGTCTTGCTGGCGGCCGGCTTCGTGGCGGCAGCTTTCCTGGCTGCGGGCTTCTTCGCCGTCGCCTTCGAGGCGGCAGGTTTCTTGGCTGCGGGCTTCTTGGCGGTCGTGCTCTTCGCGCGGGGTCGCGAGCCTGACTTCGCCGGGGCGGGGCCCTTCGCACGCTTCTCCGCGAGCAGCTGGGACGCACGGGCGGCGGTGATCTGCTCGATCGCCTCCGCGCGCGGGACCGTCACATTGGTCTCCCCGTCCGTGATGTACGCACCGAAGCGGCCCTCCTTGATGACCATCCGCTTCTCGGTGAGCGGATCCGCGCCGAGGTCCGCGAGCGGCGGCCTGGCGGCCTGGCGCCCCCGCTGCTTCGGCTGGGCGTAGATGGTCTTCGCCTCGTCCAGGGTGATCGTGAAGATCTGGTCCTCGGAGGAGAGGGAGCGCGAGTCCGAGCCCTTCTTCAGGTAGGGGCCGTAGCGGCCGTTCTGCACGGTGATCGTCTCGCCGTCCGTGTCCTGGCCGAGTTCACGCGGCAGGGACAGCAGCTTCAGGGCGTCGTCGAGCGTGATGTCCTGAAGGTTCATGGACGAGAACAGCGACGCCGTGCTGGGCTTGGGCTTCTCGATCTTCTTGGGCTTGGGCTTGCCGTTCTTGTAGTACTCCGTGGGGATCGCGTCGAGCTCCTCCTGGGTGGGCTCGGGCACGATCTCGGTGACGTACGGTCCGTAGCGGCCGTCCTTGGCCACGATCGTCCGACCGTTCTCCGGGTTCACCCCCAGCTCGCGGCCGTCCGCCTTGCCGATCTCCATGAGCTCCCGCGCCTTCTGCGGTGTGAGCTCGTCCGGGGCGAGGTCCAGGGGGACGTTCGCCCGCACGGGGTCGCTGATCTCGCCCGTCTCCGGGTCCACGGTGCCGCCGGCCTCCAGGTAGGGGCCGTACTTGCCCACGCGCAGGGTGATCTCGTCCGTAATGGGGATGGAGTTCACCGCGCGGGCGTCGATCTCCCCGAGGTCGTCCACGATGGGCTTGAGCCCGGGCTCGGACGGGTTCTCCCCGAAGTAGAAGCCAGAGAGCCACTTCACGCGCTCGGCCTCGCCGCGGGCGATCCGGTCCAGGTCGTCCTCGAGCTCCGCCGTGAAGTCGTAGTCCACGTAGTCCGAGAAGTGGTCCTCGAGCAGACGCACCACGGAGAACGCGAGCCAGGACGGGATCAGCGCCGAGCCGCGCACCTGCACGTAGCCGCGGTCCATGATCGTGGAGATCGTGGCGGCGTACGTGGACGGGCGCCCGATGCCGAGCTCGTCCAGCGTCTTCACCAGGGACGCCTCGGTGTAGCGCGCCGGAGGGGTGGTCGTGTGCCCGTCCGCGGTGACCTCGGAGGCGTCCAGCGCGTCCCCCTCGGACATCACGGGCAGGCGCTTGTCCTCGTCCTTCTGCGACTTCTTCCCGGAGTCCTGCGCGAGCTCCGGGTTCACATCCCGGCCTTCCTCGTACGCGGCCAGGAACCCGCGGAAGGTGATGACGGTTCCGGAGGCCGAGAACTCGGCGTCGTCCCCGGCGTGGTCTCCCGCGGCGGCGGTGGCCTCGGCACCCAGGCGCACGGTGGCAGTGCTGCCCTTGGCGTCCTCCATCTGCGAGGCCACAGTGCGCTTCCAGATCAGCTCGTAGAGCTTGAACTCGTCCACGGACAGCTGAGAGCGCACCTGCGACGGCGTGCGGAAGCGGTCCCCGGCGGGGCGCACGGCCTCGTGGGCCTCCTGGGCGTTCTTGGACTTGGAGGCGTACACGCGCTTGGAGGCGGGCACGAACTCGGCCCCGTAGAGCTCCTTGGCCTGCGCCCGAGCCGCGTTGACGGCCTGGTCGGACAGCGCCACCGAGTCCGTTCGCATGTAGGTGATGTAGCCGTTCTCGTACAGCCGCTGCGCCACGCGCATGGTGGTGCGGGAGGTGAACCGCAGCTTGCGGGCCGCCTCCTGTTGCAGTGTCGAGGTGGTGAACGGGGCCGCCGGGCGGCGGGTGTAGGGCTTGGTCTCCAGGGAGCGGACCGCGAAGGCGGCGTCCTGCAACCCGGCCGCGAGCGCCGTCGCCACCGTCTCGTCGAGCGCGACCGGCCCGTCCGCGGCGGAGGACTTCAGCTCTCCGCGGTCGTTGAAGTCCTTGCCAGTGGCCACGCGGCGAGCGTTGAGGGAGCTCAGGCGCGCGCTGAACGGGCGCCCGGCGTCCTGGCCCTCCGGGCGGGCGAACTGGCCCGTGAGGTCCCAGTAGTCGGCGGGGACGAACGCGATCCGCTCCCGCTCGCGCTGGACCACGAGTCGCGTAGCCACGGACTGCACGCGTCCCGCGGAGAGCCCGGAGGAGACCTTGCGCCACAGTACGGGCGAGATCTCGTAACCGTAGAGGCGGTCCAGGATGCGGCGGGTCTCCTGGGCGTCCACAAGGTCCTGGTCGATGTCGCGCAGCTGGCCGAAGCCGCGCTCGATGGCCTCCTTGGTGATCTCCGGGAACGTGAGCCGGTAGACCGGGACCTTCGGCTTGAGCACCTGGAGCAGGTGCCACGCGATGGCCTCGCCCTCGCGATCACCATCCGTGGCGAGGTAGAGCGCGTCCGCGTCCTTGAGCTTGCGCTTGAGTTCCGTGACCTTCTTCTTCTTGTCCGGGTTGACCACGTAGTACGGGTCGAACTCGTGCTCCACATCCACGGCGAACTTGCCGTACGGACCCTTCTTCATGTCCGTGGGCAGCTCCGAGGGCTGGGGCAGGTCGCGGATGTGGCCCATGGAGGACTCCACCTCGTAGGCGTCCCCGAGGTACCCCGCGATCGTCTTCACCTTGGACGGTGACTCCACGATCAGCAGGCTCTTGCCCGTACCGGCGTTCTTGGTGGCCTTGGATGCCAATAGTGCTCCTCGTCATGACCCGCGCGTCCTCGCCGGGTCTGTTCCTGTTCCTCGCGCTCGGTGCCCCACGACGGCGCCCGGGTCCTTCCCGGGGCCGGTGCCGTGCCGCTCCCGAACCGTCAGCGTACGGTACGCACCGTCACGCCGGGTCAGAGCCCAGGGTGAACTCTCGTCCCGTGGCGTCGTCCGGCTCAAGGACCACGAAGTGGAACTTCTCGGTGGGCGCCCACTGCTGCAGGGGCAGCTGCTCGGCCGCCTCCAGCTCTGCGCGCGTCTCCAGCCGGCGGGCCCGGCCGTGGACCACCGCGGACTCCACGTGGCCGTCGCGCACCCGGTCCACCTCGAACGCCACGTGGTTGTTCACCACGAGGCTCGCGAGCTTGGTGCCCTGCGCGGTGCGGAAGAACAACCTGCGGTGGCTGACCACGTGGTTGACCGGGAAGATGTCCACCAATCCCGCCGCCTGCACGGCCAGACGGCCGTACGGCAACTCGCTCAGCAGCTCCCACACGCGCTGGGAGTCCATGGTCTGAACGGGATTCGCATTCTCACTCATGGGATCAGTCTTACACCTCCACCAGGAAGCCGTGCTCGATCAGGGCTTTGATTTCGCGCAGCAGCTGGGGCGCCGGGCCGACCTCCCAGCCGAGCAGCGAGCCGAGCGCCGTAAGGATTTGACGGGCGCTGAGCTCCCCGTCGCACACCCCGGTGAAACCGGCGGCCTCGCTCGAGAGGATCACGGTGCGCCGCAGCCCCGCGCCCTGGCGCAGCAGGATGAGGGCTGGGTCCTCCGCGCCGGGCGCGCCGTGGCGCTCCTCGGTCACGTCCTGCGCGACCGTGTAGTGCCGGTCCTGCCAGCCGTCGTGGGCGGTCCCGACGACGTCGTGCCCGGCTGTTGCACCCAGCTCGCCGTCGCTGCCGCTTCCGCCGCCATCGGCCGCCAGGCGCAGCATCCGGTCCCACTCGGCACCCAGGGCCGGGGCAATCGGCTGCTGGAGGGGGTGCGGAATGCTCTCGAAGATGCGCGGCGCGGGGGCGGCGTCCTGCGCGGCGGGGCGGTAGAGCCACACCATGCCGAAGCCCACCGCCACGACGCCGCGGGAGTCGAAGTCCTCCAGGTAGGCGCGGTAGGCGGCCTCGTAGTGTGCGAGGTCCCGCTGCTGCGAAGCGTCGCGCAACCACGTCTCCGCGTACTCGCACGGGTCCTGCAGCTCGCGCTGGATGAACCACGCACCGATTCCGGGGGCGATCCAGGACGCCGGCCGGCGGGACCACGTCTCCTCCGGGCCAGCGTCGGGATCTGCGGGGATCTCCCAGTTCGCGAGCATGTGCGCCGTGGCGCCCGGGTTCAGCACGTCCGGAAGCGAGCCGAGCAGGTCGCTGACGAGGCGGTCCCCGGGCAGTCCGCCGTCGCGATAGGTGTAGCGCTCGGCGTCGTCGCCGGGAGAACGCGGCGTGATGACGAACGGCGGGTTGGAGACCACCATGTCGAAGCTCTCCCCGGCCACGGGCTCGAGCAGGCTGCCGCGCCGCAGGCTCACACGGGCATCGAGGTCCTCCGCGTCCAGGCCGAGGGCCTCCGCGTTGAGGAGCAGGTTGAAGCGCGCCGTGGCCAGGGCGCGGTCGGAGATGTCCGTGGCCGTGACGTGGTGGGCGTGGGAGAGCAGGTGGAAGGTCTGGATCCCGCAGCCGGTGCCGAGGTCCAGGGCGCGGTCCACCGCGCGGCGCGGCGTCGACTGCACGAGCGTGGTGGAGGCCCCGCCGATGCCCAGCACGTGGTCGTGGCGCAGCACCCCCGGGCGCTGGAAGGCACCGAGGTCGCTCGCCACGAACCACTCGTCCGAGGCGTCCGTGGCGTAGGGGCGCAGATCCATCGTCGCCAGCAGGGCGTCGTCGGAGGGGCCGTCCTCGACAAGTCCCAGGGCGCGCAGGCCCGCCGCGCCCACGGTGGGCAGGGCGGCGTCGAGCGCCGCGGCCGGGACGGGATCCCCCAGCAGGAAGAAGGAGGCGAGGGTCGCCAGCGCCGGAGCCGCGTGGCAGTGACGCTCCAGCGCCCGTCGGGCAGGGACGGCCTCGTCCCGCGACCACGCGGACATGGCCTGCTCCCCGACCAGCTCGGTGACCCCGTCCACGGTGAACCCCGCGGCCGTGAGGTCCGTGTGGAGCTCCCGCAGCGTCGCGGGGTCGTCGGAGCGCGGAGCGCCCGGAACGGTACTGAACTCGGGCCTGAACCCGGGATCGAGCGCAGCCCCGGAGTCAGGGAGAGCGCTGGCATCGGGGCGGGCGCCGACGTCGGAGAGCCCGCCGGAATCGGGGAGCCCCGTGCCGCGCTGGGCGCTGCCGTGCTGCGTGTCCGCCACCCTCAGTGTCCCAGGCGGAACTTGCGGCCAGTGATGCGCGTGGGGGTGATCTCCACGAACTCGATCTTCTCCGTCTCCAGCCACGGCCGCAGCCCGAGCTCCTCCACGTGCTTGATCTGCTCCGTGTCCGTGACCATGGCCGCGGTTCCGCGGACCACCACGGAGTGCGCCTGCGAGCCAGCGGCGCGGTCGATCTCCACCGTGACGTTGGGGTTCAGCTGCAGGTGCAGCACCTTGGTGCCCTTGGCCGAGCGGAAGAACAGCTTCTCACCGTCCGTGACGATGTTCAGCGGGGTGATGTCGATCTCGTCCCCGTCCCGGGTGGCCAGGCGCGCGAAACGGGACTGCTTGAGCAGCTCCCAGCTCTCCGCTTCGCTCAGCTCGGTCACGGGCGGCTCCTGCCGGGAGTCGTCCTGCTCGTGGGCGATGTTCATGGGGTGCTCGGTGTTGTCCATGGTTCCATGATTCCACGCACCGACCCCGAGCGGGCGGTGCACAGCATTCCGCTCTTCGCCCGCCGCGGACGAGGGCGCTGCGGGCGCGGGAGGCGCGGATCCGGCAGGTGCGCTGGGGGACAATGAGGGGATGACGACGTCGCAGGAGATGGTGGACCTGCTCGGCCGCGGTCCGCGCCCCGAGCAGGTGCGCCACGTGCGCGAGATTCCGGAGCGGCAGGCCACCCACGCGCCGTGGCCCGCATGGCTGCACCCGGACGTCGTCGCCGCCTACGAACGGCTTGGCATCCACGAGCCCTACGCGCACCAGGTAGCCGCGCTGGACGCACCCCGCCACGCGATCGTGGCCACGGGAACGGCCTCCGGCAAATCGCTGGTCTACCAGTCGCTCGTGCTCGACGCCGTCCACCGCGGGAAACTGGCCGTGGCCCAGCGCCCCGGGATGCTGCACCACCCGGACGAGGCCACCGCGCTGTACATCTCCCCCACCAAGGCGCTCGCGGCGGACCAGCTCTCCTCCCTGCGCTCGCTGCGTTTCGAGGACGTGCGCACCGCCACCTACGACGGGGACACCGACCCCTCCGAGCGGCGCTGGATCCGTGAGCATGCGGACGTGATCCTGTGCAACCCGGACATGCTGCATCACGCGATCCTGCCGCACCACGCGGGCTGGTCCCGGTTCTTCCGCCGGCTGCGGTACGTGATCGTGGACGAGGCACACTCCTACCGCGGGGTCTTCGGCTCCCACGTGGCGGTCCTGCTGCGCCGCCTCACGAGGATCGCCGCGCACTTCGGTGCTTCTCCGACTTTCATCGGGGCCTCCGCCACCAGCGCCTCCCCGCAGGAGTCCTTCGCCAAGCTCATCGGCGCGGATCCCGCGGACGTCACCGCGGTGGAGCAGGACACCTCCCCGCGCGGTTCCCGCACCGTGGTGCTGTGGGAGCCGGAGCAGTCCCCCGGCGGCTCGGACAACGGCGCCCCGCGGCGTCGCACGGTCACCGCCGAGGCCTCGGACATGCTCACCGACCTGGTGCTGCGCCAGATCCGCACCATTGCGTTCATCCGCTCCCGCCGCGGTGCGGAGACCATTGCCCAGAACGCCCGCCGGCAGCTCGAGGAGGTGGACGCCTCCCTCGGTCACCGCGTGGCGGCCTACCGCTCGGGGTTCCTGCCGGAGGAGCGCCGGGAGCTCGAGCAGCAGCTGCGGGACGGACGCCTGCTCGCCGTGGCGAGCACCTCCGCACTGGAGCTCGGCATCGACATCGCGGGGCTCGACGCCGTGCTGGTCGCCGGGTGGCCCGGCACCCGGGCCTCCTTCCTGCAGCAGATCGGTCGCGCCGGGCGCTCCGGACAGCGCGCGCTCGCGGCGCTGATCGCGGCGGACGACCCCCTGGACGGCTACCTGGTCAACCACCCGGAGGCGATCTTCGACGTCCCGGTGGAGGCCACGGTCTTCGAGGCGTCCAACCCCTACGTGCTCGCCCCCCACCTGTGCGCGGCGGCCGCCGAACTCCCGCTGCGCCCGGACGAGCTGGCGCGCTTCGGCCCCACGGCGCACGACGTCGTGGACTCCCTCATGAACGCCGGTCACCTGCGACGTCGGCCCTCCGGCTGGTTCTGGACCCGCTCCGAGCAGCCTGCCGCAATGGTCTCCATCCGCTCCGGGGACGGCGGGCCCGTGCAGATCATCGACACGGACACCGGATCCGTGCTGGGGACCATGGGTGCTCCACAGTCGCACTACCAGGCGCACCCCGGCGCGGTGTACGTGCACCAGGGCCGCACGTACCTGGTGGACGAGCTGGACGAGGAGCTGAACGTGGCCGCAGTGCGGCGCGCGTTCCCGGACTTCTACACGGTGGCCCGCGACGTCACCGAGGTGCGCGTGCGCTCCGTGGCGGACACGGTGTCCTGGGGTCCTGTGACCATCCACCGAGGAGAGGTGGACGTGACGACGCAGGTGGTCAGCTACCAGCGCAAGCTCACCGCCTCCAACGAGGTGGCCGGGGAGGAGCCGCTCGAGCTCCCTCCGCGGCAGCTGTCCACCGTGGCCACGTGGTTCACGGTCTCCGGCGCCCAGCTGGCCTCGATGGGCATCGAGGAGCCAGAGATCCCCGGGGCGCTGCACGCCGCTGAGCACGCGATGATCGGGCTCCTTCCGCTGCTCGCCTCGTGCGACCGCTGGGACGTGGGGGGACTCTCCACGGCGCTGCACGTGGACACCGAGCTGCCCACGATCTTCGTGCACGACGGCCACCCCGGCGGTGCAGGCTTCGCCGAGCGAGGTTACGACATGTTCCGGCGCTGGATCACCGCCACCCGGGACGCGGTCGCCCAGTGCGAGTGCGAGTCCGGGTGCCCCTCCTGCGTGCAGTCGCCCAAGTGCGGCAACCGCAACAACCCGCTGGACAAGGCCGGGGCGCTGAAGCTGCTCAACGGGGTGCTGCGCTTCGCGCCCACCGAAGAGCCGCCCCGCGAGGGCCCGGCGGACTGACGACGCCGTCACGGCTCGCCCGCCGGCGGTCCCGCGCGGGAGACTCCCGTGGCCGGTCCCAGACCCGTGATCGGCTGCGGCAGCTCGATGGTCGCGGTGACGTCCACCGAGGTGTTCTCCGGTGCCACCACCGAACAGTCCGCGAGCTGGGCGCCGTTCTCCTCCGCCACCCGCGCGGCGACGTCGCACGGGATGCCGGAGCTCAGGCCCCTGGCGACGTCCGCCGCGGCGAGCGCCGAGAGGTCCGCCGCCTTCGCCGCGCGGTGGGTGAGGATCCCCGCCTGTGCGACGAGCAGCAGGGCGATGAGCAGGAAGCACAGCGCCCCCGCCATGGTCGTGCCGTGAACGGTGCCGGATCCCGCGTCGGGATCGCCCGGCCGCGGCCCGCATGCTTCGCGGTGCCAGCCGTGCGGACCTCCGCCGTCGCAGGCGCCGCACTGGCCTCCCCGAGCCAGGAGTGGCTGCCCGGCCCCCGCAGCACCGTCCTCACGGCCCGGCACTGTCGCCCCCGTGGTTCTCGACGGCGGCCGTCGCCTCCGCGTGCAACCGCCAGGAGCTCCACTGCCCCAGGACACCCGGGGCGGGTCCACTCACGGACACCGTGACCCGGTTCCCGCCCGCGAAGACCTGCACCGCGGCGTCGTTCCCGGCAACGCTGCGCGCCGCGCCCTCCACTGCGGCGGTGTCCTCGCCGCGCGCGGCGGCCCGGGCTGACGCTCGGGCCGCCTCCTCGAAGCGGACGGTCGTGGTGCCGGCGGCTGCCGCGGCGAGCAGAACGGCGAGCAGGAGGATCAGCGCGGGCATGATGACGGCGGTCTCCACCGTCACCGCTCCGTGGTCCGGGCCGCGGCCGAAGGTGCGGTCGGAGCCGTGAGACGGATCGGGCTTGCCGCGGTGGCCGAGGCGGCCTCCGGACGCGCGGTCCGCGTCACCCGCCGGGTTGCCCCGTCGCGCCGGTGGTGGATGGTCCATGGTCTTCCTTCCGTGGAACGGCGGTCCTGCCCCTGCACTGACGGAGCAGCCACCAGGTGAACGGCTTCCCTGAACCGTCGCGCGGCCCGCCATCCGTGGGTGGGGACCGCGCGACGGATGCCCGGGCAACGACGTCGTCGGGCTCAGAACGAGAGCGCCTTCTGGATGATGCCGAGCAGCAGTCCAGAGACGGAGTCCGAGGACAGCACGGCAGCCATGACCCCGCCGAACGCCGCGGCAGCCAGCACGATGACCGCGTACTCCGCGGTCGATGCGCCCAGGTCCGGGTCGTCGCAGGACAGGGCCTGCGGTACCCGCACCAGTGCGGTGCCGCCGGATGCGGGGCCGCACGCGGGGCCGGGTGCTCCACCGCGTACGGGGACAGAGGCAGTGGCGGGTCCCGCGAGTGCGGTGACGGTGTACGCCTCGGTCTCCGTGACCGCGTCGAGCAGCCGCAGGTCGATGGTCTCCATCGGGATCTCGGTCCCAGCGGCGGGAACGGGACGGCCGGTGCGGACGGCGGGAAGGGTGAGCGTTGACATGGTGGTTCTCCTAGCGTGGTGAGGTGTGTGTGGTTGGTGCGGGACGTGCGACGGGGCGGGCCGCGGACAGGACCGCGAGCTGGGCTGCCACCCGGGCGGGGCGCGCCCCAGCCCGGTCGGGTGCCTCCGCGGGCGGGTCATGACTCGAACACCCGGGGCAGCAGGCTCATGAGCACGGGGACCACGCCCCAGCACATGAACGCGGGCAGGAAGCACAGGCCCAGCGGCAGGACGAGCTTCACGGCGAGCGCTTCGGCCGCCCGCTCGGCACGGCGGTACTGGGCACGTCGCACGAGTTCGGCCTGCCCCCTCAGCACGGACGCGGACGCCGTGGCCGACGACGCCGTGAACTCCAGCGCGTCCCGGAAGTCACGCAGGTCCCGGGAGAGTTCGCGGTCCGCGGGCCAGGCCTTGTCCCAGGGCAGGCCAAGACGCAGGGCGGCCGTGACCCGGGCGAGCCCCGGATGGGCGGTGCCAGCGCAGCCCTCGGAGAGGATGCCGACGGCCTCCGAGAGCGGCAACCCAGCGTCCAGCTGACAGGCGGTGAGTTCCACGAGGGCTGCGGCGGGCAGCGCAGGCGCCTCGCTCGGGGAAGATTCCGATCCGGTGTTCCCGGGTGTGACCCCACCGAGCGAGGACGCGCTTCCGTGACCGGTTTCCGGTCTCTGTCCAGGGGTCGCGGCCAGCCCGTGAGACCTCTGGGCCGAGCGCTGTGCTCCTGCCAGGACAGTTCTCTCCGTGGAGCCGACGAGACGAGTACCACGCGGCACCGGCAGGAACCCACCCGGGCGGCGTCGCGCCCGGAGGCCCGGCACCCGTGCCCCGGGAGAGAGCCACAGCAGCATCCCGCACGCGCCCAGGGCACCGGCGAGCAGCGCGGCGATCACGCTCCCGTCACCGACTCGGCACGGTGCAGCAGGGCGCGTGTCCACAGCCGCCCCGCGATGCTCAGGGCGGCCCCGGCAGCGAGCGCGAGTCTGCCCCACGTGGTGGTCAGCAGCGTGCTCGCCGGGTCGGTGCCCATGAGCATCCCGAGACCCAGCGCGAGAACCGGCAGCCACGAGAGGGTTCGCACCGTGACGCGGGGACCGGCGAGGGCGCTGTCCCGGGCGGCTTGGGCGTCGAGCTGGGACTCGAGGGAACGGGCGACTCCCCCGAGGGTCTGTCCCAGGGGAGCCCCGGAGCGTTCCGAGATCTCCCAGCAGGCCGTGAGCTGAGCGCACACCGAGCGGGCGGTCCCGGCGAGCTGGCGGTCCCCCACGGGAACGGAGCCGTGTGAGAACCTGGCGAGGCCCGTGGAGACGGGAACGCCCACGCGGGCGGCGGCGTGCACGTCGCGGCACAGGCGCGCAATCCAACGGCCCGTGGGATCAGCCGTCGGGGAGGTCGTCGCGAGTTCCCCGAACACCGAGGAGGGCGAGCGGCCGGCCTGCAGCAGGGCCGCCAGACGGCGCACCGCGGTAACCCACTGCATGGCTTCGCCTGCGCGGTCCCGGCGGCGCCACCGGGCAAGCGGGGACGGCTGCTCGGCCGCGTCCCAAGGGACCCGGAGACCACCCGCGAGGGCGCGCACGCGGCGTCGGGAGCCCGGGGCACCGGTCAGGACGAGTGCCGCGGCGAGGAAGAGGATCCCCGTGAGGACGGCGAGGGTCATGACGTCTCCCGTCCTCGGGCCAGCAGCGTCGTGAGCCGGTTCCACCCGGGGCCCTTGACCGGCTGCCCGTGCTCCGCGGTGAGGGCGGGCAGGGTGATCAGCACGCCGTCGTCGAGGGCCAGCGTGCACACCGAGTCCAACCGCCGCCCGGCCGCAGTGCGGCTGACGTGCGCCACGAGGTCCAGTGCGCTGGCAGCCTGCAGGTCCACGGCAGCGCGGTCGAGACCAGCCAGGGAGCCGAGGGCGGCGAGGCGCGCGGGAACGGCCCGGGCGGAGTTCGCGTGCACCGTCCCGGCACCGCTGTGACCGGTGTTCAGGGCGCTCAGCAGGTCCCGGACCTCGGCGCCGCGGCACTCTCCGACCACGAGCCAGTCCGGGCGCATCCGCAGGGCCTGGCGCACGAGTTCCGTGAGGTCCACAGAACCCGCGCCCTCCACGTTCTCCTGGCGGGACTGCAGACCCACCACGTGCGGATGGTGCGGGTCCAGCTCCGCGGCGTCCTCCACCAGCACGAGCCGCTGCTCGGGCGGGCAGCGGGAGAGCAGGGCGGAGAGCACAGTGGTCTTCCCGGAGCCGGTCGCGCCGCTGATCATGAGGTTGGCCCGCGCGGCCATGGCATCAGTGAGGACGTCCGCGAGGAACGGGTGCACCGTCCCGGAGGCGACCAGGTCCGCGAGCGAGAGCCGTTGCGGGGACCGGAACCTGATGGACAGCAGGGTCCCAGAGGTGGAGACCGGCGGAATCACGGCGTGGACGCGCAGCCCGGTGGCGGTCTGGACGTCCACGCACGGGTGGCCGTCGTCCAGCCGCCGACCCGCGGCCGTCACGAGCCGCACCGCGAGCGCCCGCACCTCGGCCTCGGACGTGAACGGACTGTCCACCCGGCGGATCCCGTCCAGGGTCTCGACGAAGACATTCTCGTGGCCGTTGACGTAGACGTCACTCAGACCCGTGGTGGGCAGCAGCGGTTCCAGGGGGCCGAGACCGGTCAGCTGGGCCTTCACGTGCAGGGCGGCCCGCACCGATCCCACGGCTCCGAGCACGCGGCCGGTCTCCCGAACAGCCCGGGCGATCCGGGTGTCCGTGATCGCACCGCCTTCTGCAAGGAGGCGTTCGCGGACCTGGGCGACGAAGGCGTCGTCGAGCTCGGCGGCACCGCCCCGAGTGCCGGCGGCGTTCACGACAGGTCTCCCAGGGCCTGCGCGATGCTTGCCACCGCTCTTGCGTGGCGGGGACGACGGCCGCGGCGCAGGACGGTGCCGTCGTCGAGGTACTGCGGCACCCGGGGATCGAAGCCGATCGTGGCCGCGCACGGGACACCCGTGGTCTCGGCGAGCACGCGGGCCTCCAGGTCCGCCACGTTGAGCCCCGCCAAGGCGGTCACGACGGGAACCGGCCCGCAGCGTCTCACGGTGTGGTCCGCGGCGAGCGCGCCACGGACGGTGCGGGGCGTCACGACCACGACGGCGTCGCACCACCGTGCCTGCTCCTCCAGTTCTGTGCGTGAGAGGTCCACGACCTGCACGTCGGCGGCGCCCCGCAGCGCGGCAACCACCGTGGTTGCGGGAACCGTGTCCGTGTGGGTGGCCCGGCGGTCCCACGAGAGGTAGCGCAGGGAGTCCACCCGCGGCATGGCCGCCCACAGCTGATCCGCGGCGACGGCGCCGGAGAACTGGTTCAGCTCCGGCCACCGCAGCCCGTCGGCGGTCTCCTCTCCGAGGGCGAGGTCCAGACCCGCGCCGAGGGGATCGCCGTCCACCAGTGCGGTCCGCGTCCCGTCCCCGGCGAAGTGCCCGGCGAGCCAGCACGCGAGGGTGGTGGCACCCGCTCCCCCGGTGGCGCCGGCGACGCCGTACACGCGCCCGAGCGCGATCGGCCCCTCGGGCGCGGTCGAGCGGGAGATCAGTTCGGCGAGCCACGCCGCCGCGTGGGGCAGCACCACCACGGCCGAGGCACCACGGCGAGCGGCGGCGTCCCACGCGTCGCCCTGCTCGGCGAGCGCCACGATCACGGCACCGCGGGGCACCTCGTCACCGCCCAGAGCGGCGTCCACGAGAAGCAGCTCCGACGACGTCGCCCGCGTCCGCTGGGCACCCGACGTCACCGAGAGCGGCACACCCACCCCGATGCACACCGCCTCGACGGCTTCCACAAGCTGCGGGCAGGTGCTGAGAAGATGCACCCCGCGTGCGGCTCCCGCCATGGCGCGGGGAACGGCGGGGCGGTGGTCCGCAGCCTCGGGCCCGGTGGGCTGTGATCGGTGCGACGGGGTCCCGACCCGGCTCTGCTGCGGGGAACTGCGCGCCGCGATCGGCGAAGAAACGGAAAGCTCCCCGCCCCCCGCAGCGGCGGGCGGCACGGGCGCTGACGTGTCCGCACGGTGGGACCGACGGGTCCGGGTGCCGGGGCCTGTAAGGGGTGCGCTGGTCATGCCCCCACGGTGGTCGGGGTGGGCCGTCACATGGCCCGGAGGCCCTCCGATTGTGGAGGCCCAGGCCATCGCCGCGACGGTGCGACGGCCTGTGGAGGATGCCCGCCGCGGGTGTCGGGCTGCGGTGGTGTGGCCGGTGAACTGGCCAGGACGAGCCCCGTCCAGAAGACCGGAACAGGAGTGCGCCCGGCGCGGCTCAGCCCAACTCCGGCCGATCGGCCATTGTGGCCACAGCCATGATTCCCACCCATGGATTGATGGACATCAAACCTGTGAACAGGTCATCGGTTGTGAAAGCACTGGGATGGTGGTTGCTCCAGGTCGCCCTGGTGGTGGTCGTGGTCACCACCGCCACCGCAGCCGCAGCCGTCGTTGCACAGCGGGCGAAGAACCGGCAGGAGAAGGGGATGGGGACGACGGTCGATGGCGCCAAGCGTCGGTGCAGCACCGTCGTCAATCGTCCCGCAGTTGATGTCCCCCGGGTGATCGACGACGTGTATCTCCACGACCCCGAGCTGGGACTTCGGACCAACACCGCGGAGGGAGGAAGCATCACCACCGGCATCTCTTCCTCCTCCTGGGGTGAGCGCATCCGCTTCTCCGTGGAACCGGTGCCGACCACCGAGTCCGAGGCGACTGCCGCCTGCCGCCCTGCGTTTCCCCTGGACATCACCAGCTGGGGTCGCCGCGAGAAGAACCTCTACGCGTTCCCCCGTGCGGTCCATGAAACCCCCGCCCCAGGCCGTCTCTGCTCGCGAAGACGCGTAGCAGCGCGAGGTGACCGAGCGTCGTCGTCCCCCGCCACGGCCACGGGGAAGGACCGTCACCACCACGCCCGGGTCGTGTCCGTGGGCCCGTCCAGTTCGGTCAGTCCGGCGTCCGTGACGGTGACCGGTCGCCGCGCGGCATCCCACTGCACCCGCGACGGGAACACCACGCGCACCCGGTAGCCGTCGGCCGCCCACCGCTCGCGCACGTCCCCGGGCAGAGCCTCCCAGGCGAGTTGCGCGGCGTGCCCGCACTGCGCGGCCAGCTTCCCGGTCGAGATGCCGAGCCCGGGCGCCACCTCCACAGTCACCACGGCGCCCGACGACGCCGAATCGCCGTCCTCCGGGAAGTTCGTCCCCGAGACCTGGAGCTTGTGGAGGGCCTTCGGCAACGGCTGCACCGGCGCCGGCACGAACGCCCGCACGATCGCGTCCCCGTGGTCCCCCGCCCCCTCCTGCCGCACGGTCACGCCGGGCAGCTGCTGGACGTCGTCCCACCGTTTGCCATCCGCGCGCCGCACGAGTTTGCGGATCTGCACGTCCCGCCACGTCCGCACGGCCTCGTGCCACGGCCCGCCGGGAACGCTGCGTTCGTCCGCCAGCAGGGTCACGACGGCGCGCGCGGCCGCCTCCACCACGTCCACCTCCCGCGCCGGGTTCGCGCGGTCCCGGTGCACCACCAGCTGCATGGCCCAGGGGACGTCCTGCTCGTCGTTCGGCTCGCTCGTCATGCACCGAGTCTCCCACCGCCGTCCGATCCCCGCCGACGACGCCGCGGTGCTCCGGCCCGCGTGGCGGACCGGGCACGCCACTTCGCCCCGGCAGGTCAGGAGGAGGCCGCAGAGGTGGTGGGGTGGTGGCACGACGTCGTGGAGGACACAGGGGTCACACTCGACGATCTCCGCGAGGACTTCCCCGAGGAGATCGTGACCGGGGCGGACGCCATGACCCGGCGGCAGGGGGGGGAGAGACGTCTACTACCGGCGTGTGGCCGCTCATCCCCTGGCGCGTGCCGTGGAACAGGCGGATCGGGACGACCGCACCGACCCCGCCCGAACCGCCCTGCTGGACAAGGAGACCCGCGCGCGGCTGGCGCGCAAGCACACCCACTCCCGGGGACGTGCTCGCGGCGGGGTGACGCCTCCGGCGCGGCGTCGGACACCCACCGCATAATGAGGCCCATGCACATTGTGGTGGCCGCCGCCGAGCCCGGGACCTGGGTCCTGCGGGTGGTCTCCGCGGACGGCGAGCGCGCGGGGGACGACCTCACGGTCACGGACGCCGAGTTTCCCCGTCTCGTCGCCCAGCGTGAGGAGGCCGCTCACCGGGCCGGTGTGGCGCCACCGGTGTGGACGTGGCTGGACACCTCCGTCCCCGTTGCCCTGTTGAACACGGCGGGCGTGTGGGTGAGCCGCTGCCGGGACCTCGGGCTGTGCTCGACCATCCTGACGACCGCGTCCACGGCTCCCGGCTCGGGTGCCCCGCCTGCGACCGCACCGGCGGGCAACCCGACATCTGGAACACCCCCTCAGACCCAGAATCCGCGGGCTGGAGGGACATATCAAGGCACCGGGACCGCGGTCGGCTCCGAGGCGAACGTGCCGCACCCGCTCGACTACCGGCCCGTCGTCGACCCCCCGGCCGCCCGCCACGCCCCGGGCCCGCGGGCACCGGTGGCCGCGAATCAGGGCTCGCTGTTCGCCGTTGCCTCCGAGACCGGCCCGGGCATCGACGAACTGGCCGCGGAGCTTGCGGCACAGACGAAGGCCTGCGCGAGTGCGCGCAATCCCGCGAGGCTGGGGCGCCTGCTCGGCCTGGAGTCCCAGGGCGCGCTGGTCGCCGAGGAGATGCGCCACCGTGGCATCCCGTGGAACACGGAGGTCCACCGCGCGATCCTCGAGGACCTGCTGGGTCCGGAGCCCAGGGGTGAGGAACGCCCCGCCCGCATGCAGGAACTCGCAGAGCGGGTGCGCGAGGTGCTCGCCGCGCCCACCCTGAACCCCGACTCCCCCGTGGAGCTACTCAAGGCCCTGCGCAACGCCGGGGTGGACGTGGACACCACCCGCGCGTGGAAGCTCCAGGACTGGACGCTCGTCAACGGCCAGCCGCAGGAGCAGCGTGTGGCCGTGGTGGCGCCCGTGCTGGAGTACAAGAAGCTCTCGCGCGTCTTCTCCGCCACGGGCTGGCACTGGCTGGAGACCTGGGTGCAGGACGGCCGGTTCCACCCCGAGTACGTGGTGGGCGGCGTCGTCACCGGGAGGTGGGCCGCCCGCGGTGGTGGTGCGCTGCAGATCCCCAAGTACATTCGCGACGCCGTGCGGGCCGAGCCGGGACGCGCGCTCGTCGTCGCGGACGCCGCCCAGTTGGAACCGCGCGTGCTCGCGATCCTCGCGCGCGACGACGCCCTGGCCGAGGCCTCGCGCGGCCGCGACCTCTACGTGTCCATCGCCGAGCAGGGCCAGGCACGCCGCACGGAACTGACGGAGCGCGCGGACGCGAAGGTCGCGCTGCTCGGTGCGATGTACGGGGCGACGTCGGGCGCGGCGGGGCGCTTCATGCCCCAGCTGACGAGGTTGTTCCCGCGAGCGGTGGGCTACGTGGAGCACGCCGCCCGGGTGGGCGAACGCGGTCAGCAGGTCTGCACGTACCTGGGCCGCTGGTCCCCCGCGCCGGGCCCGGAGTGGTTCGAGGTGCAGCGCGCCACGGACACGCAGGCCGGCGAGCGCCGCGCGGCGCAGGCGTCCCGCAGCCACGGCCGGTTCTCCCGCAACTTCGTGGTCCAGGGCTCGGCGGCGGAGTGGGCGCTCGCGTGGCTCGGCCACATTCGCCAGGGCCTGCGCAGTGCGGAGGTGGACGCGGAGCTCGTGTTCTTCCTCCACGACGAGGTCATGGTGCACTGCGCCGAGCAGCACGCGGACCGGGTGCGGCAGATCGTGGAGCATGCCGCGGAGCAGGCGGTGCACACGGTGTTCGGCACGGTGCCGGTGGAGGTCCCGGTGGCCACGACCGTGGTGACGTCTTACGCGGACGCGAAGTAGAGGCGCTGCCTCACCCACCCGACGGAGAGGCCACCCGGATGCGGCCTCCGCGACCGGGCCACCACATGCGACAAGCTCACGCCGCCCGGCCTGGCCCTACGTCTTCGGCCCCATCCCCGGCGCCGGCCGCTTCACCGATCGGTCCCACTCCACGGACCACCCGAGCCACTCGAGCACGCGGTCCAGCACCACGCCGGTGAAGCCCCACACGGTCACGGTCTCGGGGACCCCGGCCACGGAGACGTCGAACGCCGGGGACTTGTAGGTCTGGTTCCCCCGGGTCACGGTCGCGTAGTAGCGGTGGGCGGGGTTGATGAGATCCAGCACGGGCACACGGAACACCAGGGAGGACTCAGCATGGTCCACCACGTCCACGGGTGACTGGCTGCGCCACCACCCGATGACGGGGGTCACCAGATGGTTGCTCACGGGCAGCGGCACCTCGTGCAGTGCTCCGAGCACCTCCACGCCGTCCGGGTCCACACCGGTCTCCTCGTGGGCCTCGCGCAGCGCCGCGCGCACGTGTGGGGCGCTCACGGTTCCACCGGGGGTCTCCAGGGTGGTTCCGGGTTCGCCGTCGGGTGGGTCGAGGCGCCCGCCAGGGAAGGCCACCTGACCGGGATGCGCCCGCAGGGTGGAGGCACGCTGCACCAGCAGCACGTCCAGGTCCCGCCCGGGGCCCTCCGCGTGCTCGGCGTAGGCGGAGGGCACGCTGTCCAGCGCACCGAAAAGGATGAGCACCGCCGAGTGCCGGAAGTTCTCGTCCAGCTGCCCGATCCGCCACGGCTCGCGGTCGTGCATGACCACGGAGTCGCCGTGGCGCGCGAGCTCCACGAGCTGCGCGCGCGGGCCCGCGGGCATCGCTGAAGAAGTGGTCATCGTCCGTCCTTTCACGCGCTGAGCGTGTGTCCCTCGGCGCGCAGCTGCCGCCGGGTGCGTCCCGCCATGAACCCGGCCAGCAGGTCCTCGCGGCCGGGTTTCAGTTCGTAGCCGAGCAACTTCCGCGCCGCCTCGGGATCCGTGGGCCCGGCGCCGTAGGACGGGCACAGGTCCGCCACGGGGCACACGCCGCACGCGGGTTTGCGGGAGTGGCAGATCCGCCGCCCGTGGTAGATCAGCTCGTGGGACAGCTCGGTCCACAGGGCGGACGGGAACAGCGCGGCCACGTCCTTCTCGACCTTGACCGGGTCCTCGTTCTCGGTCCATCCGAAGCGGCGGGCGAGCCGCCCGAAGTGGGTGTCCACCGTGATCCCCGGGACCCCGAACGCGTTGCCGAGCACCACGTTCGCGGTCTTGCGCCCCACGCCGGGCAGGCTCACGAGGTCCTCGACCGTGCCGGGGACGGCGGCGTCGTACTCGTCCACGATGCGCGTGGCCAGCGCCTGGATCGAGCGCGCCTTCGAGCGGTAGAAGCCGAGCGAGCGCACCATCTCCTGCACGTCCTCGGCCGGCGCCTCGGCCAGTTCCCGCGGGCCGGGATATGCGGCGAACAGCCCGGGCGTCACGGCGTTGACGCGGATGTCGGTGGTCTGCGCGGACAGGACGGTGGCCACGAGCAGCTGCCAGGCGTCGTCGAAGTCGAGCTCAGCGACGGCGTAGGGGTAGGTCTGCGCGAGCACGCGCTGGATCCGCCGCGCACGCCGCGTCCTGGACAGGTCTGTCTCGGTCCCGGCACGACGACGCCGCGCGGCCGCCTGCTCCGCCTGCCGCGGCGTCACGAAGCGCACGTGGGCTGCTGCGGCGGGGGTGTCCATGCCCTCGATCATGCTGGGCCCGGGGTGGCCGGTCAAACCGGGAGGCCGGGCCCGGGCGGGTGCGCCCGGGCCCGCACGACACCTGCCCGCACACGATGGAGCGGGGTGCAGCTCCTCGTCTAAGGTGGAGCACAGAATGTGAACTGCACCACGTACCGCCGCGTGCGGTGCGGGTCGGCCTAGTGAAGGAGCACCATGACCCCGGAACCCGCAGCATCCCAGCCGAAGACCTTCGCGCCCAGCAAGGAGTTCGCGGCGCAGGCCAATGCCACCGCGGAGCTCTACGAGGAGGCCGAGGCGAAGGGCCAGGAGTTTTGGGCCGACCAGGCCCGCGACCTGCTCACCTGGTCCACCCCCTTCACGGAGGTCCTGGACTGGTCCAACCCGCCGTTCGCCAAGTGGTTCCAGGACGGCACCCTCAACGCCGCGTACAACGCGGTGGACCGCCACGTGGAGGCCGGCAACGGGGACCGCGTGGCCCTGTACTTCGAGGGCGAGCCCGGTGACAGCGCCGTCTACACCTACGCGCAGCTCAAGGACGAGGTCTCCAAGGCCGCCAACGCGTTCGAGTCCCTCGGCGTCTCCAAGGGCGACCGCGTGGCCGTGTACCTGCCCATGATCGCGGAGGCCGTGATCACCATGCTCGCGTGCGCGCGCATCGGCGCGATCCACTCGGTGGTCTTCGGCGGCTTCTCCGCGGACGCCCTGCGCTCGCGCATCGAGGACGGCGAGGCGAAGCTCGTGGTCACCGCGGACGGCTCCTACCGCCGCGGCAAGCCCACCACACTCAAGCCCGCGGTGGACGCCGCACTGGAGAAGGGCGGGGAAACCGTCAACCACGTGGTGGTCATCAAGCGCAACGGCGAGGACGTCGCGTTCCAGGACGGCCGGGACGTGTGGTGGCACGACGTCGTGGGAGAGGCCTCCACGGAGCACACCCCCTCGGAGCAGAACGCCGAGGACCCGCTGTTCATCCTCTACACCTCCGGCACCACCGGGAAGCCCAAGGGCATCCTGCACACCACCGGCGGCTACCTCACCCAGGCGGCGTTCACCCACAAGTACGTCTTCGACCTCAAGCCGGAGACGGACGTCTACTGGTGCACCGCGGACGTCGGCTGGGTCACCGGCCACACGTACATCACCTACGCGCCGCTCGTGAACGGTGCCACCCAGGTGATCTACGAGGGCACCCCGGACTCCCCGCACCGCGGCCGCTTCTGGGAGATCGTGCAGAAGTACGGCGTGAGCATCCTCTACACCTCCCCCACGGCCATCCGCACCATGATGAAGTGGGGCGAGGAGATCCCCGCCGAGTGGGACCTCAGCTCGCTGCGCCTGCTGGGCACCGTGGGCGAGGCCATCAACCCGGAGGCGTGGACCTGGTTCCGCCGGGTGATCGGCCAGGACCACTGCCCCATCGTGGACACGTGGTGGCAGACCGAGACGGGCGCCATGATGATCTCCCCGCTGCCCGGCGTGACCGCGACCAAGCCGGGCTCCGCGCAGGTTCCGCTGCCGGGGATCGCGGTGGACGTCGTCGACGACGCCGGCACATCCCTGCCCAACGAGACGGACGGCTTCCTGGTGGTCCGCGAGCCGTGGCCGTCCATGCTGCGGACCATCTGGGGCGACGACGAGCGCTTCGTGAACACCTACTGGGGCCAGTTCGGGGACAAGTACTTCGCCGGCGACGGCGCCAAGCGGGACGCGGACGGGGACATCTGGATCCTGGGGCGCGTGGACGACGTCATGAACGTCTCCGGCCACCGTCTCTCCACCCCGGAGATCGAGTCCGCGCTGGTCTCCCACCCGTCCGTCGCGGAGGCGGCCGTGGTGGGCGCCAAGGACGAGACCACGGGCCAGGCGGTCTTCGCGTTCGTGATCCTCTCGGACCAGGCCACCGCCGAGGACCGGGACAAGACCGAGCTGGCGGAGGAGATCCGCGGGCACGTGGGCACCGAGATTTCCCCGATCGCCAAGCCCAAGAAGGTTCTGATCGTCCCCGAGCTGCCCAAGACGCGCTCCGGAAAGATCATGCGTCGCCTGCTCAAGGACGTCGCCGAGGACCGCCCCGTGGGGGATGTCTCCACACTCGCGGACCAGACGGTCATGCAGCAGATCGTGGACTCCCTGGGCGAGTAGCCAGCGCCCCGTCCGGGTCCGCCACCGGCGCGGCCACGGTACGGCACCACCCACGACGCCGCCGCGGCGCCTCTCGCACGGGAGGCACCGCGGCGGCGTCGTGGCGTCCCACCCGCGCCCGGCGGAACGCGCGTCGGGCCCGCGCCGAGCTGATGTCGTGCGCGCGTCGTGTTCAATGGGGCCATGAACGAGCTACCGGTCTACGTCCTCAACGGCCCCAACCTCAACACCCTGGGCACCCGCAGGCCCGAGGTCTACGGTCACGCGACCCTCACGGACGTGGAGGCGAACGTGCGGGCCCGCGCCCAGACCTACGGGCTGGACGTGGTCTTCGAGCAGTCCAACTACGAGGGCCAGATCGTGGAGTGGATCCAGCAGGCGCGCACGCAGGCCTGCGGGATTGTCATCAACCCGGCGGCCCTCACGCACTACTCGGTGGCAATCCACGACGCGCTGGAGATGTGCGAGGTGCCGGTGGTGGAGGTCCACATCTCCAACGTGCACCGGCGCGAGGCCTTCCGCCACACGTCCTTCGTGTCCCCGCAGGCCACCGCGGTGATCGCGGGCGCGGGGATCCTGGGCTACGAGTTCGGCGTGGACGTGGTCGCCCAGCATCTCGGGCTGCGCTGAGCCCTCAGGGGCAGGGGCGCTTCCCCGGGCCAGAGCGCTGCCCGCATGACGACTCTTCCGGACCACGACGGCGCGCGGACGACGACGGCGCCCGGGTCCTGCCGCCGCGCCGGCCACCTCGCGCGGCCCCGTGGGCGCACACGGCTCAGGAGGCCACGCACTGACCCGTGGAGACGGCCTGCGTGGACTGCTCGGCGGCGTCCAGGATCTCGGTGACACGGGCCACCGGGATGGCGTAGCCCACCTGGTCCGTAACAGCCTTGGCGAACACCACACCCACGACGTGGCCCGAGTCGTTGAGCAGCGGCCCACCGGAGTTGCCCTGCTCCACGTTGCCCGCGAACTGGATGATGCTGCGGGTCTGGGTCTCGCCGGTGGTCACGTTCTGCACCGGGGCCACCGCCTCGCCCTGCACGGTGGCGGGACGCAGCGTGTACGGACCGCCCAGCGGGTAGCCCGCGAAGGAGACCGTCTCGCCCTGCACCACGGAGTCCTCCAGGGGCAGCGGTGTCTCCGGGAGATCGGGGACGCGCAGCACCGCGAGGTCGGAGGCGGCGTCGTACTGCACCGTCTGCGCGCGGTAGACCTGCCCGTCCCTTGTCTGGGCCACGGGCTGGTCCACTCCGGCCACCACGTGGGCGTTGGTGACCACGGTGCCGTCCTGCGCCACGAAGCCCGAGCCCGTCTGGTTCTGGGCGCACTGCGCCGCGGTGCCGTAGACCTGCACCACGGACTGGCCGGCGTCCGCCACCACCTGCGAGTCGGGGGTGTCCTTCGGGTCCGGGACGGCCTGCGTGGGGAACAGCAGCTCGTCCAGCTGACGGATGCCCTGGGAGCCGCTCACCGCGTTGCGGGTCTGGGTCATGGCGTTGCGCACCGGTTCCGGGGTGAGGCGTTCGATGCCGCGCAGCACCTGGGAGGACGCCACCTGCTGGGACAGTGCGGGCAGGCCCATCTGTCCCACCAGGGAACCCAGCAGCGTCATGATGATCCCGGCGACCGCCACGTTGAGCACCGCCCCGCCCAGCCGGTCGAGCACCCCCAGCCCCGTCTTCTCAGTGATCCGGGCCAGGGCGCCGCCCAGCGTGGAGCCGAGGTACTGGCCGAGGCCCAGGAGCACGAGCACCGTGAGCAGCACGGCGGGAATCCGCCACTCGCCGCTCACGTAGGCGGCCACCACGGGACCCGCCCAGAACGCCACCACGGCGCCGAGCACCAGCCCGGCCAGGGAGGCGGAGGAGCGGAAGAACCCCCGGCGGAAACCCGCCACCAGGTACGCGATCAGCACCAGGACGAGCAGCACGTCCAGAAGGTTCAGGGACAGACTCATGGAGGTCCTCACGGTGTGGGGGCACGCGGGGATCGGCCACGTGTGGAGCCGAGCATACGGCGGGGGCCTGGGCAAAGCGTGCACCGCCGGTGGGAGAAGCGGGCGGCGCTGCCACCGCAGAGCTCCCCGGGTGTTCACACTGGGCACAACGCAGGAGTGGCCACGAGCGGTGTGAAACTCGTTACGATGGACCGTAAGCACGCATGCACCCCTGCGGGGTGCCCCCCGACTTTGGTGAGGAGATACACCTTGGATACAGACGTCCTGCGCCGCGCTCCCCTGTTCGCTTCTTTGGACGACGAGGCGTTCGCCGCTCTGACCGAGGAGATCACGGAGGTGGATCTCTCCCGCGGTGCCACCCTGTTCTACGAGGGCGACCTGGGAGACCAGCTCTACTTCATCGTCTCCGGCAAGATGAAGCTCGGCCGCACGGCCAGCGACGGCCGCGAGAACCTGGTGGCCGTCATGGGCCCGGGCGAGATCTTCGGCGAGATGGCCCTGTTCGACCCCAGCCCCCGCTCCACCTCCGCCACCGCGGTCTCCGAGACGCGACTGGCCGGGCTCAAGCACGAGAACCTGCGCAAGGTCATCCAGCGCTCCCCCGAGGTCTCAGCCCAGCTGCTGCAGGCACTGGCCCGCCGGCTGCGCCGCACCAACGAGAACCTCGCGGACCTCGTGTTCTCGGACGTTCCCGGGCGCGTGGCCAAGGCTCTGCTGGACCTTGCGGACCGCTTCGGGCGCCCCGCCACGGACGGCATCCTGGTGGCCCACGAGCTCACCCAGGAGGAGCTCGCTCAGCTGGTCGGTGCCTCGCGCGAGACCGTGAATAAGGCTCTCGCCGAGTTCGTGCAGCGCGGTTGGATCCGACTGGAGGCGCGAGCGGTGGTCATCCTGAACCTGCAGCGCCTCCAGCAGCGCTCGCGCTGACGCGTTCCCCCTGATTCGACGACGACGCCCGCGGCACCCGCCGCGGGCGTCGTCGCGTGTGCGGACGGGCCCGGTCGACGCCGCCCCGCCCGCCGCGGCGGGAGTCAGGCGTCGAGCACCAGGACGGGTTCGTCGTCGCGCAGGTCCAGGCGAGGCACCTTGACCCGCAGGTCCCGGCGAGCGGCGAGGAACGCCATGGCTGAACTCGCCTCCGCCACGGCCTCCACGGCGCACTGCACACCCGGGGTGGTCAGCTCGTTGAAGTCGAAGTGCCAGGGGTCCTGGGTCTGGGCACAGTCCTCGCTCTCCTCCCGGAAGAGCTCGGGCAGGGGTGTGGCCCAGGGGTCGTCGAGCAGCGTGCGGGCGTCCACCCAGCCGAGCCAGGCACGTCCGCGCTGTGTGGCCAGCGGGGACTCACGCTGGCCCACGGGAACCGCCGCGGCGAAGAAGTGCAGGTCCACCCGCTGGTGCACGAAGTCCGAGGTCGTCCAGTGGGACAGTGGGCGCAGGCACTCGCTGTGGAACGCCATGCTGCGCTTGGCGAGCAGGTCCGCGAAGGAGATGTCCCCGGAGGCCAGCTGCTCGCGGGAGCGCATCCAGTCCACCCCCTCCACGTTCTCGGCCACCCCGTGGGCTGGTGCGCCCGCGAAGAGGATGCCGGTCTCCACGAACGTCTTGCGCGCGGCGGTGACCACGCTGCGCCGGGCGCGGCCGATGTCCTCGGAGAGGAGCTTGTGGGCCCACTCGGAAGAGCTCGGACCGCGCCAGTCGAGGGGCTCGTCGTCACTCGTCTCGGTGATCCCCCCGGGAAAGGAGAGCGTACCCATGGACTGACGGCCGGGTCGGTGGAGCATGAGGGTCTCCACCCCGTTGTCCCCGTCCCGGACGAAGACTGTGGCGGCACCCCGGCGCGGTGCCGTGCCGTGCATCCCGAGGCCGCGTTCCATCCAGGCGCGGGCTGCCTTGCTGTAGGAGCGGGGGATCGCGAAGATCCGCTCCCCCGCCGGCGCGCCGCTCATGCTCAGCCGAACTCGACGATCAGTTCGACCTCCACCGGGGAGTTCAGCGGCAGCACGCTCACGCCCACCGCGGAGCGCGCATGCACGCCGACATCTCCGAAGACCCGGCCGAGCAGCTGGGACGCGCCGTCCACCACCGCAGGCTGCGCGAAGAAGTCCGGGGCGGAGGCCACGAAACCCGTGACCTTCACGATGCGCCGGATGCGCTCCAGCTCGCCGATCTGCGACTTCACCGCCGCGAGCGCGTTAAGTGCGCAGCGTTCGGCGAGCTCCGCCGCCCGCTGCGGGTCCACGGTGCCCTCGGCGCCGCTGTCGCTCACCACACCGGTCTGGGGCAACGATCCCGAGACCAGGGGCAGCTGGCCCGCGGTGTACACGTGGTTGCCGGTGGTCACCGCTGGTGCGTAGGCGGCCAGGGGTGCCGCGACGTCGGGCAGCTGCAGCCCCAGCTCCGCGAGCCGGTCCTCGTACCTGTCACTCATGTCCGGGTCCTCCCTCGCCGTGTCAGTTCTTGGGGCGCTTGAAGTAGGCGATGGGGTTGGTCTGCACCGGCGCGTTCATGTTCGCGGCGGGGGTGTCCGCGGCCTGGGTGCCGGGCAGCACGGTCACGAGCTCCCAGCCGTCGTCACCCCAGTTGTCGAGGATCTGCTTGGTGGCGTGGATCATCAGCGGAACGGTTGCGTATTCCCAAGTGGTCATGGCCACCACCCTACTGTCCAGGCGGGCGCGGCGCGCGTCCCCGGTCCCGGGGAGATCACAGTGTGACCGCAGCTTCGGATACACGGATCCACCCGCCCCCGGCTTGTACACTGGCGCAATGGCATCACGCAACAACTCGGGCTCCGAGCCCACGTCGGTACTGGGCAACGTGGTGGCGTTCATCGCCGTTGCTGTGGTCACCGGAGTGGTCGCAGCCGGGCTCCTGGTCCCCCCCGCCGCGGCAGCCGGGCTGGCCGCCAACGCGTCCATCGGATGGTTCAAGTCCCTGCCCGCGGACATGGAGACGGGCCCGCTCTCCCGCGCCTCCACTGTTGTTGCGAAGGACGGTTCCGAGATCGCCAAGTTCTTCGCCCAGAACCGGGACCCCGTGCCCCTGGACGAGATCTCCCCCAACATGCAGAAGGCGCTGCTGTCCATCGAAGACCGAGAGTTCTACGAGCACGGTGCGGTGGACCCGTGGGGCATTGTGCGCGCCATCGGCAACAACCTGCTGCGCCCGAGCAACCGTCAGGGCGCCTCCACGATCACGCAGCAGTACGTGAACAACCTCATCATCGACCAGCAGGTGCGCAACGGCGAGCAGGCCAGCACCATCGGCGCCGACAAGGGCGTGGTCGACAAGATCAAGGAGATGAAGCTCGCGCTGTCCATGGAGCAGGAGAAGTCCAAGGACGAGATCCTCGAGGGCTACCTCAACATCGTGCTCTTCGGTGGTTCCAACTACGGTGTCGAAGCGGCGTCGCAGTACTTCTGGGGCATCCACGCCTCACAGCTGAGCGTGGCCCAGGCGGCCACCCTCGCGGGCATGGTGCAGTCCCCGAACACGTACAACCCCCAGGTGAACCCCGAGCTGTCCACGCAGCGTCGAAACCTGGTGCTGGACACCATGGTCCAGACCGGGTCCATCACCCGGGCGGAGGCGGACAAGGCGGCCAACGAGCCGATGAACCTCGACATCCACACCACGAGCTCCGGGTGCTCCGCGGCGAAGACCGCACCGTACTTCTGCGACTACGTGGAGAACGAGGTCATGCAGTCGGACACCTACGGCACCACGCCGGAGGAGCGGCTGGCCACCCTGCAGCGCGGTGGTCTGACGATCACCACCACCCTGGATCCCACAGCCCAGAAGGCGGCGGACACCCAGGTCAACCAGACGCAGCCCAAGGACAACAACCCGGACAGCGTCTCCACGTCCCTGATCTCCCTGGAGCCCGGCAGCGGACACATCGCCTCCATGGCGCAGAACACGAACTACTCCGCAGCTGAGGGCGACAGCAACACCACGTACAACTTCAACGTGGACACGTCGGTGGGCGGCGCCGGCGGGTTCCAGGTGGGTTCCACATTCAAACCGTTCACCCTGGCCCAGTGGATCAACTCGGGCAAGGGTGTAAAGGCCAGCATCGACGCCCGCAGGGTGAGCTACCCGGCGGACTACAAGTGGAAGGCGTCCTGCCTGCCCAACGGGTACAAGATCGAACCGGGCACCGACGGCAACGGCCTGACCTTCCAGAACGCCACCGAGGGCTACCAGAAGATCATGGACGTGGACTACGGCATCTACAACTCCATCAACTCGGCGCTGTACGCGATGGCCGCAGACCTCGACCTGTGCGAGATCGGCGACCTGACCAAGGCGCTGGGCATCCACGACGGCAAGACCGGCGACCCCGTGGACACCACGGTGCTCTCCTCCCTGCTGGGTGGCTCGGCGGACATCTCCCCCATGACCATGGCCCGCGCGTTCTCGGCCTTCGCGAATGACGGCGTGATGTGCGAACCCCGCGCCGTGACCAAGGTGGTGGACGCGCAGGGCAAGTCGTACGACGTCGGCAACGACTCCTGCAAGCAGGTCATCAAAAAGGAGGTCGCCCAGGGCGTGAACTACGTGCTGGAACAGGTGCTCGTGAGAGGGTCCGGCTACCAACGCTCCATCGGCCTGCCCGGCGCGTCCGCGGCCAAGACTGGTACCACGGACAACTCCACCCAGACGTGGATGGTGGGCTACACCGAGGGCCTGTCCACGGCATCTTGGGTGGGCAACTACCAGTACGGCTCGCGCTCCCTGAACGGCCTGAACATCGGCGGCCGCTCCGGTGGCTCCGGTACCGAGTGGGTGGACGGTGCCACGTACGCCGGTGGCCAGTGGCAGAACTACATGAAGGAGATTGCGCCGCGCTACAGCACCGACGCGTTCTCCTCGCCGCCCGCCAGCGTGCTGTCCACGAGCAAGTAGTGGCCTCCGCCAGCACCGGGCCCGCCCCGGCCGCGCGCCAGATCACCGCGGCCGGGGCGGGCCTGTTCGCGGCAGGGACCGGGACGCTCGCGTGGGCTGTGCTCGGGGAGCGTCGGCGGTTCCAGCTGCGCCAGGAGACGGTGCGGGTCCTGCCCACCGGTGCCCGGCCCCTGCGCATCCTGCACATCTCGGATCTGCACACGGTGCCGGGCCAGGCGGCGAAGCTGCGATTCATGCACTCGCTCGCTGCCCTGCGACCGGACCTGGTGATCGACACGGGGGACAACCTGTCCCACCTGCAGGCGCTGCCGTTCCTGCTGGAGATCCTCGACCCGCTCTTCGCGTTCCCCGGGGTCTACGTGCCGGGGTCCAACTGCTACTTCGCGCCGCAGCCCAAGAACCCCACGCGGTACCTGTGGCGCACCTCCGCGGCGGACCGCGCCGGGCAGGACGAGGCACCGCAGCTGCTGCCCACCGCCCAGATGCACCGAGCCTTCGACGGGCACGGATGGACCGGTCTGATCAACCGCGCGCTGCGCTTGGAGGTGGCCGGGACCGTGATCGACTTCTCCGGCGTGGACGATCCCCACCTGCACTACGACCGCCACCCGGGCTTCCCGCAGGGCCACGACACTCCCGCGGACGTGCGCATCGGGGTGGCCCACGCTCCGTACCTGCGAACCCTGGACCGCTTCGCGGCGGACGGGGCAGACATCGTCTTCGCGGGCCACACCCACGGCGGGCAGGTGTGCCTGCCCGGCGGCCGCGCCCTGGTGAGCAACTGCGACCTCGACCCCGCGATCTGCAAGGGACTGATCGAGCACCGCGGGGTGACCGTGAACATCTCCCAGGGACTGGGCGAGTCCCGCTTCGCACCGGTCCGCCTGTTCTGCCCGCCCCAGGCCGTGCTGGTCACGCTCACGGACTGACCGCCCGACCGCTTCCGTCCACCGACCGTCTCACCCAGCGAAGTTCACCATGGCACCGTTCACCCTCCCCTTCCCCCGCTCCCGCTCCCGCGACGGGCGCCGTACGGGCACCGGGGACGACGCAGCCCGGGGCACCCCCGCCGGGAACGGCGACGTCGCCGGGTCCTGGGCGTCCGCCGGGGGCCGGTCCGGGGTCGCGTCCGGGACCGGCGCGCCCAGCACGGCAACCGCGGCGGCGTCGCCCCTGGAGCGCGCGGTGCAGCGGATCGAGCGGCAGTGCGGGAGCGGGGTCGTGGTCGCGGGGGAGCTCGAACGGCGGGCGGTGGCGCACGACGCCTCGCACTACCTGATGCAGCCCCACGCCGTGCTGCGCCCGCGGGACGAGACCGAGGTGGGGAGCATCTTCGCCGCGGCCGCCGAGACCGGCGCGGGGCTGACCCTGCGCTCGGGCGGCACGTCCCTGTCCGGGCAGGCGGTGACGGACCAGCTGCTCGTGGACGTGCGGCGCCACTTCAAGGCGGTGGAGGTCCTCGACGACGGCGCCCGCGTGCGGGTACAGCCCGGCGTCACCGTACGCCAGGTCAACGCGCGGCTCGCCCCGCACGGTCGGCTGCTGGGCCCGGACCCGGCCAGCGAGACCGCGTGCACGCTTGGCGGCGTGGTGGCGAACAACTCCTCCGGGATGGCATGCGGCACGGAGTCCAACACGTACCGCACCCTGGAGTCGATGGTGCTCGTGCTCCCCTCGGGCACCGTGCTGGACACCGCCGCCCCCGATGCCGCCGAACAGCTGCGGACACGCGAGCCCGAGCTCTTCGAGGGCCTGCTCCGGCTGCGCGATCGGGTCACGGGCAACCCGGAGTCGGTGCGGACCGTCGAGCGGCTCTTCGCCATGAAGAACACCATGGGCTACGGGCTGAACTCGTTCCTGGACCACCGGGACCCGGTGCGGATCCTGGAGCACCTGATGATCGGCTCGGAGGGCACACTGGGGTTCGTGGCGAGCGCGACCCTGCGCACCATCCCGGTCCACCCGCACGTGGCCACCGGCCTGCTCGTGTTCCCCACCGTGGTGGCCGCCACCAGCGCGGTCCCGGACCTCGTGGGCTCGCACTGCGCCACGCTCGAGCTGCTCGACGCCACCTCCCTGGCGGTCTCCCAGCGCACGGGCCTCGCCCCGTCCGCGATCATGGACATCCCCGTGGACCAGCAGGCCGCGCTGCTCGTGGAGTACCAGCACGACACGCAGGAGGGCGTGCGGGAGCTGGCCGCGGCGGCATCGTCGACGTTCGACGCCCTGGACCTGACCGGGCCCGTGTCCCTGACCACCGACCCCCGCGAGCGCAAGAGCCTGTGGACCGTGCGCAAGGGGCTCTACACGACCGTGGCGGGCAACCGGCCAACGGGCACGAACGCGCTGCTGGAAGACGTGGTGGTACCCGTGGACCAGCTCGGCAGCACGTGCGAGGAGCTCACCGGGCTCTTCGACGCGCACGACTACCGGGACTCCGTGATCTTCGGCCACGCCAAGGACGGCAACGTCCACTTCATGCTCAACGAGCAGTTCGACGACCCCGCGCAGCTGCGGCGCTACGAGCGCTTCACCGAGGAGATGGTGGACCTCGTGCTCGAGCGCGGGGGCTCGCTGAAGGCCGAGCACGGCACGGGGCGCATCATGGCGCCGTTCGTGCGGCGGCAGTACGGGGACGAGCTCTACGAGGTCATGTGCGAGCTGAAGGCGCTGATCGACCCGCAGAACCGCTTCAACCCCGGGGTGATCCTCACCGAGGACCCGCGCGCGTACCTGCGGGACCTGAAGACCGCGCCGCCTGTGGAGTCCGAGGTGGACCGGTGCGTGGAGTGCGGGTACTGCGAGCCGGTGTGCCCCTCCCAGGACCTCACGCTGACGCCGCGGCAGCGCATCGTGGGCCGCCGCGAGATTGCGCAGGCCGAGGCGCGTGGGGAGAGCGGTCTCGCGGACCGGCTGCGGCGGGACTACGACTACGCGGGGCTGCAGACGTGCGCCGTGGACGGCATGTGCGTCACGGCGTGTCCCGTGAACATCAACACCGGTGACCTGGTGCGTCGGCTGCGCGCGGAGAACCACTCGAAGGTCGCGGACCTCGCCTGGGGTGCCGCCGCGAGGTCCTGGGCGACCACGTCCGCGGGGGCCTCCTTCGCACTCACGCTCGCCTCCCGGATGCCCCCGGTGCTGCCCGTCTCCGCGACCCGTGCGGCCCGCGCAGCGCTCGGGGCGGACACCGTGCCGCGCTACAGCCCCACGCTCCCGTCCGGCGGGTCCGCGCGGTCCCGGTTGACGACGTCGCCCGGGCAGCTCCCTGCCGAGCGCGACGGTGGGCACGACGCCGGGTGGGCGGCACCTGCCGAGTCCACCGTTCCGGACGCCGGGTCGGCAACGGTCCGCGCCGTGTTCTTCCCCGCGTGCATCAACGCGATGTTCGGCACGGTCGGCAGCGAGGGACCGAGCACGTCCGAGGCGTTCCTGCGGGTGTGCGAGCGCGCGGGGGTCGCGGTGCGCATCCCGGAGGGCATCGACTCCGCGTGCTGCGGAACCCCGTGGAAGTCCAAGGGTCTGCCCACCGGCTACGCCACCATGAGCGAGCGGACGCTCGGGTTGGTGTGGGACGCCTCCGACGGGGGCCGCCTACCAGTGGTCTGCGACGCGTCCTCGTGCACCGAGGGCCTGGAGACCATGCGGGAGCTGGCCAAGGACCACCCCCGCTACGGCGCACTCACGTTCGTGGACGCGGTGACGTTCGCCGCCGAGCACGTGCTGCCCCTGCTGCCCGAGCACTCCCGGCTGGAGACCCTGGCTGTGCACCCCACGTGCTCGTCCGTGCACCTCGGGATCGCAGATGACCTGCTGCGCGTGGCCCACGCCTGCGCGCAGGACGTAACCGTTCCGGTCGCGTGGGGCTGCTGCGGCTACGCCGGAGACCGCGGCATGCTGCACCCCGAGCTGACGGCCGCGGCCACGGCCCCGGAGGCGGCGGAGGTGCGATCCGGTGACTTTGATGCGTATGCATCATTGAACCGGACGTGCGAGCAGGCCCTCACGGATGCCACCGGCCGCCCCTACGAGCACGTGCTGCAGGTCCTGGAGCGGGTCACGCGCTGAGGGTGTCCGCCCCGTGTGCGGGGCGGTCCCACGGGGTGCACGCGGGCAGCGGATCTCCGGGCAGGGGTTCCTGGTCGGGCAGTCCAGGGCCCCGACGTCCGGGACGGCGCTCCAGTGCCCGGGCCCGGGAGGCGACGCCTCGGGGCCCGGGCCCTGTGAGGCGGCGCTGCGCCGTCGTCCCCGGATCCGGCACCACGCGGGAGGCCGCCCGCGCCACCGGGACCGCGGAGGCCGCGCACACCACCACGCCCGCGAGCAGGCACCACACGAACCCCGTGGTCTCCCCCACCCCGGCTACGCGCGCCACCGCAGGGGCCAGGAACGAGAGCACGAACGGCACCGCGAAGCCCACGTACGTGAGGGTGTAGAACACGCCGATCAGGGCACCGAGCTCGTGCGGGCGGGCCAGCAGCTCCACCTCGCGCAGGCCCGCGACCATCATGAACCCGTAGCTGACGCCGAGCAGCACGGCCGTGGGGATCGCGAGCCAGCTCAGGTGCCACGTGACCGTGAGCGCACCCAGGAGCAGGCCCGCGCTCGCCGCCCCCAGCCCGGTGACCGAGAGCGGGAGCCAGCCGTCCTCCCCCAGCCCGGCGGCCAGCGGCTGCACCAGAACTCCCGTGAGCATCACCACCGAGGCCACGAGACCCAGGTAGGCGATGGGAAAGCGCACGCTCGACAGCGTATAGAGGGGGATGCTCGCGAAAGCCACGGTGGCCGTGCCGAAGACCCACGGCGCCCAAGCTGCTACCACCCAGAAGAAGCGGCCCGTGAGGGCGATCGGCGGCACGAGCGGCTGCCGCGGACGGGGTCCCTGGATCGCCGGCTGGGTCTCCGGGACGCACCAGACCATGGCGGCGCCCACGAGCACCAGGACAAGGTGCACCATGAACGGGGTGACCTGCGGGGCGGGGAGGAACTGCGCCAGCAGACCGGCAGCGAGCGGAACCGCGCCGAAGCCGGCAGAGAGCACCACGGTCGCACGGCGGGGTCCCGCACCGGGCTGGTCCGTGCTCAGCTGCTTGACCCACGCCGATCCCGAGGACATGGCCATACCCACCCCGAAGCCCATGATCCAGCGGCCCAGGTAGAGCAGCCACTCGGAGGTCTGGGAGGCCGCGGCCAGGATCAGCGACGCCGCGAAGACCACCGCGAGTGCCGGGCGCATCACGGCCCGCCGCCCCCGGTGGTCCGACACAGGTCCGAAGACCAGCAGCGCGGGCACCAGACCCGCGGCGTAGATCCCGAGCATCCCCGTCACGAACGACTCCGAGAGGCCGTCCTGCTCCCGGTAGACTTCCAGCATGGGCGCGAAGAGGTTCGCGCCGAACGCCACGGTGAACATGGCCGCGCCCACCCGACGCCACGTGCGCGGCATGACCGCCTCTTCCTCCGAGTGCTCCATGGCTGTGAGCGTACCGGGACGACCCACCCGGGATTTCGCATTCCCCGAATCCTGACGCTATGCTGGAGCAGTTGTTCGCGGAGTTCCTCCGTGGGACAGCGGGATGTGGCGCAGCTTGGTAGCGCGCGTCGTTCGGGACGACGAGGTCGCAGGTTCAAATCCTGTCATCCCGACCAGAATCCCCTTGCACCTGTCCGCAGGAGCAAGGGGATTTTTTCATGCCGGCCTGTCCTTCAAGCCCGTGTCGTCCCCGGCAGCCTTTCGCCCCGTCGATCCCACCCACCGCCCGCCAGGTTCTCTCCGCACGGCGCGGAACTCGGCGGATGCCCCGCTCCACCCCAGGTGTGTGGCGCAACGGTCCAAACCGATGTGGTGAAATCGGAGCATGACCTCGTTGCCCCGTTCCCGCCCGTTCGCACAGGTGGACGTGTTCTCCGCCGACCCCTACCTGGGCAACCCCGTGGCAGTGGTCCTGGACGGCTCCGACCTCACGGACGAGCAGATGGCCCGCTTCGCGCGCTGGACCAACCTGTCCGAGACCACGTTCGTCCTGCCAGCCACCACGACGGACGCGGACCACCGCCTGCGCATCTGGACACCCCACGGCGAACTCCCCTTCGCTGGCCACCCCACGCTCGGCTCCGCGCGCGCGTGGCTGCAGGCCGGGAACACCCCGCGGTTCGCGGGCACGCTGGTCCAGGAGTGCGCCGCGGGTCTCGTGCGCATCCACGCCTCTGCCTCCGGGAAGGACGCCGCCGCCCTGTCCTTCGAGGCCCCGCCCACCGTCCGCTCCGGGGACCTGGAGGATCGCGTCCTGCGGTCAATGGTCGAGGGCCTCGGCATCACTGCCCGGGACGTGGTGGCGCACCAGTGGGTGGACAACGGCCCCGCCTGGGCGGCCGTGGTGCTCGGATCCGCGGAGGAGGTGCTGGCCCTCGACCCCGATTACGCCGCCCTCGGCGAGCACAAGGTGGGGGTGGTGGGGCCCGCCCCAGAAGGTTCCGCGCACCGTTTCGAGGTGCGCGCCTTCGTCCCCGGCACCCGCGGCTACGAGGACCCGGTGACGGGAAGCCTCAACGCGAGCCTGGCCCAGTGGCTCATCCGCACGGACCGCGCACCCCGCGAGTACGTGGCGCGGCAGGGCACCTGTCTCGGGCGGCGGGGTCTCGTCCAGATCTCGTCCCGGGGTGAGGACGTCCTCGTGGGCGGAACGTGCACCGTGTGCGTCAGCGGGAGCGTGCTGCTGTGAGCGCGCAACTGCACGTGGTCTTCGACGGCAACTGCGGGTTCTGCACGCGAGCCGTCGGGTGGGTACGGGTCATCGACCGGCACGGGAGGATAGAGCTGCACGCGTCCCAGTGCCCGGACATCCTGGAGCGCTTCGGGCTCACCCGGGAGCAGGTGCACAGCGCGGTCTGGGCGGTACGGGACGAGACCACCGGCGGCGCCCACGCGGTGGCCGTCGTCCTCGACACGGCGCTCGGAACACGGCTCGTCGAACGGGTCTACCGGCTGCCGCTGGTCGGGTGGACGCTGGAGGCGGCCTACCGCTGGGTCGCCGCGCACCGGTACATGTTTCCCGGCGTCACCCCGTGGTGCGAGGCCCATCCCGGACAGTGCGGGTCCCCCGGGCGGGCCTGACCGCCCCCTGCCCCCGGTGCAGTCACGGGGCGGTGGGCGCCGCGTGAGAGGTCGGCGCGTTCCGTCAGGGTCCCCCGAGGTCACGCCGGCAGGGCGGTGCGCAGCGCGCGGGCGGCTGCGGCGACGTCGTCGGCCTCGGTGACGGCCCGCACCACCACGATCCGCGACGCACCCGTGCCGAGCACCTCGGGCACCCGGGCGGCGTCGATCCCCCCGATCGCGAAGAACGGCGTGGCCCCGGCGTTATCGGCGGCGTAGCGCGGCAGCTCCAGGCCCACGGCGGCGCGACCGGGCTTGGTGGGGGTCTCCCAGACCGGGCCGGTGCAGAAGTAGTCGAGGCCGGGGTCTGTGAGCGCGGCGTCCACCTGTCCGGTGGAGTGGCACGAGCGCCCCAGCACCACGTCCGGGCCGAGAACCTTGCGCGCCTGTTCGGTGCTCAGATCCCCCTGTCCCACGTGGAAGACGTCCGCGCCGGTCAGCAGCGCCACGTCCGCGCGGTCGTTGACGGCGAAGAGCTTGCCGTGCTCGCGGGCAACCTCCGCGAGGACCTCGATGGCCTCCATCTCCGCGGCCGCCTCCAGGCTCTTGTCCCGCAGCTGGATGACGTCCACTCCGCCCTCGTAGGCGGCGTGCAGGAACTCCCGCAGGTCACCGCGATCGCGGCGGGCGGTAACGCACACGTAGAGGCGCGCGTTCTGCAGTGCGGCACGACGTCGCGTGCCCGGCTCGTTCGTGTGTCCCATGACGCCATCGTGGCACGAGCCCGCTGCCGGTGCGCACGGCAAGCACTCTCCTCACCGCCGGTCCCCCGGAGACGCCGACGGTGGGCACAGCTAGACTGGGCACACTGATCGTGGTCGGCACCGCTGCCGCCCCACGAGTTCCACGGGAGCCCGCACACGTCGCACGACACCACCGCAGCGGGCTGAGAGGGCGTGAGTCGCCGACCGGTCACCTGATGCGGGTCATGCCGCCGGAGGGAGGAAGAATGTCCGAGAACGTGCCCGAGCACGTCGTCGTCGCCGGGGCCGGTCTGATCGGTCTCGCCACTGCCTTCGAGCTGCGACGCCGCGGCACCGCCGTCACCGTGGTGGACCCGCGCCCCGCGTGGGGAGCCACGCGCGCCGCCGCGGGGATGCTCGCCCCGGTCGCGGAGACCCAGTACGGCCAGGAACCGCTCTACCCCCTCATGCGCGCCTCGGCCGCCGAGTACCCCCGGTTTGTGGAGCGGGTCACCGCCGCCACCGGGCTGCCCACGGGCTACCGCACGGAGGAGACCCTGGTGGTCGCCGCGGACGCCGCGGATGCTCGCTCCCTCTCGGACCTCGCCTCGCACCAGATCGCCTCCGGCATGGACGTCCAGGAGATCCCGGTGCGGGAGGCCCGGTCCCTGGAACCCGCGCTCGCGCCGCGCCTGGCCGGAGCGGTCCGCATCGTCTCCGACCGTCAGGTGGACCCCCGGCTGCTCGCCTCCTCCATGGTGGAGGCGCTGAACTCCGCGCACCTCGAGACCGCCGAGGGCGCCACGGATGCCGGGCCCGCGCGGTGGTTCACCAGCAAGGTGGACTCCCTGCTGACAACCTCGGGAAGGATCCGCCAGGTCACGGGCGTGCGCCTGGACAGCGGCGAGCAGATCACCGCGGACGCCGTGGTGCTCGCCACCGGTCTCACGGCCAGCACCGTGGGCGGTCTGCCGCAGGACCTCGACCTGCGCCTGCGCCCGGTCTTCGGGGACATCCTGCGGCTGCGCGTGCCCGAGTCCGTGCTCGCCTCCGGGGAGGAGCACCTGCTCTCCCGCACGGTGCGGGCCCAGGTGCTCGGACGGCCCGTCTACGTGGTCCCCCGCGCGGACCACACCCTGGTGCTCGGCGCCACCAGCCGCGAGGACGGGCGGGAGTCCGTGCTGGCCGGCGGCGTCCACCAGCTGCTGCGCGACGCCCGCACGGTGGTGCCCGCGATCGATGACTGCGACGTCCTCGAGATGATGGCCCGCGCCCGGCCCGGCACCCCGGACGACCTCCCCTACCTCGGCCGCACCTCCGTGCACGGACTGGTCGTCAGCACGGGCCACTTCCGTCACGGCATCCTGCTGACCCCGGTCGCGTCCCGACTCGCGGCGGAACTCGTCACCGGTGTGCTCGATCCGGGCGTGGAGCACGGCGCGGACGGCGAGTTCCTCGCCTCGACGGATCCCGCCCGGCACTCGCAGGCCGACACAGACACCGTTTCGCTCGACCACCCCCACATCTCGGGAGGACTCGCATGACCACCGACCCCTCGCACCCCTCGCCCTCGGCGGTGACGACGCCAACCGCACCCTCCGCAGCGCGGGGCACCGCGACCATGAACGGCTCCCCCGTGGCAGTCCACGAGGGGTTCACGCTCACGGATGCCGTCGCCCGGCTCACCGGCCGTGAGATCACCCCGGCCGGCACCGCTGCGGACGGTCACCCCCTGGGGATCGCCGTGGCGGTGGACGACACCGTGGTCCCCCGTTCCCTGTGGGCCTCGACGCCCGTGGCCCCGGGTCGGAGCGTGGAGATCGTCACCGCAGTGCAGGGAGGCTGAGCATGAGCGCACAGAACACACGGACCACGCCCTTCACTGTGGCCGGGGTGGAGCTGTCCTCCCGGCTCATCATGGGAACGGGCGGGCTCACCGACCTCGCCATGCTCGAACGGGCGCTGACCGCCTCGGGGACCGAGCTGACCACGGTGGCGCTTCGCCGCTTCGCACCCGGCCGCGCGGCGTCGTCGGGCGATGCAGTGGCGTACAGCGGAAGGCCGCAGGGCAGCCTGTACGGCATCCTGCGGCGCAACGACATCCGCGTGCTGCCCAACACCGCCGGCTGCTACACCGCACGGGACGCGCTGCTGACCGCTGAGCTGGGGCGAGAGGCACTCGAGACGGACTGGGTCAAGCTCGAGGTCATCGCGGACGAGGACACCCTGCTGCCGGACGGCGTGGAGCTGCTGGATGCCACGGAGAAACTCGTGCGCCGGGGCTTCACCGTCTTCGCCTACACCTCGGACGACCCCGTTCTCGCCCTGCGCCTCGAGGACGCCGGGGCATCGGCCGTCATGCCGCTGGGCGCGCCCATCGGCACGGGTCTGGGCATCCTGAACCCGCACAACATCGAGCTCATCGCGTCCCGCGCGTCGGTGCCCGTGGTGCTGGACGCCGGGATCGGCACGGCCTCGGAGGCCGCGCTGGCCATGGAGCTGGGCTGCGACGCCCTGCTGCTCGCCTCCGCGGTGACGCGCGCCCAGGACCCGGTGGCCATGGCGCAGGCCATGAAGCACGCCGTGCAGGCGGGGCGGCTGGCCCGGGGCGCGGGGCGGATCGCCCGGCGCACCCACGCGCTCGCGTCCTCACCCATGGCCGGGCGGATCGACCCCGCGGACGACGACGCTCCCCGCGGGGACTGGCCCGCCCGTTCCGCAGCGAAGGCGGCGGGTGATCCGGTACCCAGTGGCGAGCGGGTGACGTCGTCCGACCCAGCACCCCGGGACGTCCTCGACGACCCCGCACCCGGCGGAGGCACCACCCGATGAGCGTCGAGTCCCGCTTCGAGCCCCTCGTGGCGCCCGCGGAACGCCTCACGCGGGAGGAATTGGAACGCTACTCTCGCCACCTCACCCTCGAGCGGTTCGGGCCAGAGGGCCAGCGGCGGCTCAAGAACGCCCGTGTGCTCGTGGTAGGCGCTGGCGGGCTGGGCGCGCCGGCGCTGCAGTACCTCGCCGCGGCGGGCGTCGGAACGCTGGGGGTCGTTGACGACGACGTCGTCTCGGTGTCCAACCTGCAGCGCCAGGTCATCCACACGGTCGGCGACCTGGGGCGGCCCAAGGTGGACTCCGCGGCGGATGCGATCGCGCGTCTCAACCCGCTGGTGACCGTGCGCACCCACGACACCAGGCTCACCACGGAGAACGCCCTGGAAATCCTCGGGCAGTACGACCTCGTGCTGGACGGCGCTGACAACTTCCCCACGCGCTACCTCGTGGCCGACGCCGCAGAGCTCACCGGCATCCCCGTGGTGTGGGGCTCCATCCTGCGCTTCGACGGCCAGGTCTCCGTCTTCTGGGCGGGGCGCGGCCCCGTCTACCGCGACCTCTACCCGGGGGCTCCTCCTGCGGGCTCTGTCCCCTCGTGCGCTGAGGGCGGTGTGCTGGGCGTGCTGCCCGCGACCATCGGGTCGGTCATGGCCACCGAGGCCCTCAAGCTGCTGACCGGCATGGGCGATCCGCTCGTGGGGCGGGTGCTCGTCCACGACGCCCTCGCCCAGACCTGGCGCACCCTCACCGTGCTGCCGGACCCCGAGCGGCAGCCGGTCACCGACCTCTCCGAGGTCATGGTCGCGTGCGGGCTGGCCCGGCCCGACGACGCCGCGGCGCTCTCCGCATCTGGCCAGTCCGCGCCCGGCCAGAGGGTGACCGGCCCGTCCGGCCCCGAAACGCTCCAGGGCCCCGGGGGTTCAGGCCAGAGCCGTGCTCCGCTGGACCCATCCGCGCCGCCGGCCCCGAGCGCCGTCGAGACCGTCGACGCCGCCGAGCTGGCCGCGCTGCTGGCCGCCCGGGACCGCGGGGAGGCCACGTTCACGCTGGTGGATGTCCGCGAGGACTGGGAACGGGAGCTCGTCTCCATTCCGGGGGCGGTCTCCGCTCCGCTGGACCGGCTGCTCTCGGAAGGCGTTCGTGCGCTGCCTGCCGGAACAGAGGGGGACGTCATCCTGCACTGCAAGGCCGGGGTCCGCTCCGCCCGGGCGCTGGCCGCCCTGCGATCGGGCTACGCAGTGCGCGAGGACAGCGTCAAGCACCTGGACGGCGGCATCCTGGCCTGGATCGACGCCGTGGACCCGTCCCTTCCCAGGTACTGACCGGCCGCCCGCCACACACAGAAAAAGCGCAGCTTTCGACCTCCTCCAGCAGGAATGCGTCGAAAGCTGCACTTTTACAGCGCGAGCCGGCTCAGGTGCCCCCATGGGTCGGGGATGGAGCGGCTGGGGTTCATCGCCTCAGGGCTCAGCCCAGCAGGATCACGTCCAGGGTGCGGGGACCGTGCACCCCCTCCACTCGTTCGAGCTCGATGTCCGACGTCGCTGAGGGGCCCGAGATCATGGTGGTCGGCACGGTGGGCTCCACCCGCGAGATCGCCTCGGGGATCAGCTCCACCACGGTCTCCAGCGGCACGATGCAGATGTGGTGGTCGGGTACGAGCGTGATGGCCCGGCGCCCCTCGTCCGGACGTCCCGACAGGAAGATGGTCCCCGTCTGGGCGCACGAGACGGTCGAGGAAGTCACCACGGCGTCCACCCGGTTGAGCTCTCGCACGGACAGCGCGGAGGCCCCCCGGGAGTCGTTCGGGTCCACGATCACGCGTCGTGCGGCGGTGTCCTCGGGCAGTAGGGCGGTGTCGAAGCCCTCGGGGATCACGTACCGCGCGGACGCCCCGAGCTGGCTGGCAATGCGCTCCGCGACGGTCTCCGCCGTCTCTCGGAACACGTTCGCCTTGTAGTCCAGGAGCCGGTCCTCGAGCATGTCCACGATCTCCTCGCGGCTCAGCTCGGAGTGCCGCCGGTAGGCCCGAGGGATTTCGGGTGCCTGCGGATGGTCCGAGAGCGCGCCCGCGAGCCGCTCCAGGATCTCGGTCTTGGCGTCCGTGCTCATGCCTGCTCCCCGTTCTCTTCCGTGCGTCGCCCGGCGTTCCGGTCGTTGTGCTCGGTGGGGTCGGCGTTCGCCTCCGAGACTCCCCCGGCGACGTCGTCCGCTCTCGCTCCGGAAACCCCGGAGGACTCCCCACCGGCGGACCCACCACCAGCGGCACTGCTCTTACCGGCGGCACTGCCCCGGCTGGACGCAACGCCCTGGCCGGCTGCACTGCCATCCGCGGGCGCGGAGCGATCCGACCCGGGCACCTCCGCCCGGGCGTCAAGCGTCGCGCCGTCCCGATCCAGACGCTGGGCCGTCTCGTCCTCGTGCTTCTTCCACCAGTTGCGGAAGGACTCCTTGGGCGGCTCGGGGACGTCACGCTGCTGGGTCCAGCCACCCACCATGCCGGGGAGCCAGCCGATCGCGTGGTCCCGTCCCGCTACCACGCGGCCCAGAGGCAGGGCGCGTTCGGCCAGGGACATGCGCTGACCCGAGGACATCACGAAGGACGCACCCTTCATCATCGCGTCCATCTGCGTGGGAAGCCCGCGCGTGGGAACGGCATCGCGCATCCGGCGGCCGACGCGCCGCGCTTTCGTGGAGAGGTCCTTGAGCGTCCCTTCTTCGGGCGCGCCGTCCTGTCCGCCGTTGCCCTCGTCCGCGGTGAGGGACTTCTCCTCGCGCCACTCGTCCCCCGCGGTGATCGCGGGATCCGTCGAGGTGGGCGCTGGGGCGGCCACGTCCGTGCGCTCCCCGTGCTGCGTGCGGACGTCCTCGTCCCGCAGGTGCACGAGAATCTCGGGGATGTTGATCTTCACGGGACACACCTGGTAGCAGGCCCCGCACAAGGAGGAGGCATAGGGCAGGGAGGCGTTCTCCTCGGAGGTGATGCCGGTGAGCTGCGGGGAGAGGATCGCGCCGATGGGCCCCGGGTAGGTGGAGCCGTAGGCGTGGCCGCCGACCTGCTCGTACACCGGGCACACGTTCAGGCACGCCGAGCAGCGGATGCAGTGCAGCGCGGAGCGTCCCTCGGGATCCGAGAGCACCGCCGAGCGGCCGTTGTCCAGCAGCACCACGTGCACGTTCTGGGGCCCGTCGCCGGGTGTGACACCGGTCCACAGGGAGGTGTACGGATTCATGCGCTCACCGGTGGAGGAGCGCGGAAGCAGCTGGAAGAAGACCTCGAGGTCCTCGTAGCTGGGCAGCAGCTTCTCGATACCCATCACCGTGATCAGCGTCTCGGGCAGGGTGAGGCACATGCGGCCGTTGCCCTCGGACTCCACCACGGACAGCGTTCCCGTGTCCGCGATGCCGAAGTTCGCTCCGGAGATCGCGACCTTGGAGGTCAGGAACTTCTCGCGCAGGTGCTTTCGGGCCGCCTCGGCCAGCACGCGCGGCTCGCTCGTGAGCTCGTCCGTGGTCTCGGTCATCTCGTTGCGGAAGATCTCGCGGATCTCCTCGCGGTTCTTGTGGATGGCGGGGACCAGGATGTGAGAGGGCTTGTCCTTGCCCAGCTGCACGATCAGCTCGGCGAGGTCCGTCTCCGTGGCGGAGATGCCGTGCTCCTGCAGGTGCTCGTCCAGCCCGATCTCCTGGGTGGCCATGGACTTGACCTTGATGACGTCCGTGACCTCCTGCTCCTGGATCAGGCTCGTCACGATGGCGTTGGCCTCGTCCGCATCCCGCGCCCAGTGGACGACGCCGCCCTGCGCGGTGAAGTTGCGCTCGAACTCCTCGAGCAGCTCGGGAAGGTGCGCCATGACCATTTCCTTGGTCGCGGACCCTGTGTCGCGTAGCGCCTGCCAGTCGGGGACCTCGCCCACCACGCTCGCGCGCTTGGCGCGGATGGAGTGGGTGGCGTGCCGGATGTTGGCGCGCATCTGCTCGTTCTGCAGCTCTTTCTTGGCGGCCTGTGGGAAGGCCACCTGAGCGTGAAGGTTGCCCTGGCCGTGGACGGGGCGCACGGCGGGCATGCCCAGGGACGTGATACTCATCGGGTGGCTCCTACCGGGGCTGCCGACCGGCGGCCGGGCTGGGGGATGGACAGTTCCACGGGCCCGTCCACGATCAACGGGTTGGCGCGGGTGGACGCGAGGATCTCCGCGAAGTGGACCGTCTGCACGTCCAGCTTCCGCTTGGAGGCGGCTCCGCCCAGGTGCATGAGACAGGAGGCGTCCCCGCCGGTGCACAGGGAGGCACCGGAGTCCACGATGTTGCGCAGCTTGGCATCCGCCATGGCGCCGGAGACGTCCGGGTTCTTGAAGGAGAAGGTGCCGCCGAAACCGCAGCACTCCTCGGCGTCCGGCAACTCGTGGAACTCGATCTCCTCCACGGAGCGCACGAGGTCCTTCTGGCGGTCCCCGAGCCCGAGCAGGCGCATGCCGTGGCAGGACGGGTGGTAGGTGACGGGGTGGGGGAACCAGGAGCCCAGCTGGGCGGCCGAGTCGGTCACGCCGAGCACGTCCACGAGCAGCTCCGAGAGCTCGTAGGTGTTCTCCGCAACCATGGCCGCGTCCTCGGCGAGCGCGGCGTCCCCGCACTGCCGCGCGACCAGCGGCTGCTGGTGGCCCAGGGAGGCGACGCACGAGCCGGAGGGCGCCACGGCGACGTCGTAGTCCGTGCTGGTGAAGGCCCGGACATGGTTGCGGATCACGGGAACGGCGTCCTCGAAGTACCCGCTGTTGATGTGCATCTGGGAGCAGCAGCCCTGCCCCTGGGGAAACACCACCTCGTGTCCCAGCCGCTCCAGGATCCGCACGGTGGCCAGTGCCACCTTGGGATACATGGCATCCACAATGCACGTGGCGAAGAGCGCGATTCTCATGTTGTGGTCTCCCAACCGTCTGCTCTGGTCATCGTCTGCCTCGGTCCATCTCTGCGTCCAGGCCAGGCTACGCCCGTGAACCGGATCACAACAATGCGCGCACGCGGCCGCGGACATCCGCCGGACGCGCTCGTCATCTCACGAATCACCGGGCGCCACGCCTTAATCGTGTGACCTGGATCATGTACGCTGTGTGGTCGGACCACTGTGGCCTGACCATTTATCCTACGACCGGTTCCGGACACGGTGCACACCGCCCCGGCCAGAACCGCCCCACCCCGAGAACTGCGGTTCCGATCCACCCCTCACCCCTTGGAGATCCTGTGACCACCTTCACCGCCGTGACCGATGCCGTGGGAGGCAGCATCGGCCTCTCCGCCCTGGTGGGCTGCCTCCCCCTGCTGACCTTCTTCGTGATGCTGCTGGCCTTCCGCGCCAGCGCGTACGTGGCCGGGCTGACCTCCCTGGTGGTCGCCCTGGCCGTGGCGATCCTGGGCTTCGGCATGCCCACCCAGCTCGCCCTGCTCACCGCCACGCAGGGTGCCGTCTACGGCCTCTTCCCGATCGTGTGGATCGTGGTCATGGCCCTGTGGTTCTACCAGGTGACCGTGCTCTCGGGGCGCTTCGAGGACCTCCGCACCATCTTCGACACCATCGGCGGCGGTGACCTGAGGATCCAGGCCATGCTGATCGCGTTCTGCTTCGGCGGCCTGCTGGAGGCACTGGCCGGCTTCGGCGCGCCCGTGGCCATCACCGCGACCATGATCCTGGCCTTGGGCCTGAAGCCCCTCAAGGCCGCCACCCTGGTGCTGATCGCCAACACCGCCCCGGTGGCCTTCGGCGCCATCGCCATCCCCATCACCACCGCGGGCGCGCTCACGGATCTGGACCCCGCGCACATCGGTGCCGTCGTGGGCCACCAGGCGCCTCTGTTCGCGTTCGTGGTCCCCTTCTTCCTGCTGCTCATCGTCGACGGCGCCCGCGGCCTCAAGCAGGCCTGGCCCGCCGCGCTCGTGGTGGGCGGCAGCTTCGCGATCGCGCAGTGGTGGTGCGCCACGCACTTCTCCTACGAGCTCACGGACGTCGTGGCGTCCCTTGTAGGCCTCGCGGCGGCCGTGGTCCTCATGCGGTTCTGGCGCCCCAAGGGTGCCGAGGCTGTGCGCGCGGACCTGGGCGTGGAGAAGCCCGAGAGCGCCGCGGTGCTCACCCCGGGCCGCATCTGGATGGCCGTGCTCCCCTACGTCCTGGTGGTCGTGATCTTCGGCATCGCCAAGCTGTGGACCGCCGGCGTCAACGTCCCCAAGGCCCTGGCCACCACGGACGTGAAGATCCCCTGGCCCGGTCTGCACGGCCACCTGCTCAACGCCAAGGGTGAGGCCATCACGGGGACCGTCTACAACTTCCAGTGGCTCTCCAGCCCCGGAACCCTGTTGCTGATCACGGGGCTGCTGGTCACCATCGTGTACTGCCTGTTCAACCACAACGGCATGTTCCGCCTCTCCGTGGGCAACGCTATCGCGGAGATCGGGCGCTGCTTCTGGAAGATGCGCTTCTCCGCGCTGACCATCATGGCCGTGCTCGCCCTGGCCTACGTGATGAACTTCTCGGGCCAGACCATCGCCATCGGCACGTTCGTAGCGGGTCTCGGCGCGGCCTTCGCCTTCTTCTCACCCGTCCTGGGCTGGGTGGGTACCGCGGTCACGGGATCGGACACCTCGGCCAACGCCCTGTTCGCCAACCTGCAGAAGACAGCGGCGCTGGGCTCCGGGCTGGATCCCCACCTGATGACGGCGGCCAACACGTCCGGTGGCGTGGTGGGCAAGATGATCTCCCCGCAGTCGCTGGCCATCGCGTCCACCTCCGTGGGCATGCAGGGCAAGGAGTCCAGCATCTTCAGGGCGGTCGTGCCGTGGTCGCTCGGCATGCTCCTGGTGCTGTGCTGCCTGGTGTTCCTGCAGTCCAACGTCCTCGCCTGGATGCTGCCAGCAGCCTGAGCCGCATCGGTACAGTGAGGCGTCCCGGCCCGTCACCGCTGCTCGCGGTGGCGGGCCATCGCGTGCAATCCCCTGGGAGGAACCATGAGCACCGCCCCCGCCTACACCGTGGTGCTGGACTGGCTCGAACGGCAGCTGCGCTCGGGTGAGCTGCGGGTGGGCGACAAGCTGCCGGCCGAGCGCACCCTCGCGGAGGACTTCGGCATCTCCCGTGCCTCGGTCCGCGAAGCGGTGCGGATCCTCGCGGCCATGGGGCTGGTGCGCTCCGCCACCGGGTCCGGGCCGCACTCCGGTGCCACGGTCATCTCGGACCCCTCGGCAGCACTGGGGTGGGCGCTGCGCATGCACATCGCCACCAGGTCCCTGCCCGTAGCGGACGTGGTGAGCACCCGTGTGCTGCTGGAGACCCAGTCGAGTCTCGACGCCGCGCGCTCGGACGTGCCGGAGCGCACCGCCGTCCTGGAGCAGGCGACGGCGCTGCTGGACCGCATGGACCGCCCGGACGTGGCCGACGCCGAGTTCCACTGCCTGGACGCGCAGTTCCACTTCCAGCTGGCGTCCCTGGGCGGCAACGTGGTGCTGGAGACGATCATGGCGTCGCTGCGCGAGGCGACCATCGGCTACGTGCAGGAGACCGTGGCGGCCACCTCCGACTGGCCCGGGGTGCGTGCGGGACTGCAGCACCAGCACCGGGAGATCCTGCGGGCCACGCTCGATCGGGAGGGTGAACTGGCGGCGCGGCTGCTGCGCGAGCACATCCTGTGGTTCTACGCGCTCGTCCCGGACGAGGCCGGGAGCACCGGCTCCGAGTGAGCGGGTTGCCCCGGCACCCCCTGGTCGGAGGGCACCGGGGCCAGATCCGCCCACGCTCGGGCTGCTGACGCGGCGGGAGCCCTCGGAGCTGCGCGCGAGGTGATCCAGGCCTCGCGGAACTCGTCCGGGGGTGGGGTACAAGGGCCCCGCCGCGAATCCAGCGGTCCACTCCCCGGGAGCTCGGTGCGCCGTACAGTCGCCCATCCCCCGGGAGCGGTGGACACCGGGTCAGGGCGTCCACCATCCACTGTGCCGCACGCGGCGTTCGAAGGGCTATGGCCATCCGGCCAGACCTGGGCCTTGAAACTGGGCAGAACCTGGGAATCAGGGGCGGCCCGCGTCGTCGTCGTCGAGAGCGGGCTTCACGAGGCCCCACTCGATCCCCGCGATCAGCACCTGGACCCGGTCCCGCACGGCCAGCTTCTCGCACAGTCGGGAGACGTAGGCCTTCACGCTGCCGTGCGAGACGGACATCCGCTCGGCGATCTCGGCGTTGTTCAGCCCCCGCGCTATCGACTCCAGGGTCTCGAGCTCCCGCGGCGCGAGCTGCGGCGCACCGGGAAGCGGGCCGGTGGCCCACAGCCCCGAGGCGTGCGCGACCGCCTCCCGCCGGCTCCTGCGCCGCACGGACGGCACAGGCACGTCCCCCAGCACGTTGTTCGCCAGCGAGCTCGCCACGGACGGAGACAGCGCAAGCTCGTCCTCCCGCACCAGGCTCGCGGCCGAGACAATCTCGTTGTGCCGCGCATCCTTCACCAGGTAGCCGGAGGCCCCGGCACGCAGCGCGGGCACCACGTACTCCAGGGTCGAGAACGTGGTGAGGGCGAGCACCTTGGTGCTCGGGCACTGCCGCACGATCTGCTCCGTGGCCTCGATCCCGTCCATCCCCGGCATGCGGATGTCCATCAGGACCACGTCCGGCTGCAGCGCGAGGCACTTCTCGACGGCCTCGGCGCCCTCCCCCGCTTCGCCGACCACTTCGAAGCCCGGCTCGGCGCGGAACAGGTTGGCCAGTGCATCCCTCATGAGCGGGTGGTCGTCGACGAGGAGGAGTCTGCACAAATCCATGAGGCGATCATAAGCTGGCACCATGAAACAGATCTCGACACTCCCGCACGCCTCCGCCACCCGCACCCGCCGCACCCGTATGGTGCGCACCGCCGTCACCGCGGCCCTCGTGTGCGGCCTGTCCTTCGGCGCCATGGCGCCCGCCGCCGCCGATACCGGTGCCTCCGTGCGCACCGGGCCTTCCTCCGTGATCTGCGGGTACCTGCCGCTGCTCTGCAAGGGCGGCCACTGATCCCGGCACCCACATCCCGCGACGACCAGCCGACGGCGCTCACTCGCTCCATGCCGAACTGGTTGCGAATCGTCGTCCTGCTCTTCGCGGCACTCGCACTGCTCGACGACCTGCGTTCCGTCGATTGGCAGACGCTGACACCCCTCACGGCGATTCTGACGGCCGGGACCTCCGTCCTCAGCTACGGCGCGGTGGCCCTCCTCGCCTGGTCGCCCAAGGCGAGCACCGTCGTCATCGTCGTGGGCTACGCGGCATCGGTGGTGCCCGATGAATACGCCGCAATGCTGCTCGGGGCGTGCGTGGTCATGGTCGGCGTCGTTGCCATGGTGCCTCGCCGCACCGTCGCCCTCTTCGTCGCGACTTCCGCGGCGTGGATCGTCGTGGTCTCCGCCGTCTCCCACGACACCCGCTTCGTGTGGGCGCTCGGCCTGCCCCTCGGCGTGTGCGCGCTGTTCGGTGTGGCCCTGCGCTTCTTCCTCACCCAGTACCGTCTCAATGCCCGGCGGCTCGCGGTGCTCGAGGTCACGCACCAGCAGCTGCGGGAGCAGGAGCGGCTGGCCCTGGCCCGGGACCTGCACGACGTCGTGGCCCACGAGCTCACGCTCGTCACCATGCAGGCCGCCGGCTCCCAGCGCGAACAGGACCCGGCCGCACTGCACCGCACGATCGACGCAATGGACACCGCCGCACGCTCGGGCCTGCAGGAGCTGCGCATCCTGCTGCAGGTGCTGCGCGACTCCCCCGGTCCCGCCGGCCCCGCACGCCCCCAGGCCGGTGGCACCTCGGGGTTGACCACGGGATCGCTGGGCGACATCGCCCGCACGCTCGCCTCGAACCTCGAGCACTCGGGGCTCCACCCGGAGTTCACGCTCGACGACGGCGCGACACGCCTTCCCACAACCGTCCGTGGCACCGCGGCCCGGGTGATGCAGGAGGCCACGACCAACATGATCAAGTACGCCCCCGCCGGTTCTCACTGCGAGATGCAGGTGTCCACGAGCGGTTCCTGCGTGCACGTCCACGCGCAGAACCCGGTCCGCCGCGGTGCCCGGCCCGCGGGCGAAGCCGAGGCCCCCGGCGCGGAGCTGACCTCCGGCTTTGGGCTGCCGGGAATCCGCGAGCGTGTGGCCCTGCTCGACGGCAGCGTGGAGTACGGGGCGCACGACGCCGCGTGGTGCCTGGACGTGCGGATCCCGTTCGCGTGAGCCGGGACCCGGAGGGGCGCGGCGGTGAGGACCCGGTCGAGGCGGTGCGGGGCGTCGTCGCCAGTATCCCGCCGGGCAGGGTGCTCAGCTACGGGGACGTGGCCGAGCTCGCCCGGCTCGGGACCCCGCGGCTCGCGGCGCGCATCATGGCCTCGGGGAAGCTCGGCCGGGGCGCCGCCTGGTGGCGGGTGGTGCGCGCGGACGGCACCCTGCCGAACTACCTGCAGATCACCGCGCGGGAACACTACGAGCGCGAGGGCACGCCCCTGCGGGACACGAGGGCGCACTGGGTCCAGGTGGACGTGCGCCGAGCCCGTTGGGACGCTCCGCCTGACGACCTCCCGCCGGACGTGCTCCCGGAGGGCGGTCCTCCCCCAGGGCAGCCTCGCGCGGGGTGATCTTCCGCAGGGTGGCGTTCCCCGGGACAGTCGTCCGCCGGCTGGCGCGGGATCAGTACTCCGGCGGCCCGGCCACCTCGATGAACGGTCCGCGGGGGTCGAACGCACGGCCGGTGAGCCGCTCGTAGGCCTCCACGTAGCGCTCACGCGTCTTCGCCACCACGTCCTCGGGAAGCTCGGGGACAGGCCCCTGCCCGTCCCAGCCGGACTCGTCGGAGCGCAGCCAGTCCCGCACGTACTGCTTGTCGAAGGACGGCTGGGGCTGGCCGGGTTTGTAGGTCTCCAGGTCCCAGAACCGCGAGGAGTCCGGGGTCAGGACCTCGTCCCCCAGCGTGATGGCCCCGCGGTAGGAGTCCAGCCCGAACTCCACCTTGGTGTCCGCCACGATGATCCCGCGCTCCCGGGCGATCCGCTCGGCTCGCGTGTAGATCTTCAGGGACAGCTCGCGCAGCCGGTCCGCCACGGAGTTGCCCACCACGTCCGCCATCTCCCGGTAGGTGATGGGCTCGTCGTGCTCCCCCAGCTCGGCCTTGCCCGTGGGGGTGAAGATGGGCTGCTCCAGGCGGTCCCCGTCCCGCAGTCCGTCCGGCAGCTCGATGCCGCACACCGCACCCGTGGCGCGGTAGTCCTTCAGGCCCGAGCCCGTGAGATAGCCGCGCACGATGTTCTCCACGGGGAACATCGAGAGGTTCTTGCACACCACGGCCCGCCCGCGCACGGACTCGTGCACGTCCGTGGTGAGGATGTGGTTGGGGATCCCGTCCAGCTGCTGGAACCACCACAGGGACAGCTGGGTGAGGATGGTGCCCTTGCCCGGGATCTCGGTGGGCAGGACCTGGTCGAACGCGGAGATCCGGTCGCTCGCCACCACCAGCACGGCACCCGCGCGGTACTCGGCGTCGTTGTGGATGGCCACGCCCGTGGCGCTGAGCCGGGACTCGTCCGGAACGTAGAGCTCGCGCACCTTCCCGGAGTAGATGTGCTTCCAGCCCGGGATCTCCGGGGGTGTGCCGTGCTCGCTCATGCCTGCTCCTCTGCTGTGCTCGCCGCGGGGCGCCCGTCCATGGAGGTGGCCGTGCCCCGGGTTGCAGTGTGCTGCGCGGCACCCGGTGTCGGGACCTCGATCCGCCCCTCAGCCGCGGCCAGCGCGATGTCCGTGCGGTGGTGGGATCCGTTCAGCGTGATGCGCTGGACCCCACGATAGCCACGCTCGCGGGCCTCCCGCAGATCCGCGCCCAGCGACACGACGGCGAGCACGCGCCCGCCCGCCGAAACCAGCTCCCCGGCGTCGTTGCGCTCAGTGCCCGCGTGGATCACCCGGGTCTCGGGAACCTCGTTGACCTCCTCCAGACCGGAGATCACGTCCCCCCTGCGCGGCGCCCCCGGATAGTTGTGGGCCGCGAGCACGATCGTCACGGAGGCCCCGGGCCGCCACTGCAGCGGACGCTCCTCGTCCAGCCTGCCGCGGGCGGCGTCGAGCAGCAGCTCCCCGAGCGGGGTCTCCAGCATGGCCAGCACGGACTGCGTCTCCGGGTCCCCGAAGCGCGCGTTGAACTCGATCACCTGCACGCCCCGGGGCGTGAGCGCCAGACCGCAGTAGAGCACGCCCGTGAACGGGGTGCCCCTGCGGCGCAGCTCGTTCACCACGGGCCGGGCCACGCGCTCCACGACCTCCCGGGTGAAGTCCTCGGGCAGCCAGTCCAGCGGGGTGTAGGCACCCATGCCGCCGGTGTTCGGGCCCTCGTCCCCGTCGCGCACGCGCTTGAAGTCCTGCGCGGGCTGCAGAGGCACCACGTGCTCGCCGTCGCTGAGCACGAACAGCGAGACCTCGGGGCCGTCCAGGAACTCCTCGACAACCACGGAGCCGCCGGCGTCGAGGCACTCCCGGGCGTGTGCCTCCGCGCGGTCGCGATCCTGGGTGACCACCACTCCCTTGCCCGCCGCCAGGCCGTCGTCCTTGACCACGTGGGGGGCGCCGAAGAGCTCGAGCGCCTCGCGCACCTGCATCATGTCCGACGTGGCGACGGCGCGCGCCGTGGGAACACCCGCCGCGGCCATGATCTCCTTGGCGAACGACTTGGAGCCCTCGATCCGGGCTGCCTCGCGGGACGGGCCGAAGACGGGGATCCCAGCGGCGTCGAGCGCATCCGCAACCCCCGCCACGAGTGGCGCCTCTGGGCCCACGACCACGAGGTCCGCCGAGAGCTCGCGGGCCAGGGCCACCACTGCCTCCGGATCCTGTGCGTTGAGCGGGTGCACCGGAACGTCCTGCGCGATCCCGGCGTTGCCGGGGGCCGCGTGGACCTCGCTGACGTGCGGGTCCCGCAGGAGGGACGTGATCATCGCGTGCTCGCGGCCGCCGGGGCCCACCACCAAAACCTTCACCGGCTCAGCGTATCGGCCACCGGGCCCGGGCGGGCAACGATTGCACCCCACGACGCTGACATACTGGGCCCATGCAGACTTTCAGCTCGGATCAGGCCGTGGATCTCGCCGTGGTGCAGCGCAGCGGCTTCGTGGAGTCCCGCCACCGCGGCTCGGCCGTGGTGCTCGCCCCGGACGGCTCCGTGGCCCTCTCCGTGGGCGCACCCGAGGAGCTGATCTTCCCGCGCTCCACGCTCAAGCCGTTCCAGGCGGTCGCCGCCATGAAGGCGGGGGCCGCGCTGCGCGGCGAGCAGGTGGCCATCGCCGCGGCGTCCCACACCGGGACCTTCGACCACCTCGATGCCGTCAGCTCGATCCTCAAGGCCGCCGGGCTCGGCCCCGAGGCCCTGCAGTGCCCGTCGGACTGGCCCCAGGACGAGGACACCCGCGCGTGGCTGGTCCGCACGGCGCGCGGCCAGAACCGCATGTGCATGAACTGCTCCGGCAAGCACGCCGCGTTCCTGCTCGCCTGCGTGACCAACGGCTGGCCGACGGACACCTACCTGGACCCCGAGCACCCGCTGCAGCGGCTCGTGCTGGAGACGGTCGAGGAGTTCGCCGGCGAGGCCCCCGCCCACGTGGGGGTGGACGGCTGCGGCGCACCGCTGCCGGCCATCAGCCTCAAGGGACTCGCACGTATGTACTCCACGCTCGGCCGGGCGGCCCGCAACATCCAGGCAGACGCCCGCGCCGCGACCGTGGCCACCTCGATGCTCGACTACCCGGAGTACGTGCAGGGACCGGGGCGCTCCAACACGGTGATCATGCAGGAGCTGGACGTGATCACCAAGCTCGGCGCGGAGGGCGTGCTCGGCCTCGGCACCCGGGCCGGATGGTCCGTGGCCATCAAGATGCTCGACGGCTCCTCGCGCGCCAACTCCCTCGTGGGCCTCACCCTGCTCGCCCACACCGGGGCGATCTCCGAGGCCGACGCCGCCCGCGTCCTTGATCTCGTCACACAGCCGATCACGGGGGCGGGAAAGCCCGTGGGCGCCGTTGAGCTCGCGCCGGCCCTGCAGGACCTGCTGGTCTGAGGCCCGCCGTGATGCGACGCAGGATCGACCCCGCTGACGGCATCCTGGCCCTCGCCCGCTGGCGGGAGGACCCGGAGGCCGCCGACCGCCGCACCGTGGCCACCGCCGTGCGCTACTGCCTCGAGGAGCTCGGCACCCGCGCGGAGGGCAACTCCGTGGAGGTGCGTGTCCCGCCGTTCGGTGTCACCCAGTGTGTGGCCGGGCCCCGGCACACCAGGGGCACCCCGCCCAACGTGGTGGAGACGGATGCCGCCACGTGGTTGTCCCTGGCCACGGGCGCCGAGACCTGGGCCGGCGCCGTCGCCGCCGGGAGCGTGGCGGCGTCGGGAACCCGCACCGACCTCAGCGGGTGGATGCCGCTTTTCCGCTGACGCCACCGGGCGCAGACCGCCGAGTGGGTGCGGGCGAATCTGCCGGGCGGACCCCGAAGGAGACCAACACGCGGAACGGACCGGTGCGGAGACGGCGGGGACCGGCCCCGGACCGCGGACTCGGCAGCGTCCGGCCAACGCGCCGAAAACTCCCAGCAGATCGCAAGTGCCCCCGCCCGCCCGCCGGACACACCACCCCCGCACGCGCGATACCGTGGAGACCATGACGTCCGTCCACCGCGAGTCCCCCGAGAGCGCACCCCGTCCCGGAACCACCACCCAGGAGGTCACGGTGCGCCGTGCACCCAACGTGACCGCGTTCCTGGCCGCCGGAGCGGCGATCGGGGCGATCGCCGGGCTGCTGATCGGCGCGCTCGGCCCCGGATCGATCGCGTACACCCGCGCGGCGATCATCGGGTTCTTCCTCATGACGTTCCTGATCATCGGCGGTGCCGTGGGCGCGATCGTGGGGCTCGTGCTGGACCGGATCTCCGTAAAACGAGCCCGCACCGGGGCCGCCGAGGTCCAGGATGTCCGCGGGGGTGGCGAGCACCCCGGGGCGTGAGACACTTGACCCGTGGCTCGTGCTGACGGAAAACTCTCCCATGACCTTCTCCCCGGCGAGAAGGGCCCCCAGGACGCGTGCGGCGTGTTCGGTGTGTGGGCCCCGGGCGAGGACGTCTCCAAACTGACCTACTACGGGCTGTACGCGCTGCAGCACCGCGGGCAGGAGTCCGCGGGTATCGCCACCTCGGACGGCGAGCGGATCTCTGTCTACAAGGACATGGGACTCGTGTCCCAGGTCTTCGACGAGACCACGCTCAACACGCTCAAGGGCTACCTGGCCGTGGGCCACGCGCGCTACTCCACGACTGGAGCGTCCCACTGGGCGAACGCGCAGCCCACGCTCGGCGCCACACCGCACGGCACGCTCGCCCTGGCCCACAACGGCAACCTCACGAACTCCGCGGAGCTCTACGACCTGCTGCTGGACAAGTCCGGCTTCCCGTCCCGCGGCGAGATGGCCCGGGGCAACACCACGGACACCGCGCTGATCACCGCCCTGCTCGCCGAGCATCCCCTGAACTCACTCGAGGAAGCGGCCATGAAGCTGCTGCCGCAGCTCGTCGGCTCGTTCTGCCTCACGTTCATGGACGAGACCACGCTCTACGCCGCGCGAGACCCGCTGGGGGTTCGCCCCCTCGTGCTGGGCCGCCTGGAGCGTGGCTGGGTGGTCGCCTCCGAGACCGCCGCCCTGGACATCGTGGGCGCCTCCCTGGTGCGTGAGGTGGAGCCCGGGGAATTCATCGCGATCGACGAGAACGGCCTGCGCTCGCGCCGTTTCGCGGAGGCCACCCCTGCGGGCTGCGTGTTCGAGTACGTGTACCTGGCCCGCCCGGACACCACCATCAACGGGCGCTCGGTCTACGAGTCCCGGGTGGAGATGGGCCGTCAGCTGGCCCGCGAGCACGCCGTGGAGGCGGACCTCGTGATGCCCACGCCCGAGTCCGGCACGCCCGCCGCGATCGGCTACGCCGAGGCCGCTGGCATCCCGTTCGGGCACGGTCTCGTGAAGAACTCCTACGTGGGCCGCACGTTCATCGAACCTTCGGACACCATCCGCCAGCTCGGCATCCGACTCAAGCTCAACCCACTGCGCTCCATCGTGGCGGGCAAGCGCCTGGTGGTCGTGGACGACTCGATCGTGCGCGGCAACACCCAGCGCGCACTCGTGCGGATGCTGCGCGAGGCCGGTGCCGCGGAGATCCACGTGCGGATCTCCTCCCCGCCCATCAAGTGGCCGTGCTTCTACGGAATCGACTTCGCCTCCCCCGCCGAGCTGATCGCCAACGGCATTTCGGTGGAGGGTGTGCGCGCCTCGCTCGGCGCCGACACGCTCGGCTACATCTCCGAGGACGGCATGATCGAGGCCACCAAGCAGTCCCGCGGGAACCTGTGCACCGCGTGCTTCTCCGGGGACTACCCCACCGCGCTGCCCAAGGCGGACCGGCTCGGCAAGGCCGTGCTGGAAGCACCCGGTGCCCATGCCGAGCCCTCCGAGGACCTCGTGACAACCGTCACGAGCACCGCACCCGAGCACGAGGAGACCACCGCATGAGCCCCGAGCAGCCCCAGGACTCCCGGTCCGTGACCTACGCGAGCGCGGGGGTGGACGTGGAAGCCGGGGACCGCGCCGTTGAGCTCATGAAGGCCGCGGTCAAGGCGACCCACACCTCCGGCGTCGTGGGCGGCGTGGGCGGCTTCGCCGGGCTCTTCGACGTCTCCGAGCTCACGACCTACCGCAAGCCATACCTGGCCACGTCCACGGACGGCGTGGGCACCAAGGTGGCCGTGGCCCAGGCGCTGGACGTCCACGACACCATCGGGTGGGACCTCGTGGGCATGGTCGTGGACGACATCGTGGTGGTGGGTGCCAAGCCCCTGTTCATGACCGACTACATCGCCACCGGCAAGGTGGTCCCCGAGCGCGTGGCGGACATCGTGCGCGGCATCGCGTCGGCCTGCGAGGCGGCCGGCACCGCCCTGGTGGGCGGGGAGACCGCTGAGCACCCCGGTCTGCTGGGCGTGGACGAGTACGACGTCGCCGGCGCCGCCACCGGCGTCGTCGAGGCGGACGAGCTGCTCGGCCCGCAGCGGGTGCGCGACGGTGACGTGGTCATCGCGATGGCGTCCTCGGGCCTGCACTCCAACGGCTACTCCCTGGTGCGCCGCGTGGTCGAGATGGCCGGCTGGCAGCTGGACCGCCAGGTGGACGAGCTGGGACGCAGCCTGGGCGAGGAGCTGCTCGAGCCCACGCGCGTGTACGCCGCGGACGTGCTGGACCTCGCGCGCGCCTTCCCGGTCAACGGGGCCGACGGCGCCACGGGCCACGGCGTGCGCGGTTTCTCCCACGTGACCGGCGGCGGACTCGCGGCGAACCTCGCCCGCGTGCTGCCCGAGAACCTGCAGGCCACGGTGGAGCGCGCCACGTGGTCCCTGCCCCCGGTGTTCCGGCTGGTCTCCGAGCTCGGCCGCGTGCCGCTCTCCGACCTGGAGCGCACCCTGAACCTGGGCGTGGGCATGGTAGCCATCGTCGACCCCGAGGTCGCCGACGCCGCCGTGGCCCACCTCGAGGCCCGTGGCCTGCCCGCCTGGATCATGGGACGCATCGGTCCCGTGGATCCGGACGCGGCCCGCCACGGCAGCGACTGGGTGCAGGGCGCCAAGGGCGTGGCCGGTGGCGGCGTGCTCATGACGGGTTCCTACGCGAGCTGAGGCTGAACGTGGGGCTCCCAGAGAGCCCCACACGGATACCCCGCCCACACGAAGAACCGCCCACACGTCTGTGCGGGCGGTTCTTCGTGTGGCACCACGGTTGCGGTGACCATCAGGTCTGCGGCGCCTGCTGCAGAGGTGTCGTGCCGCTGTCCCCCGGAGCGACCACGGCCTCCGGCTCGCGCAGCAACGAAAGGGAACGCACCGGGGCCGGGTCAGTCGTAGTCGGAGTACTTCTCCGCGTAGGACGAATAGTTGTCCTCCTCGTCGGAGCTTTCCTCGTGGTCAGCGGCTCGGGAGGACGGTTTCGTGCCGCGCAGCTCGCGCTGCAGGGCCGAGTAGTCGGTCTGCGGGCTGAAGTACTTGATCTCCCGCGCCTGTCGTGTCGCCTTCGCCTTTTGACGGCCGCGCCCCATGGCGTGACCCCCTCTGCGTCTCGTGTCCGGTGGGCGGTGCCGTGTTGAGCACACAGTACGGCCCCGGAGTGTCTTGTCAGTTTTTCGTGAGTCCAGGGTACATGTTTTGACCGCGTCTCGCGCACCGCCCGTGGCCCCGTTCACCCCGGGCCGATCCGCGGATCCCCGTCGCCTCCGCAAGGGGCCGGTACAGTGGGACGGCCCGGGCGGCGTCGCCCGCGTTTCCCCGCACCAGAACGCAGGTTTCCCATGAGCTCGTCCCCTGACGACAGCCCCCGGCCCACCGGCCAGTACCCCCACGACACCCACCCGGGCCTGGTGCCCGGCGTGTCCGTGGAGGAGCAGCGGGTGCGCTACCGCACCGACAAGATCACGTTCGGTGTCGCCGGTGCACTCATCGTGGGGTTCGTGATCTGGGGCGCGGTGTCCACGGAGTCCCTGACCACGGTCTCGACGGCCGCCCTGAACACGGTGGTGACGTACGGCGGGTGGATCTTCACCCTGCTGGCGGCCATCGTGCTGCTGTTCCTGCTCTACGTGGGCTTCTCCCGCTACGGACGCATCCCGCTCGGCAAGGACGGCGAGGAGCCCGCATACTCCATGGGCTCGTGGATCGCGATGCTCTTCGCCGCGGGCATGGGCGTGGGCCTCATCTTCTTCGGTGTGTACGAACCGGTGACCTACTACATGACCCCTCCCCCGGGGCGCGCCGAGGCCGAGAGCTTCCACGCAATGCACTCCGCCATGGCCCAGACCATCTTCCACTGGGGCCTGCAGGCGTGGGCCATCTACGCGCTCGTGGGCGCCGCGGTGGGTTATGCCGCCTACCGGCGCGGACGGCCGCTGCTGATGTCGGCCATCTTCGGCCAGCGGGCCCACCTCACCGTGGGCGGGCGGCTCATCGACATGTTCGCGATCGTGGGCATCCTCTTCGCCACCTCCGCCTCCCTGGGGCTCGGCACGCTGCAGATCGGCAGCGGGCTGCAGATCGTCACGGGGATGGGCCGGGTGGGCAACGGTGTGCTGATCGCGATCATCGCCGTGCTGACCTGCGTGTTCCTGGTCTCCGCGGTCTCCGGGGTGGCCAAGGGCATCCGCCTGCTGTCCAACTTCAACATGGTGCTCGCGGCCGTGGTGGCGTTCTTCCTCTTCGTGGCCGGGCCCACCGTGTTCCTGCTCAACTTCATCCCCTCCGTGGTGGGCACCTACTTCGCGGAGATGTTCCAGATGCTCGCCCTCTCCGCCTCGTGGGGCCCCGAGGCCGAGGACTTCATGCGCTCGTGGACCCTGTTCTACTGGGCGTGGTGGGTGTCCTGGGCGCCTTTCGTGGGGGTCTTCGTGGCCCGCATCTCGCGCGGTCGCACCCTGCGCCAGTACGTGAGCGTGGTGCTGCTGGCCCCCACGGTGATCTGTGTGCTCGCGTTCTCGATCTTCGGCGGCACCGCCATCTGGTTGCAGCGCTCCGGCACGGACGTTGCCGGCGCCGCGTCCCCCGAGGACATGCTGTTCCGGGTCCTGGACGCCCTGCCGTTCTCCCAGGTCACGCCGATCGCCATCATGGTGCTGCTCGCCGTCTTCTTCATCACCTCCGCGGACTCCGCGACGCTCGTGATGGCCTCGATGTCTCAGCAGGGCAAGCCGGAGCCGGACCGCAAGATCGTGATCTTCTGGGGAGTGGCCCTGGCCGGGGTCGCCGCCGTGATGCTCGCGGTCGGAGGCTCCGACGCCCTGCAGGGGCTTCAGGATCTCGTGACCGTTGCGGCCCTGCCCTTCGCGATCATCCTGCTGGCCCTCATCCCCGCCTTCCTGCGGGACCTCTCCACGGACCCCTTGAGCCTGCGCTACCGCTACGCCCGCACCGCCCTGGACAACGCCGTGCGCCAGGGCATGGGAGACCACGGTGACGACTTCGCTCTGGAGGTCCGTCACCAGGAGGGGCCCTCTGCCGCCGGAGCCGACGTCGACTCCACCGGCGAGCGCATGAGCTCCTGGTACCAGCGCACGGACGAGGACGGGCGCCCCGTCGACTACGACTACGCGCGGGACAGCTACGTGGATCCGAAGCCTCCCGCGCGACGCTGAGCCACGACGGCGAGCGGCGGGTGCGCACGACGAAGCGCCGGGACGGATCACCTCTGTCCCGGCGCTTCGCGCTGTGCTGGCGCGTGGCCAGCGGCGCGCGGGGTCAGTCCTCCACGACCTCCGCGTCCACGACGTCGTCGTCATCCCTGTCACGGGAGGCGTCGGACTCGCTGCGCTCGGCCGTGACCGTGAGCCCGTCCTCGGCGACGTCCGGGTTCACGTCCACCACCACGGTGTCACCGTCCAGGATGGCTCCGGACAGCAGCCCCTTCGCCAGGCGGTCGCCGATCTCGCGCTGCACCAGTCGGCGCAGCGGACGGGCGCCGTAGGCGGGGTCGTAGCCGGTCACGCCGAGCCACTCGCTCGCCGCGGGCGTGACCACCAGGGTCAGGCGGCGCTGCGCGAGGCGGCGAGCCAGCTGGGCAACCTGGATGTCCACGATCTTCGCGAGGTCCTCGGTGCTCAGCGGCTCGAATATGATGATGTCGTCCAGCCGGTTCAGGAACTCCGGCTTGAAGGACGCGTTCACCACGCCCATCACGGCGTCTTTCTTGGCCTGCTCGTCCATCGTGGGGTCCACCAGGAACTGGCTGCCCATGTTGGACGTGAGGATCAGGATCACGTTGCGGAAGTCCACGGTGCGGCCCTGCCCGTCGGTGAGCCGGCCGTCGTCAAGCACCTGCAGCAGGATGTCGAAGACCTCCGGGTGGGCCTTCTCCACCTCGTCCAGCAGCACCACGGAGTACGGGCGACGGCGCACGGCCTCGGTCAGCTGCCCGCCCTCGTCGTAGCCCACATACCCCGGAGGGGCACCGACCAGGCGGGAGACGGAGTGCTTCTCCGAGTACTCGGACATGTCGATGCGGATCAGGGCGCGCTCGTCGTCGAACTGGAAGTCCGCGAGGGACTTGGCCAGCTCGGTCTTGCCCACGCCTGTGGGGCCGAGGAACATGAACGAGCCGATGGGCCGGTCCGGGTCCGAGATCCCCGCGCGGGAGCGGCGCACCGCGTCCGCCACGGCGGTCACGGCCTTGCGCTGGCCGATCAGCCGCTTGCCCAGAACCTCCTCCATGTGCAGCAGCTTCTCGGACTCGCCCTGCAGCATCTTGCCGGCGGGGATGCCCGTCCAGGCGGAGATGACTTCGGCGATGTCGTCCGCAGTGACCTCCTCCGAGACCATGGTGTCCTCGGGGACGCCGCTGGCGTCCTCCTGTGCCTGGGCGGCGTCGAGCTGCTTCTGCGCGGCGGGGATCTCGCCGTACAGCAACCGGGAGGCCTCGCCGAGGTCCCCGTTGCGCTGGGCGCGCTCGGCCTGCGAGCGCAGTTCGTCGATCCGCGCCTTGAGCTCGCCGACCTGGTTCAGGCCAGCCTTCTCGGACTCCCACCGGGCGTTGAGCGCGTCCAGCTCCGCCTGCTTGTCCGCCTTGTCACGACGCAGCGCGGCCAGGCGCTCCACCGAGGCGGGATCGGTCTCGCCGTCCAGGGCGAGCTCCTCCATGGTCAGACGGTCCACCGAGCGGCGCAGCTCGTCGATCTCCTCCGGGGCGGAGTCGATCTCCATGCGCAACCGGGACGCGGCCTCATCGATCAGGTCGATGGCCTTGTCCGGCAACTGACGGCTGGGGATGTACCGGTGGGACAGCTGGGCCGCGGCCACGAGAGCGGAGTCCGCGATCTGCACCTTGTGGTGCGCCTCGTAGCGCTCCTTGAGCCCGCGCAGGATGGCCACGGTGTCCTCCACCGAGGGCTCTCCCACGTAGACCTGTTGGAAACGACGCTCCAGGGCGGCGTCCTTCTCGATGTTCTCGCGGTACTCGTCCAGCGTGGTGGCGCCGATCAGGCGCAGCTCGCCGCGGGCCAGCATGGGCTTGAGCATGTTGCCCGCGTCCATGGAGCCCTCGGACGCACCCGCGCCCACCACGGTGTGGATCTCGTCGATGAACGTGACGATCTGACCCTCGGACTTCTTGATCTCGTCCAGGACGGCCTTCAGTCGCTCCTCGAACTCGCCGCGGTACTTCGCGCCGGCCACCATGGACCCGAGGTCCAGGGAGATCAGCGTCTTCCCGCGCAGGGACTCGGGGACGTCCCCTGCGACCATGCGCTGCGCGAGGCCTTCCACCACGGCGGTCTTGCCCACGCCGGGCTCGCCGATCAGCACGGGATTGTTCTTGGTGCGCCGGGAGAGCACCTGGACCACGCGGCGGATCTCCGAGTCGCGGCCGATCACCGGGTCGAGCTTGCCCTCACGCGCAATGGCGGTGAGGTCCGTGCCGAACTTCTCCAGGGACTGAAAGGTCCCCTCCGGGTCCGGGCTGGTGACGCGGCGGTCACCGCGGACCTGCGGAATGGCCTCGGCGAGCGCCTCGGTGGTGACACCGGCGTTCTTCAGAGCCTCCGCGGTCTTGTCGTGGCCCGCGGCCAGGCCGTAAAGGATGTGCTCCGTGGAGACGTACTCGTCCTGCAGCTCGCGCGCATAGGTCTCGGCGGCCTGCAGCGCCTGCAGCGCGGTGCGGCTCAGCTGGGGCTGGGCCGTGGAGCTGCCGGACGCGCTCGGCAGCTCGTGGATGATGGTGCTGGCCTTGAGGGACACGGCGTCGGCGTTGGCGCCGGTGGCCTTCAGGACCGCGACCGCCACACCGTCCCGCTGGTCCATGAGGGCCTTGAGGGTGTGGGCGGGCTCGATGTTGGGGTTGCCCGCGGTCGCGGCGTTCGACGCCGCAGAACTCAGGGCCTCCTGAGACTTGGTGGTGAACTTGGTGTCCACAGCATCTCCTTCTGCTTGGCTAACGGATTGTCAATTATCTTGAGTCTAGTCCACTCAACCTGCTTTGTGAAGCCCTCGGCGCCGGAATTCTGGGGGAATTCGGGGGTGGACAGGCTATGATTAGTGCCCTAATCGTCGGGGTGAGACCACCCCGTCCGTCCCGTGAAAAGGATCTCCCATGTCCCGCCGCCGCGACCCCGACCGCCCGCGCCACAGCCTCTTCAAGCGCTTCGACGACTTCGTCATGAAGTTCGTGGGACCCGCCGACCGCAGCCCCGCGGACCTGCGCGGCAACGAGCAGATGAGCGAGCAGACCCAGCAGTGGTATAGCAACCTGCAGTCCGAGTACGAGATGGTGAAGGACGCCCACGGCCAGAGTTACCTGCGCCGCCGCGGGAGCTGATCCCGGCCGGGCACCCCGGCCCGGCGGCGTCGTTGACCCCCTCGTCACCCCTCGTCGTCAGCAGGCGGCGTCAGGGCACGACGCCGCTGGCCCCGTTTCCTGAGGCCCGGCCCGCCTCACGTCCACTCACCCGAGCTGCCGCGCCGGTGGCTGCCCACCAGGTGCGTGTCCACCATGCCGATCGCCTCCATGAGCGCGTACATGGTGGTGGGCCCCACGAATGCGAACCCGCGTCGCTTCAGCTCCTTTGACAGCGCGGTGCTCCGCTCGGAGACGGTGGGGACCTCCGCGAAGCGCACCGGCTCGGGCGTCTCCTCCGGGCGGAAGGACCACACGAGGTCCACGAGGCCCTCCTGCTCGCGCAGCGCCACCGTGGCCCGCGCGTTGGTGACTGCGGCGCGGATCTTGCGCTCGTTGCGGATGATCCGCACGTCACCCATGAGCCGCTGCACGTCAGCCTCGCCCATCGCGGCCACGGCGTCCGGGTCGAAGTCGTGGAAGACCTCGCGGAACGCCGGCCGCTTGGCGAGCACCGTGCGCCACGAGAGCCCGGACTGGAAGCCCTCGAGCACGATCCGCTCGTACAGCCCCGCCTCGTCCCGCACGGGCATGCCCCACTCGTGGTCGTAGTACTCGCGCAGCAGGGGGTCGCCAGCGGCCCAGAGGGGGCGCGCCAGACCGTCCTCGCCCACCACCAGGTCCGGATTCTCCGCCGCCAGCTCGAAGAGCTCGCACTCGGCGTCGTAGTAGGCGCGGGTGCGGCCCCGGTGCGTCATCCCCAGCCGTCGGCAGACCGCCTGCGAAGCAGTGTTGTCGGGATGGGTCACCGCGACCACCCGGTCGAGGCCCGCGGTGAACGCGTGGTCGAGCACGGTGCGCGCCGCCTCGGTGGCCCAGCCGCGACCCCACGCGTCCGGGTGCAGGTGCCACCCGACCTCGACGTCATGCGCGGTGTCCGTGCCTGAGTCCGGGATGGGTTTGAGCAGCACGGTGCCGAGAGGAGAACCATCCGGCTCGCACACCGCCCACACGCCGAGCACCGGATCCGTGTCCCAGGCGGCCTGCCACCCGGCGATCTTCTCCCTCGCCGCCTCGAGCGTGGTGGTGCGCGCGGTGCCGTTCCCGAGGAAGCGCTGCACCGCCTCGCGCGAGTAGAGGTCGCGGACGAACGCGGCGTCGTCGGCGTCGTAGGTCCGCAGCAGAAGCCGCGCGGAGCGCAGGGGCACCGTCATGACCGGGGGCCCGACCATTGCTGCTGCTCCCGCTCCAGCCGGTCCAGGCGCTCGTCCTCGGTGAGCGGATCCCCGCGCAGACGACGGGCCGTGACACGCTGCTCCGTGACGGCCAGCAGCACGAGGGCCACGGCGAGCGCCACGGTCAGCACTCCGAAGATGTTGACGAAGCCGTAACCGAGCTCCAGGAACTCGGCCCCGGCCACGTGGGTGAACAGGGAGCGCATCCCCTCGGGAGTGGCGTCCGGGAGGAAGAACCCGAAGCACGCGGTGACGACCCACGCCGCTGCAGCGGTGGCCATGGTCCGGCGGGTCACGGAGCGGGAGGGGTGGTCCAGGCTGTCCCGGCGGAAGAGCGCGGCGGCCACCACGTGCAGCGCGAGCACGGGCAGGGCGATCGCCAGGGCGTAGACCGGTGCGAGGCTGCCCAGCAGCCCGGCCAGGCCCCGCCCGAAGCCGACCCACAGTGCCAGCGCGGCGGCCACGACCACCATGACCACGGGGAAGCTGCGGGCGAGAGCCGAACCGGGTCTCGCGGGGAGGATCGGGGCCGGGGAGCTCATGGCCCCCATGATAGGTGTCCTCCGGATGGTGGCCGGTGGCAGGTGGCGGGTGCCGGGCCGTGTCGGAGCGGGGACGTAACCTGGGCCCATGTGCACCTCACAGTTCCCCCGGGCCGTCCTCTTCGACCACGACGGCACCCTTGTGGACACCGAGCCGCTGTGGGAACGGGGCAAGCAGCGGATCACGGCCGCGCACGGCGGGAAGTGGTCCGAGAAGGACACCCGGGACACCCTGGGGATGCCGCTGTCTCACACCATCCGCCGCCTCGGGGAACTGGGAGTTCCCGGCAGCCAGGAGGAGATCCAGCGTGAGTTCCACGGGATCCTCCGGGAGGTCCTGGCCGAGGACACGCCCACGTTCATCCCGGGGATCGAGCCCCTGCTCCACGAGCTGGACCGGGCCGGGATCCCCGCCGCGATCGTCACCAACGCCACCTCGGAGGTGGCCCGTCACACCGCCGGCCGCGCCCCGGACAACCTGTTCCGGGTGGTCATCGGGGACGAGGAGGTGGCCCAGGGCGTCACCCCCAAGCCGGATCCGGACGCCTACCTCGAGGCTGCACGCCGCCTGGGGGTCGCGCCCGAGGACTGCGTGGTCGTGGAGGACTCCCCCTCCGGAGCAGCCGCCGGCGTGGCCGCGGGCATGGCGACCGTGGTTGTCCCCGGTGAGCAGGCTGTGGAACCGGGGCCGCGGATCGTTCACGTGCCCGAGCACGCGAGCCTCACACTGGACTTCCTGCGCTCGCTCGCGCCACGGGACTGAGCTGCGCTCTGAGCCGACACATGCTGGGACGGGCCGAGCAGCCCCCGGTTCCTGACCTCCTCGGAGCTGGGCCCTCCGGCCGCGAACCCCACGGCACCGTGCCTTCACGGGTTCCAACGGCGCCCGCCTGGTTCCGTTCTTCTCCGTCGTTCCCTGCCGAAAGGTGACCATGACCTACCCCCGAGCAGTCCTCTTCGACCACGACGGCACGCTCGTCGACACCGAGCCGCACTGGGCTGCCGCCAAGCGCCACGTGGCCGGCACCCACCAGCAGAGCTGGGACACCGAGGACGACCACGCCACCCTGGGCGGTACGGTGCAGGACGCCGCCCGGCTCATGGTCGAGCGCGGCGCCACCGACTCAGTGGAAGAGATCACCCGGCAGCTGGCGGAGCACGTGATCGGCAGCGTGGACCACGAGATCCCGTTCCTGCCGGGCATCCCCTCCCTGCTGCGCGAGCTGAAGGAAGCGGGGATTCCCGCGGCGATCGTGACCAACGCGCTCGGCTCCGTCGCCCGGACCACCTCAGCGGGCGCCCCGGACGTCCTCACCCGGATCGTCTCGCACGACGACGTGTCCCGCGCCAAGCCGGACCCGGAGCCCTACCTCGCGGGCGCTCGCCTGCTTGGCGTCCCCCCGCGCGACTGCGTGGCCGTGGAGGACTCCGAGCCGGGTGTGGAGAGCGCCGTGGCCGCGGGCATGACCGTGGTGGTGGTCCCGGGAGACAAGCCCGTTCCCGAGGGACCGCACCGTGTGTTCGTCAGTTCCCACGAGGACGTCACGCTCGACTTCCTGCGCTCGCTCACCCCGCCGGCCTGAGCCCCTGGGCGGGTGCCGACTCCCGAGGCGGCCACACCGCCGGTGGGCGAGACCACGGTGATTCGGCCGCACGAACACGGCACCTGAGCGGTTCGACACCTTTGGAGCGGCCCCCGGTACGACGAGCCCCCGGCCCGCGCAATGCGGACCGGGGGTTCGGTGGTTCAGGGGGCAGCACCCACCGCGCGGTCACGCGGGCGGGGCAGCCTCCCGGGACTGGACTCAGCGCGAGGGCTGACCCGAGCGGTTGTTCTGCCGACGACGCTGCGCCGCCGCCGTGGCGCGGTCCGGCACCTGGCCGACGCCGCCGCGCTGCGACGAGCCCACGCGGGCGCCCCGCGGGGAGGACGTGCGCGCCGAACCGGACCCGGCGGCGTCGCCGCCCTGACCGCGGCGCGACGTCGAACGCCCGCCGCGGGAGGATCGCCCGGAGTCCGAACGCTCGGAACGGCCGCCGCCCTGGCCCTGGCCGCGCCCCTGGTTCTGGCGCTGGCCGGAGCCCTGGCCACCGCGCTTGGAACCATTGCGGCCGGAACCACCGCGCTGGCCGCCGGAACGGCCACCGGAGCGACCGCCCGAACGGTTGCCGTCACCGGACTGCGTGGCTGCCGGGGCCGCCTGGGGAGCGACGCGCTCGGCGCGCTCGCCCACGAGCTCCTTCACGACCTCGGAGTTGGGGCCGACCTCGTCCACCTGCGGAGTGACACCCGCCTTCTTCATGAGCTTGTTGACGTCCGAGCGCTCCTCGGTGGTCGCGATCGTGATGACCGAACCTGAGGCACCGGCGCGGGCGGTGCGGCCCGAGCGGTGCAGGTAGGACTTGTGCTCGGCGGGCGGGTCGATGTGCACGACCAGCTCGACGTCGTCAACGTGCACGCCGCGCGCGGCGACGTCCGTGGCCACGAGCACGCGCACGTCGCCGTCCGAGAACGCGCCGAGGTTGCGGTCGCGCGCGCCCTGCGAGAGGTTGCCCTGCAGGTCCACGGCGGGGATGCCGGCCTGGCTGAGCTTCTTGGCCATCTTCTTGGCGCGGTACTTGGTGCGCGTGAACATCATTCGACGGCCCGTACCGGAGGCCAGCGCCTCGATGAGTGCCTGCTTGTCGTCCGCGTGGGTGACCAGGACCTGGTGGTCCATGGTGGTCACCGCAGCCTGGGCGTTGTCCGCCGAGTGCAGGACCGGATCCTTCAGGAACTTCTTGACCAGCACGTCCACGCCATTGTCCAGCGTGGCGGAGAACAGCAGACGCTGCGAGCCCTTGGGGGTCTTGGCGAGGATCCGGGTGACCACGGGCAGGAAGCCCATGTCCGCCATGTGGTCCGCCTCGTCCAGAACGGTGACCTGGATGTCGTCGAGCGTCAGCAGGCCCTGCTTGATGAGATCCTCGAGACGGCCGGGGCAGGCCACCACGATGTCCACGCCGTCCGCGAGCGCCTTCTCCTGGCGCTTCTGGGAGACACCGCCGAAGATCACGGTGGTGTTCAGCCCGGCGGCCTTCGCCAGCGGGGCCACGGTGCGGTCGATCTGGGTGGCGAGCTCCCGGGTGGGGGCCAGCACCAGCCCCGTGGGCCGGTGGGCACGACGCCGCGTCCGGGCAGTACCCGGGGCCAGTCCGGCCAGGCGGGTCACGAGCGGCAGAGCGAACGCCACCGTCTTGCCGGAGCCCGTGCGACCGCGGCCGAGCACGTCACGGCCGGCGAGGGAATCGGGGAGAGTCTTCTCTTGGATGGGGAAAGCTTCCGTGATGCCCACGCGGGCGAGGTCAGCGGAGAGCGCCTCGGGCACACCGAGGTCTTCGAAAGAATGAGACAAGGAACGTCTTTCAGGGTTGGTCCGCGCGAAACGATTTCGCGCGCACGCGCCGTGAGTCGGGCGCGAACTGCGCGCCTCGGACCGGCGCGCCTCTACCCCGCAATATGTACGGGGGAACCGGTCCAGTCTACACCTCCTGCCCGGTGGACCCCACCAGGGGGCGGCCCTCGTCTCAGCGCCTCACACCGCGGCGTACCCGCCGTCCACCAGGTAGTACCCTCCCGTGATGAACGAGGCCTGGTCCGAGAGCAGGAAAGCGGTCAGCTGCGCAACCTCTTCCGCCGTGCCGAGGCGGCCCATGGGGTGCTTGGCAATCAGGCCCGCGAGGACCTGCGGGGGCACGCTGCGCAGCAGCGGGGTGTCGATGTACGCCGGGCCCACCGCGTTGACCCGGACCCCGCGCTGGGCGTAGTCCACACCTGTCTGGTGAGGCCCATGAGGCCGTGCTTCGCCGCGGTGTAGGCGCTGTGGCCGAAAGTGGTGGCCACCGTGGAGTGGATGGAGCCGATGTTGACGACTGCTCCTCCCCCGTACTGCTCGATCACCGGCAGCTGGGCGTGCATCCCGTAGGCCACCCCGTTGAGGTCGATCGCCACGGTGCGCTCCCACGCGTCCAGGTCCGTCTCCCCGAGGGCCTCCATCTGGCCGCCCACACCGGCGTTGTTGACCGCGTAGTGCAGCCCGCCGTAGGTCTGCACGGCGAAGTCCACGGCGGCCACGGCGTCGGACCTGCTGGCGACATCCTGACGGATTCCCGCGGCGTCACCCCCGGCCGCCATGATGGCCTGCACCACGTTGTCGATGCCCGTGGGGTCGATGTCCGTGACCACCAGCTTTGCGCCGCGGCGTGCGAGGTCCTTGGCGACCGCCTCCCCGATTCCGGAGGCACCTCCGGTGACCAGTGCTACACGGGACGTGAACTCTGACATGGCATCTCCTGGGCGTGGGGCGGTTCGTGAACACGTTCAGTCTCGCGTGTGGTGCAGCTCACCTCCAGGAGTCGCGGAAATGAGTCTCGTGGAAACGAGTCAGCGGGGCCGCCCCGGTCCGGTGTCCGTGGCGACCCCATCGGGGACCCCGCGCGGTGAACCCGCGCCGCCCCCCCCGCGGGTCCTCTCAGTGGGTCCCGTGCAAGGGCGTAGGCCTGCTGTCCTTCGCGAAGCGCCGGGCCTTGACCCGCTCGGGCAGCACCCTGTTGAGCGGCGCGGCCCGGCGCGTGGCGAGGTTGCCGCCGACCATGTGGTCCCTGTCCGCGAACAGCGCCTCGACACCCTGTCGGGCGACCTGCGAGGGGTCGTTCTTCCACTCGTTGGACCCGAAGACCGTGTTGTCCATCCCCGCCGTGTGGTGGAAGCCGGTGGCCGTGGCACCCGGCAGCAGCGCCGTCACGACCACCCCGTACTCCTTCATCTCCTCTCGCAACCCCTGGGCGAACGCGTAGGTGAACGCCCGCGTTGGCCCGTAGATGGACTCGTACGGCGTGGGGGTCAGTGCGGAGAGCGAGGCCGTGATGAGGATCCGCCCGGAACGCTGCCGTGCCATCGTCTGCACGACGTGCTTGGCCAGGCGCACCTGTCCGGTGACGTTGAGGTCCAGCATGCGCAGCTCGTCCTCGAGATCCGTGTCCACGAAGGACCCACCCAGGGACTTCCCGGCGTTGAGCACGGCGACGTCGAGGTGCCGGCCAAGCGACTCGACCTGGTCCCAGACGTGCTCCACCCCCTCGGCGGTACTGAGGTCCGCGCGCACGGAGACCACCGTGCCCACCGGGGTCGCGGCGTCCGCAGCCTTCTCGAGCTCGCTCTGCAGGGTGCCGATCCGCCCGCTCGCACCCACACCCACGATGTCGTAGCCGCGGGCGCTGAGCTGGGCGGCGATCTCGAACCCGATGCCGGAGGAGGCCCCGGTGACCAGCGCGAGAGGCCTCACTCCCGCTCGTCCTCGCCCTCGGCCTTCCCGGCGTCGTGCTCCTCGCGCAGCGCCTGCGCCGCCTGCTCCTCCTCGGCCTTCTGCCCGCGCACCACCTCGGTGAGCAGCTTGGTCATCTCCTTGGCCACGCCGGCCGCGGACTGGGGGTTCTGGCCCGTGACGAGACGCTCGTCCACCTGGACGTTCTCCTCCCAGTTCTCCGCCGCCTTGACGGTGGCGCCCTGCTCCTCGAGCCGGTCCTGGAGCAGGTAGGGCACGGTGTGCCGCTTGCCCACGGCCTCCTCCTCCGCGTTGGTGAACGCGGCCACCTTGCGCCCGGACAGCAGACGCACCCCGTTGGACAGCTCCACGTCCACCAGCCCGGAGGGGCCGTGGCACACGGCACCGACGATGCCACCGGCGTCGTAGACCGCGGCCACGAGCTTCTGCAGGGCCGCGCTGCCCGTGAAGTCCCACATGGTGCCGTGCCCGCCCACGAGGTACACGGCGTCGTACTGCGCAGGGTCCACCACGGAGACCTTCGGGGTGTTGTAGAGGGAGGCCTTCGCGGTCTCGTCCTGGGTGAACTCCACCTGCACCGGGTCCTCCTCCTGGACCTCGTCCCGCGGGGGCCGCCCGCCCTCGATGGAGGCGAAGTCCACGAAGTACCCCGCATCCCGGAACACCTTCCACGGGTGCGACGCCTCGGTCACGTTGTAACCGGTGGGCTCGCCCGTCTCGCCCAGCGTGTCCTGGCTCGTGAGCACCAGCAGGATCTTCTTCATGGTGGTGATGTCCATGACTTCCCTTCTCGAACGGGTCGTGCGGGCGCGGCGCCCGCCGTGTGCCACCACCCTAGGTAGGGCCCCGCCGGGGTGCGCGAGCCGTTCGCTCACGGCATGGGGCGCCAGGGAGGGGTTCAAAACGGGCCGCTGTTAGCATGAGCATCGATCCTCGGCGGGCACCTCGGGCCTCTGCCCGACCCCGCTCCACCCCGATGAAAGGTTCACCCATGCGCATCTCCAACGCCATCCTCCGCGGCGTCTCAGGCGCCTACCTGCTGCAGTCCGGCTACGGCAAGCTCGGCATGGACGCCCAGGCGGCCGAGGGCCTCAAGCAGTTCGCCGCCACCGGCGTCCCCCAGTTCGCCGAGTGGGACTCCAAGACCTTCGCCACGTTCATCGCCGGCAGCGAGCTGGCCGTGGGCGCCGCGCTGGTCACCCCGTTCGTCTCCAAGCGCCTCGCCGGCGCGGGGCTGCTCGCGTTCAGCGCCGGGCTGCTGACCATGTACTTCCGCAACTCGGAGATGACCAAGGACGACGGCATCCGCCCCTCCGAGCAGGGCATCTCGCTGTCCAAGGACTTCTTCTTGGCCGCCATCGGTGCGGGCCTGATGGTCCAGAAGTAGCCTCCCCACGCCCTAACGACGGCGACGCCGCAGTGGTGACCACTGCGGCGTCGCCGTATGTCAGGGGGCGGGAGCGAACCCCGTCCCCCGCCGCCCCTGTGCGCTAGGTTGGACAGCACCGCACGTCCGGCTCTCACGAAAGCTCCCCCATGGACACGCTGCAGAACACCCTGGACTTCGTCCGCGACCTCGTCTGGGGGCCCTGGCTCCTGCTGCCCCTGCTCTTCGGCACCGGTGTCTTCCTCACCATCCGGCTGCGCGGCATCCAGTTCCGGCTGTTCACCAAGGCCATGAGCCTGGGCTTCGGGCGCCGCTCCCGGGGCACCGGGGAGAAGGGGGACATCACCTCGTTCGCCGCGATGTCCACCGCGCTGGCCGCCACCGTGGGCACGGGCAACATCGTGGGCGTGGCCGCGGCGATCTCCGTGGGCGGACCCGGGGCCCTGTTCTGGATGTGGCTCACCGCGCTGGTGGGCATGGCGTCCAAGTATGCGGAGTGCTTCCTGGGCGTGCGCTTCCGCACGAGGGATACTGCCGGGCAGCTCACGGGCGGCCCGCAGGTCTACCTGGCGCGCGGGATCCCCAACAAGTTCGGGCGCTTCCTCTCCGTGATGTTCGCAGTGTGCTGCGTTGTGGCCACGTTCGGGATCGGCAACATGACCCAGGGCAACGCGATCGCCTCGAACCTGGAGCACTCCTTCAACGTCCCACCGCTCCTGACGGCCGCCGTCCTGGCCGTGGGCACGGGCGTCGCCCTGCTGGGCGGCATCCAGTCCATCGCGAAGGTCACCACCTACCTGGTGCCCCTGATGATCGTGCTCTACATCGGCTCCGGGCTCTACATCATCGGCGTGAACTACCGGGGCATCCCCGAAGCCCTGCGCCTGATCTTCGAGGGCGCCTTCACCCCCATGGGAGCGACCGGCGGCTTCGTGGGCTCCACCGTGCTGATGGCCATCCAGATGGGCGCGGCGCGCTCCCTGTTCTCCAACGAGTCCGGCATGGGCACCGCATCCATCGCGGCCTCGATCGCCCAGACCAGCCACCCCGTGCGACAGGGCCTGGTGTCCATGACCCAGACCTTCGTGGACACCCTGGTGGTCATCTCCATCACGGGCTTCGTGATCCTCTCCACGGGCGTGTGGAGCGGCACGGACACGGCCACCATGACCTCGGTGGCGTTCTCCACCGGCCTGCCCGGCTCCTGGGGCGGCACGATCGTGACCATCTGCCTGGTGCTGCTGGGCTACTCCACGGTGCTCGGCTGGGCCTACTACGGCGAGCGCAACGTAGAGCGCCTGGCCGGTGCCCGGGCGGCGATCGTCTACCGCGTGGTCTTCTCGATCGCAGCCGGCCTGGGCGCGCTGGCGCCGCTGACCCTCGTGTGGACGTTCTCGGACATCATGAACGGATTCATGGCCATCCCCAACCTGATCGGCCTGGTCCTGCTCTCCGGTCTGGTGGTGCGCGAGACGAACCTCTACCTGAAGCACGACCCCAAGTTCAACGCCACCGCGCAGGAGGTGGACAACTTCATGGGCACCCGCCCCGGCGCCCTGGACGCCCAGATCCACCACACAGTGGACCTCACCTCCCCGAAGCCCGCCCTCTCGGAGACGGGCTCGGCGCCCGCACCGCGTTCCGACGCCGACACTGCAGCTGGGCCCCGCGCGAGCGCCTGACAGTTCCGGGGGTCGCTCGCAGGCGGTTCCACGGGTCGCCCGCAGCGGAAGGGCCCAACTCTGCAGTGCGGCGTCGCCCGCCACGAGCGGTCCGGATGCGCGGTGACCGCGAGTCGGCAGGCACGGGGTCCGCAACCCCGCGCCCGCCCGAGCCGGGCGGTTCAGCCCTGCGGGGCGGCGTCGTCCTCGGCGAGCGGCTCCACCTCGATGCTCTGAACGAGCACGTGGGACTCGCCGGCGGCCAGCCGCACGGGCGATCCCATCACGTTGCCTGCCTCGACGCACAGCATCCGCTGCCACTCGTCGTCCGCGAAGTCGGACATGCCCACGGCCTTGTCCTGCCAGGGGTTCCAGACCACGGTGCTGTCCGAGCCCTCCTTGGAGACCACGAGCGTGCGCCCGAGGGCCGGGTCCAGAACCCGGACCTCGCCGCGGTGGGCGAAGACGGCGTCGGTCTCACCCGTGATCGTGAGGTCCCCAGACTGGGTGCGCTGCTCACCTGTGACCTTGTCGTGGTAGGTCACGCCGTCGAGCCCGTGGACCCGCACGCGGGTGGCATCGCCCACGCTGAGGTAGGTGTGCAGGGCCTCCTCGATCTCGAAGGTCTCGTCGCCGGTGTTGGTGACGCGCAGGTCCAGGCACAGTGCTGAACCGACGGTCATGCGCAGGGTGGCGGAGAACTCGTACGGGAAGGACTCGCGCAGCTGCTCGGAGACGTCCTGCGGCGTGAGGGAGAAGCTCGCGAACGCGTTGCCGGCGTCGTCCTGGCCCTGCTCGTCCAGGTGCCACTCGGTGATCCGGGCGAAGCCGTGGGCGGGGGTCATCTCACCGGTGCGACCGGGACCGAACCACGGGAAGCACACGGGCACGCCGCCGCGGATCGCACGCCCGGTCTCGGTGGCGGCGCGGGAGGAGACCCACAGGACGGGCTCGTGGCCCCCCGGGGCCCAGGACATCGCGTGGGCACCGTAGCTCAGCACGGATCCCTCGCCGTGCGGCGCGGTCAGGGTCAGGGGTTCGGGCAGTCGTGTCATGCCCCCACCATAGGCGGGGGCACGGCCCGTGGGCAGGAGCCCGGGACGCTGGTCCGGAACGGTGGTCCGACGAGCGGGCGCGCAAGGGGACGCCCGAGTCCTCGGCCGGGGCGACGTCGCCCACTCGGCTGGGGCGGCGACGTCTCCTCGGCGGGGACGGCCCCTCGAGGGGCGGTTCAGCCCTCCGAGTGCTCGTTCTCCACGGGGCGTTCCATCTCCTTCTTGAACCACGCGAACGCCTGGCGGTGGGACTCGGTGCGGCGCACGAAGACCCACGCGACGCCCAGCAGTCCGAGCCACACGGGCAGTGCAACGAGGCTCGTTTCCGTCTCCGGTTCGAGGCTCAGCGCCCACACCACGAACGCGAAGAACAGCAGCACGGCGATGCACGCCACCACACCACCCGGCATCTTGTACTCGGAGGAGCGGTGGCGCTCCGGAAACTTGTGGCGGTAGCGCATGTAGGAGACCAGGATCATGGACCACACGAACATGAACAGCAGCGAGGCCACCGAGGTGATGAGGGTGAACGCCTCCATGATCGAGTCCCCGGCGTAGAGCACGGGGATGGTCAGCAGCAGCACAAGGGCGGTGACGTAGAGGGCCCGCACCGGAACACCCACCTTGTTCAGTCCGGTGAACAGCCGCGGTGCGCTGCCCTCCGCCGCGAGGCCGAAGAGCATGCGCGAGGTGGAGAAGACACCGGAGTTCGAGGAGGACATCGCGGAGGTCAGCACCACGAAGTTCACCACGGAGGCCGCGCCAGCCAGCCCGGCCAGCGCGAACATGGCCACGAACGGGGACTGCTCCGGATCGATCGCCCGCCACGGCATGACCACCAGGATGGCCAGCAGGGAGCCCACGTAGAAGATGAGGATGCGCACGGGCACCGAGTTGATCGCGCGCGGCAGGGTCTTGCGGGGATCGCGCGCCTCGGCGGCGGTGGTGCCGACGAGCTCCACACCCACGAACGCGAAGACCGCGATCTGGAACCCCGCGACCACACCCATGGCGCCGTGCGGGAACCACCCGCCGTCGTTCCACAGGTTCGCAATCTGCGCCACGTGGCCGTCTGGGGACGTGAAGTGCGTCAGCGCCATGACCACACCCGTGACGATCAGCGCCAGGATGGCCACAATCTTGATGAGCGCGAACCAGAACTCCATCTCCCCGAAGTTCTTCACGCTCACCGCGTTGAGCAGGAAGACCACGGCGAGCACCACCACCGTGGGCAGCCACAGTGGGACCGAGGGCCACCAGAACTGCATGTAGCCGGTGATGGCCACGAGCTCCGCGATCGCTGTCACGATCCAGCAGAACCAGTAGGACCAGCCCACGAAGAACCCGGCCCACGGCCCGATCAGGTCAGCCGCGAAGTCCGCGAACGTCTTGTAGTGCAGGTTGGACAGAAGCAGCTCCCCCATGGCCCGCATCATGAAGTAGAGGAAGAACCCGATCACCATGTAGACGAAGACCACCGAGGGCCCCGCCAGGGAGATGGTGCGCCCGGAGCCCATGAACAGGCCGGTGCCGATGGCGCCGCCGATCGCAATGAGCTGGATGTGCCGGTTGCTCAGACCCCGCGGGGGCCCGGAGTGGGCGTGGGGCGGGGACACGGCGGAGGAGCTGTTGGTCATGTGTGCTGAGATTACACCTCCGAACTCCCGTCCCCGTGGTGTGGCGCACACGGGCGCTGCCCGCCTTCCCGGGAGCGGGGAGGCGGGCAGCGGGGCCTGCGGACCGGGCAGGGGACGACGTCGCGCCGTCCGGACCGCAGGTCAGGGCGTGCGGGGTGCCCCCGCTCGTTCCGGGGCCACGTAGCTGTCGATCGCGCCGGGGCGGCCCTCCATGAAGCCGTCCACCTGCACCTTGCCGGCCCGCAGCTGGGGGTCGTTGCGCAGGTAGTGCTTGGTCTCCCGCGCCACCAGGCCCGAGAGGATGAGCAGGCCGATCAGGTTGGGGATCGCCATGAGCCCGTTCATCAGGTCCGCGAAGGACCACACGATGGCCAGGGGCACGCTGCAGCCCACGAACACGATGACCGAGAAGAACACGCGGTAGGGCATCACCGAAGCGCGGCCGAAGAGCCGCTCCATGCAGCGCTCGCCGTAGTAGGCCCAGCCCAGGATGGTGGAGTACGCGAAGAGCACCAGGCCGAGCGTCACGATCAGGTGGCCCCAGCCGCCGGGCAGGCCGTGGCTGAACGCGTCACCGGTCATGGTGGCGGCGAAGTCCTTGCCCTGCTCCCACACGCCGGTGGTCACGATGACCAGGCCCGTGCAGGTGACCACGATGATCGTGTCGATGAACGTCTGGGTCATGGACACCAGGCCCTGGCGCACGGGGTGCGTGGTCTGGGCTGCGGCCGCGGCGATGGCTGCCGAGCCCATGCCGGACTCGTTGGAGAAGATGCCTCGGGCCACGCCCATCTGAACCACGACGATGATCGCCGAGCCGGCGAAGCCGCCCACGGCGGAGTGGCCGGTGAACGCCGAGGCGAAGATGGTGCCGAACGCGGCGGGCACGGCCTCGATGTTCACGACCAGGATGAACAGGGCGCCCAGCACGTAGAAGACGATCATCACGGGCACGAGACCCGCGGTGACCTTGCCGATGGACTTGATGCCGCCCACGAGCACGAGCAGTGTGAGCACGGCCAGCACGAGGCCGGTGATCCACACGGGCACGCCGAACGAGGACTCCATGTTCGCGGAGATCGAGTTGCCCTGGGTCATGTTGCCGATGCCGAAGGAGGCCAGCACTGCGGCGACCGCGAAGAACAGGGACAGGAACTTGCCGAAGCCGTTGGGAATGCCGCGGAACAGGTAGTACTGGGGTCCGCCGGAGATCTCACCCTTGGCGTCCCGGGTGCGGAAGCGCACGCCCAGGAACGCCTCCGAGTACTTGGACGCCATGCCCAGCACACCGGTGACCCACATCCAGAACAGCGCGCCGGGCCCGCCGATGGACAGCGCGGTGGCCACGCCCACGATGTTACCGGTGCCCACCGTGGCCGCGAGCGCCGTGGTCAGGGCCTGGAACTGGGAGACGTCACCGCCGGGGGCGTCGTGGTCCTTGCGCTCGAACAGCGCGAGCCGCAGCGCGGGGATCAGCTTGGTGAGCTGCAGTCCCGCGAGCCGGATGGTCAGGTAGATGCCCGTACCCAGCAGCAGGGGGATCAGCAGGAACGGTCCCCAGACGAACCCGTCCAGGGTGTCGAGGATGGATTGCAGCGCGTCGAGCATGGAAGTCTCCCTCGGTCGTGTGGGGGCCGGAAGCGGTGAATTTCCCGCGGGAACCGTCACCATTTCGGAAAGTGAACCACACCACGGACCCTGCCCGGGGACTCTGCGCTTCATTGCGGGCCATGTCGCGCGGCGGGTGCGGCCGACGACGTCGTCGGGCTCGCGTCGTCGGCCGGGGCCAGCGCGGCGCCGTCGCGCAGAACTGGGGCTGCCCGGCGTCGTGCCGGACGCGGGTGCCGCGCCGCGTTCAGGCACCGCTCTGCGCGTGGTGGGAGTTCGCCAGCCGCACAGTCACCACGGAGACCGCCGCGCACACCGCCATGCACACCGCCATGGGGACGGCGCTGCCCTCCCCCGCGAGCCCCGTCAGGGGCGTGACGATCCCTGCCATCACGAACTGGCCCATGCCCACGACCGCCGAGCCGGTCCCGGAGAGCTTCTTGTGCTGGGCGCGCTGCTGCGCCAGGGCCACGGCGTTGCCCAGCACGAAGCCCATGCATGCCTGGGCCAGGAAGATCAGCACCAGGGTGACCGTGCCCAGGACACCCAGCAGCACGAGCACCACGTTCAGAACCGCGAACACTGTCAGACCCACCACGCCCACCAGCAGCAGGGACTCAGAGGACCGGCTTCCCACGAGCTTGGTGTTGACCACGCCCGTGGCGATGGACCCGCACGCGTTGAGCGCGAAGATCGCGGAGTACGCCAGCGCGCTGTAGCCCAGCACGTTCTGGATCACGAACGAGGACGCGGAGATGTAGGAGAACAGGGCGCCGAAGGCGAACGCGAAGCTCAGCGCGTAGCGGCGGAACACGCGGTCGCGGAGCACCTCCTCGGCATTGCGGAAGATCCGTCCCAGCCCGCCGCCCGAGCGCGCCTCGCGCGGCAGCGTCTCCGGGATGACGAACACGGAGCACGCGAGCATGACCACGCCGAAGCCGGTGAGCACCCAGAACACCACACGCCAGTCCGCCACGGTGGCGATCACCCCGCCGGCCAGCGGTGCAACCACGGGTGCGAGGGACGTGATGAGCGAGAGCACCGAGTAGAGCTGGGCGGCGCGGTGGCCACGGGCGATGTCCGAGACCACCGCGCGGGCGATCACCACCCCGGCCGCGCCCGCGACGCCCTGGACGAACCGCAGGGCCAGCACCACGCGGATGTCCGTGGTGAAGATGATGACCACCGAGGAGAGAAGAAACAGTGCCGTGCCCGCGACCATGAGCTTGTGGCGCCCCAGGACGTCCGAGAGCGGGCCGAGCACGAACTGCCCGATCGCCATGCCCACCATGTAGGCGGTGAGGCTCAGCTGAACCATGCTGGCCGTGGTGTCGAACCACTGGGACATCTCCGGCATGGACGCCAGGTACATGTCCGTGGCCATGGGGCTCACGGCGGAGAGGACGCCCAGCGCGCCCACGAACACCACTCGGTCCAGGCGCGGGTTCAACCCCAGTCTGCTGCGAACTGGCTCGGGTGCTTCGGAGCTCTGGGACATGCGGGATCTCCTGGGCGCGCGACGACGCGGCAACGGGGGTGGGATGCCCCCATGCTAGTCGCACGCGCGGTGGCGGATCGTGGGGGTCCGCGCGCAGGCCCGCGGGATCCGCCACACCTCGCGCGCCCCACCTAGGATGTTCCACGATGGAATCCAGCGACCGCACCCCACAGCACCCCGTCCCCGAACGCCCTGTCTCCGAACGCTCCGAGCACGACGCCGCCCTTCCGGGTGCTGGTGCCGAGCGCACCCCCGCGGGCCCCACCTCCGGCGGCCCCGCGGCCGCTGCAGGACAGGCCCCCGGCGCCGAGCAGGGAACCGGGGCGGGTGAGACCCCGGCGGCGGCAGCGCCGTCGAACCCGGCGTTCCACCGCCAGCCCTACTCCTTCGTGCGCCGCGGGGACCGGCTGTCCCCCAAGCGCCAGAAGGCGTGGGACGAGCACGCGGGCGAATGGGTCCTGGAGATCCCGCGCGTCATGACCGACACCTCCGTGGACCCCTCCTACCGCCTGGACCACGAGGCAGCCTTTGGGCGGGTGGCGCCGCTCGTGGTGGAGATCGGCTCGGGGCTCGGCGAGGCGATCGTGGCCCACGCCGCCGCGCACCCGGAGCTCGACCACCTGGCCGTGGAGGTCTACAAGCCCGGGATCGCGGACCTGCTCATGAAGGCGGCACAGGCCGGAGTCACCAACGTGCGCGTGGCCCAGGCCAACGCCCCGGAGGTCCTGGAGCACATGCTCGAGCCCGGCTCCGTGCACGAGCTGTGGGTGTTCTTCCCGGACCCCTGGCACAAGACCCGCCACCACAAGCGCCGGCTGGTCTCCCCCGCCTTCGCCGAGCTCGCCGCCCGCGTCCTGGAGCCGGGCGGGATCTGGCACCTGGCCACGGACTGGCAGGAGTACGCCGTGGTGATGCGCGAGGTCCTCGACGCCGCGGCTGCAGACTTCGAGAACCTCCACCCGGGCCCTCTCGCGGACGACGAGCACCCGGACACCGGCTGGGCACCCCGCTGGGAGGGCAGGATCCTCACGAGCTTCGAGCGCAAGGCCACCGAGGCCGGTCGCGTGCCGCGGGACCTGGCCTACCGGCGTCGCTGACGGCGACCGGCCCCGGGTTCGCTCCCGCCCGGGGCCTACCGCCGTCCGCTCCCCGCCGAATCCCCAGCATGGCCCTGCGAGGGCTCCCCTGTGTCATCGTGTCCCACCTCTTCCGGGACCCCCGTGAACTCGCCCGTCTCGTAGTCGTAGTCCACGGGGTTGCCGTCCTCGTCCGTGCGCTGGTACCAGTCGGTGACCTCCGGCGCGGAGGAGTCGAAGTCCGCGCCCGTGGCCCACTTGCTGTCCGGGGCGTGCTCCACGGCGAACGTGAAGTCGTCGCCGTACTCGTCGATCCCGTGGCGCACGGACTTGTCCACCGCCCAGCGCGAGTACTGCTCGCGGATGATCATCGGGTCCCGCCGCAGGTCCTTGTGCAGGGCCACGGCCATCGCGAACATGATGAGCGTGAACGGCAGGGCGGTGATCGTGATGAGGTTCTGCAGCCCGGTCAGCGCGTTCTGCCCGCCGATCAGCAGCATCACCACGGCGATCCCGGCCATGCACAGGCCCCAGAACACCGTCACCCGCCGCTTGGGGTTGGGGTTGCCCCGCTGGGACATCTGCGAGGTCACCACGGAGGCCGAGTCCGCGGTGGTCACGAAGAAGACCGCGAGCATGACCACCACCACACCCGCCATGATCCCGGCGCCCGGCAGCCCGTCCAGGACGGTGAAGAAGATCTCCTCCGGCGGGGGCAGGGTGTCCACCGTGTTGTCCGGGGCGATCGCGCGGGTCTGCAGCTGCTGCCAGATGGCGGTGCCGCCCAGCACGGTGAAGGCCATGACCACGATGGTCGAGGGGATGAACAGCACCCCCAGCACGAACTGGCGGATGGTACGCCCCCGGGAGATCTTGGCCACGAAGATCCCCACGAACGGCGCCCAGGAGACCCACCAGGCCCAGTAGAACGTGGTCCAGGTGGAGAGGAACTTCTGCATCTGCGGACCGTCGGACAGGGACGCCGAGAGCATGTCCGGCAGCTCGGCGAAGTACGTGACGATCACCGCGGGCACGTAGTTGAGCAGGAACGCCGTGGGCCCCAGGACGAAGAAGAACAGCGCGAGGCCGATGGCCAGCACCATGTTGATGTTGGACAGCCACCGGATGCCCTTGGCCACCCCGGAGACTGCGGAGGCGATGAACCCGGCTGTCAGTACCGAGATGATGGTGAGCGCACCGGCGTTGCCCGTGGACCCCATGCCCGTGAAGATGTCCACCCCGCGGCTGATCTGCAGTGCACCGATGCCCAGCGCGGCCGCCGTGCCGAACAGGGTGGCCAGGATCGCGAGGATGTCGATGACCCGCCCCACCACGTTGTCCGTGCGCCCCTGCCGGAAGAACGGCGCGAACACGGAGCTCATGAGCGGAACCCGGCCGCGCCGGTAGGAGGTGTAGCCCACCGCCACGCCCACGAGACCGTAGATGGCCCACGCGTTGAGCCCCCAGTGCAGGGCGGCCTGCGCGGAGGCCTTCTTCATGGCCTTCATGGTCCCTGGCTCCGCGGAGCCAGGGCGCGGTGAGAGGAAGTAGGTCATCGGCTCGAACGGGCCGAAGAAGATGATGCCGATCCCGATCCCCGCGGCGAACAGCATGGCCGCCCACGACGCTGTGGAGTATGCGGGGGTGTCCCCGTCGAGGCCGAGGGGGATTCTGCCGTAGTGCGAGAACGCGAGGTACAGCAGGTAGACCAGCAGTCCGATCGCCAGCAGGTTGAAGGACCAGCCCATGTTCAGCATGGCCCAGTTCAGTGCAGCCCCGGACGCCGCGGTCAGCGAGTCCGTGTCCACGAGACCCCACACGATGAACCCGACGATCAGGCCGCCGGGGCCACGCCCACCACCAGCTTGTCCACGCCGTAGCGGACCCTCTGGTCCTCCACCGAGACGCCGGGCACCACGGCCGGGTGGATGTTGTGGGGGTAGCTGATCTCGGAGAGGAAGGACTTCGCGCCGCGCACCCCGCGCTGAGCCACCGGCTCCCGGCGGGCCTGTCCGGAGCGGCTCCCGGCGGGTCTTTGGGCGGCGGAGGGTTCGTGGGCGGCGGAGGGTCCGTGCGCTGCAGCGCGTTTCTCGTGGGGTGGGCGGGATTCTGACACGGACGGCTCCTGGGATCGGGGCGGGGCCTTCCCAGGGTATGTCCCCGCCCGTGTCCCCGCGCACACCCGGGTGCCCCCCCCCCGGACGACCACGGTCCCCGCACCGTCCGGAGACAGTGCGGGGACCGTGGTGGCGGGTTCTCAGCCCGGGCCGCTGCCCCGGGCCGAACGCCGTGGGGCGCCCGACGCCGCCGTGGCGGGTTCCCGGTCCGCGGTGCCGCCGGACCGCGCCGGGCGGTAGAGCATCAGCGCCTGGGAGACCTTGCGGGGGGCGCGGCGTCCCCCGCGGGCAATGCGCACCACCTCCCCGCCGGAGCCCGCGATGAAGATCTTCTCCCGCTCGCTGCGGGCCTGGCGCTCGTTCTCCAGCTCCTCCGAGAGCTCGGTGACGCGCGACTGCAGCGCCTGCACCTGGTTCTCCAGCTGCATGATCCGCTTGATCCCCTCGAGGGACACGCCCGCCTGGGAGAGCTCCTGGATCTGGCGCAGCTTCTGCACGTCCAGCTGCGAGTAGCGCCGTGCCCGCCCGGAGGCCCGCGACGGCGTCACAAGCCCCAGGCGGTCGTACTGGCGCAGGGTCTGCGGGTGCATGTCCGCGAGCTCGGCCGCCACCGAGATCACGAACCCGGGCTTCGTGAAGTCCACCGCCATCTCAGACGGCCGCTTGCGCACCCAGGTCCGCACGCGGGTCGAAGTCCTCCGTGGCGGCGGCGAAGTCCTCGAGTGCCTGCCGTGCGGCGTCGTTGATCGTGGCGGGCAGCACGATCTGCACGGTGACGATCATGTTCCCGGTGCTGGACCCGGACGTGAAACCCTTGCCCTTGACGCGCATCCGGCGCCCCGAGGAGGTGCCGGCGGGAACCTTCACGTTCACGTGGCCCCCGTCCAAGGTGGGGACCTGGACGGTCGCGCCGAGACCCGCCTCCGCCACGGAGACCGGAACGGTGACGTGCACGTCCTGGCCCTCGCGGGTGAAGAACGGGTGCTCCTTGACCTTGACGGTCACGAAGAGGTCCCCGTTGCCGCCCGGGCCGGTGTGGCCCTTGCCCGCGATCTTCAGCCGCTGACCGTCCTTGACGCCCTTGGGCACGCGCACCGTGGTGGTCTGGCCGTTGCCTCGGCGCAGCTTCACCGTGGTGCCGTTGTACGCCGAGCGCAGCGGGATGGTGGTGGTCGTGTGGATGTCCTCGCCCTTGGCGGGCGGGGCCTGGTAGCCGCTGAAGCCACCCTGAGCGCCGAACCCGGACTGGCCGCCGAAGCCGCCGCCCTGGCCCCCGCCGAACTGGGCGAAGATGTCCTCGAAACCCCCGCCACCGCCGCTGGAGGTGGTGTAGCGCCGTCGGCCACCACCGCCGTTGAAGATGTCTCCGAAGATGTCCTCGAAGCCCGCTCCGCCGGCGCCGCCGGCACCCTCCGGACCGCCGGCCGTGAAGCGCGCGCCGGAGCCCATGGCCCGGATCGCGTCGTACTGCTCACGCTCCTCGGGGTCCGAGAGCACCGAGTTCGCCTCGGTGATGTCCTTGAACCGTTTCTCCGCAGCCGCATCCCCGGGGTTCTGGTCCGGGTGGTACTTACGGGCCAGCTTGCGGTACGCCTTCTTGACGTCAGCTTGGGATGCGTCCTTGGAGACGCCCAGGACGCTGTAGAAGTCCTTGTCAATCCAGTCCTGACTGGCCATGACGCCTCCTTTCTCTTCGATGTGCTGTGATACGGCTCGGGGCGGGTCCCGTCATGTGGACCCGCCCCGAGTTCACGGTGTCGCTACGGCTGCGTCGCCACGGCCACCTGGGCCGCTCGGACGACCTTGTTGCCCACCTTGAAGCCCGAGCGCAGCACCATGGACACATGATCCGGTGCCACGTCCTGGGTGGGCTGCTGCAGAACGGCCTCGTGGATGTTCGGGTCGAACACCTCACCCACCTCGCCGATCCGCGTGAGCCCCTTCTTGGTGAGGGCCTCCTCGAGCTTCGCGGCGATCGCCGCGAACGGGCCCTCCTCGAGGTCCCCCGCCTTGCGGGCGGCGTCGACGTCGTCGAGGACCGGCAGCAGCGCGGCAACCATCTCGCCGGACACGAAGTCCCGCAACTGGTCCTTCTCACGCACGGTGCGGTTCCTGAAGTTCACGAACTCCGCCTGCAGCCGGCGGAGGTCCTCCAACCGCTCGTCCGCGAGCTTCTGCGCCCCAGAGCCCTGGGCCTCCGATCCGCCCGCCGGGGCGGCGTCGCCCTGGAGCGACGCCGCGTCCGCGGCCCCGGCGTCCTGGGACTGGGGGGTGTCGAGGATGTCGTCCACGGTCAGCCCCTCCTGTCCCTGTGCGCCGTCGGCCTGCTGGGCGTGCTCAGCCGAGTGGTCCGGGTCCTGCGGCACGGACTGGCCGTTGCCCGTCGGGTTCTCGGAATCGCTCATGCTCACTTCTTCCCGTCGTTGTCGTCGTCCACGACCTCGGCGTCGACGATGTCGTCGTCGTCCTTGGCCTGGGCGCCCTCGGCACCGGCAGCACCCGTCTGGGCACCCTCGGCACCCTCGTTCTGGGACTGCGCGTACAGCGCCTCGCCGATCTTGGTCTGTGAGGTCTGCAGCTTCTCGAACGCGGTCTTCACAGCGTCGTCGTCATCGCCCTCGAGCGCGGCCTTGACGGCATCCACGTCCGCCTGGACCTCGGTCTTGACGTCCTCGGGGATGGCGCCCTCGTCGTCCTTGATCAGCTTCTCCACCGAGTACGCGGTCTGCTCCGCGTTGTTGCGGCGGTCCGCGGCCTCACGGCGCTGCTTGTCGGCGTCCGCGTTGGCCTCGGCGTCCTTCACCATGCGGTCGATGTCCTCCTTGGACAGCGAGGTGCCGCCCGTGATGGTCATCGACTGCTCCTTGCCCGTGCCCTTGTCCTTGGCGGACACGTGCACGATGCCGTTGGCGTCGATATCGAAGGTGACCTCGATCTGCGGCATGCCGCGCGGGGCCGGCGCGATGCCGGTCAGCTCGAACGTGCCCAGGTTCTTGTTGTCCCGGGTGAACTCGCGCTCACCCTGGAAGACCTGGATGGACACGGAGGGCTGGTTGTCCTCGGCGGTCGTGAAGGTCTCGGAGCGCTTCGTGGGGATGGCCGTGTTGCGCTCGATGAGCTTGGTCATCACGCCGCCCTTGGTCTCGATGCCCAGCGACAGCGGGGTCACGTCGATCAGCAGGACGTCCTTGCGGTCACCCTTGAGCACGCCGGCCTGGATGGCGGCACCCACGGCCACGACCTCGTCCGGGTTCACGCCCTTGTTCGGGGCCTTGCCGGCCAGCTGCGTGACCTTCTCGACCACGGCGGGCATGCGGGTGGAGCCACCCACGAGCACCACGTGGTCGATGTCCGAGACCTTGATCCCGGCCTCCGCGATGACGTCCTTGAACGGCTTCTCGGTGCGGGCCAGCAGATCCTTGGTGAGGTCCTCGAACTTGGCGCGGGACAGCTTCTCGTCCAGGTGCACCGGACCCTCGGGAGTCACGGACAGGTACTGCAGGGAGATGGTGGTGGAGGTGGCGGAGGACAGCTCCTTCTTGGCCTGCTCGGCCGCCTCCTTCAGGCGCTGCAGGGCGATCTTGTCCTTGGACAGGTCCGCACCGGTCTTGGACTTCACCTGCTCCAGCAGCCAGTCCACGATGCGCTGGTCCCAGTCGTCGCCACCGAGGCGGTTGTCACCGGCGGTGGCGCGCACCTGGATGGTGGAGAAGTCGTCCTCGTCCTTGCCGACCTCCAGCAGGGAGACGTCGAACGTGCCGCCACCGAGGTCGAAGACCAGGATGAGCTCGTCCTCCTTGCCCTTCTCCAGACCGTAGGCCAGGGCCGCGGCGGTGGGCTCGTTGACGATGCGCAGCACGTTCATGCCGGCGATCTCACCGGCCTCCTTGGTGGCCTGGCGCTCGGCGTCGTTGAAGTACGCGGGAACAGTGATCACGGCGTCCGTGACCGTGTCGCCCAGGTAGGACTCGGCATCCGCCTTGAGCTTCATGAGAATGCGGGCGGAGATCTCCTGCGGGGTGTACTTCTTGCCGTCGATCTCGGTGGTCCAGTCGGTGCCCATGTGGCGCTTCACGGAGGCCACGGTGCGGTCCACGTTCGTCACGGCCTGGCGCTTGGCCACGTCACCCACGAGGGTCTCGCCGTCCTTGGAGAACGCCACGACGGACGGGGTGGTGCGGTTGCCCTCGGCGTTCGCGATGACGACGGGCTCGCCACCCTCGAGAACCGCCACCACAGAGTTGGTGGTGCCGAGGTCGATTCCTACTGCACGGGACATTGTCGATCCTTTCGTTGATGCCATGCGGTCCGCACGAGGACCGGATCCTCGTGTCTCTCGAACCGTGAAGACTTGAGCTTTCGAGACTCAAGTTTACACCTCGTACCATCCGTGTCAACAGAGTTGAGCAGGATTCACTCAACTTTTTTCCGGCTGCTCCCCACGTGGCTGCTACTCTCCGGTTACCCTCCGCGCGGTTCCGGGTTACACTGAAGGTTTGTGCACCCAGAGCGACATCGTTTGCCCGCGGCGCAGTCCACACGTCACCGACACGGGAGTTCCACCACGCCTCCACCCGCCCCCGATCACACACCGCCACAGTCAGGAGAACTGTCTTGAGCACCCCACCCCACTCCGAGGACCGACGACCGTCGGACTCGACGCCCTCCTTCGGCTCCACGGGCACCCCCACCCGCAGCCGCCCCCGGAAGATCATCGACGAGCTCACCTACCCCCACGGCATCCACCCGGCACTGGTGCCGGGCGTCGGCGTGGAGGACCGCAAGGTCAAGTTCGGCACCGACAAGGTGGTCTTCGCCATCACCGCGGTCCTCGTGGTGGGCTTCATCGCATGGGGTGTCCTCGGCACGGACAGCCTCTCCACGGTCTCGGCCACCGCGCTCGCGTGGGTCACGGACAACACCGGCTGGTTCTTCATCCTGCTCTCCACGGCGGCCGTGGTCTTCATGATCTTCATCGGCTTCACCCCCACCGGAAGAATCAAGCTGGGCCGTGACGACGAGGAGCCCGAGTACTCCTTCTTCTCCTGGCTCGCGATGCTCTTCGCTGCGGGCATGGGCATCGGCCTGGTCTTCTACGGCGCGTTCGAGCCGATGACCTACTACGAGGGCGGGATCCCCGGCTTCGCGCACGCGGCCGAGGCCGGCAGCGACTCCATGATCGTCTACGCCCTCGTGCAGTCCGCCTTCCACTGGGCCCTGAACCCGTGGGCCATCTACGCCGTCGTCGGCGTCTCCGTGGCCTACGGCGCCTACCGCCGCGGCCGTGCGCCGCTGATCTCGCGTGTGTTCACGGCGCTGCTCGGCCACAAGCGCGTGGACGGCACCCTGGGCAAGCTGATCGACGTCTTCGCGATCTTCGCAACCCTCTTCGGCACCGCCGCGTCCCTGGGCGTGGGAGCCATGCAGATCGGCTCCGGCATCTCGATCGTGGGCGGCATCGACAAGCTCAGCAACAACGCGCTGATCGTGATCATCGTGCTGCTCTCCGTGGGCTTCATCATCTCCGCCGTGTCGGGCGTCTCGCGCGGCATCCGCTACCTGTCGAACATCAACCTCTCACTCGCCTTCGTGCTGGCGCTGTTCGTGTTCCTCGTGGGGCCCACCGTCTTCCTGCTGACGCTGATCCCCTCCACGTTCTCCACATACGTGTCCGAGTACCTCTTCATGACCGGTCAGTCGGCCGCGTGGGGCCCGCAGAGCGCCGAGTTCTCCAACACGTGGACCGTGTACTACTGGGCCTGGTGGCTCTCGTGGTCCCCGTTCGTGGGCATGTTCATCGCCAAGATCTCCCGTGGCCGCACCATCCGCCAGTTCGTGACCGTCGTGCTCGTGGTCCCGGCCTCGGTGAGCATCCTGTGGTTCATCGTCTTCGGCGGCTCCGCCATGTTCTTCGCGAAGAACGGGGCGGACCTTTCCGTGGAAAACGGCGCCGAGTCCATGCTCTTCGGACTCTTCGACCAGCTCCCGCTCACGGCCGTCACCTCGGTGCTGGCCATGGTCGTCATCGGCATCTTCTTCGTGACGAGTGCGGACTCCGCCTCCGTGGTCATGGGCACCATGACCCAGCGCGGACGCCCGGACCCCAGCAAGTGGATCGTCATCTTCTGGGGCGCGTGCCTCGCCGGCATCGCGATCGTCATGCTCCTGGTGGCGGGCAACGACGCCCTGGCTGGCATGCAGCGCCTGGTGATCGTCTCGGCGCTGCCGTTCGCGGTGGTCGTGGCCATGATGATGGTCGCCCTGTACCGGGACCTGCGCTACGACCCGGCCACGCTGCGCACCAAGTTCGCGTACTCGGCCGTCCAGAAGGCCGTGGCCTCCGGGCTCGCCGAGCACGGTGACAACTTCGCCCTGCAGGTGGAGCGCGCCGAGGGCCATCGCGCCGCCGGCGACGCGTTCGACTCGCACGATCCGGCGATCACCGAGTGGTACCGCCAGACGGACGAGAACGGTGACGAGACGGACTTCCAGTACAAGTCCGAGTGGGTCACCTCCGCCGTGGACGACATCGCCAAGGACACCCCGGAGGGCGAGGCCCCCTGGGACCAGACGACCCCCAAGCACCTCGACGAGAAGTGACTCCGGCGCTCCCCTGCGGAGCCGCCACCCGGTAGTGATGCGAACGGGGTGCACGTCCACGGACGTGCACCCCGTTCCGTGTGTGTTCCCGGCTCCGCAGCGCCGTCGCCGCCCAGCCCGGAGCACCGTCGTCACCCCGGCCGAACCCCGCGGATTTCGCCGCTGGCGTGGCGGCGGGGTGCACGGACCCCAGGGCCGCTCACCCGGCGCGGATTTTTCGTACAGTGGAGACCATGTTCAACATCGTCACGGTGTGCACCGGCAACATCTGCCGCTCCCCCATGGCCGAGGCGCTCCTGCGCGCCGAGCTCGACCGCGCAGGGCTCTGCGGGCGAGTGGCGGTCGGCTCCGCCGGGGTGAGCGACGAGGAGCACGGCAATCCCGTGGACCCGCGCGCCCGGGCCGTGATCGCGCACCACCACCTCGACCTCCCCGACCACTGCGCGCACAGAATCACCGACGCCGAGCTCGCGGACGCAGACATGCTGCTCGCCATGACGAACTCCCAACGCGAACAGTTGCGGCGCCGCCTGCCCCCGGACCGCGCCGACACCGTGCGTCTGATGCGCAGCTTCGACCCGCAGGCCGAGGCCTCCGGCACGGACCTCGACATCGCGGACCCGTGGTACGGAGGTTCGGAGGACTTCGACACAGCCTGGGAGCAGATCGCGGCGGCCACCCCCGGCGTCGTGACCTGGGTGCGCGAACGGGTCGAGGCCCCGTGATCGCACCGGACGAAGGATTCCACGACGATGAGATCGCCCAGTTCCCGGACGGCGTCAACCTCGCGCGGCTGCTGCCGCCAGCCACGCGCCGCCCGTTCGTTGTGGGCATCGATGGCCGCTCCGGCGCGGGCAAGACCACCCTCACGGATCAGCTTGTGGCGGTGCTGCGGCGCTCGTACGACGTCGTGACCTTCCGCCTGGAGGACCTGTACCCGGGCTGGAACGGACTGGCCGAGGGCATGAGCGAGTACCGCACACGCATCCTCGAACCGCTGCGGCGCGGCGAGGACGCGCACTGGACCGCCTGGGACTGGCTGACCAGCGAACCGGGCACGCCCCGGCTCACGCGCGCCGCCGAGATCGTCCTGGTGGAGGGCGTGGGAGCCTGCCACCGCGAGGCCCGGGCGCTGCTCGACACGTCCGTGTGGGTGGAGCTGCCCACGTGGCAGCGCAAGCAGCGGGCCCTCGCCCGCGACGGTGCCACGTACGAGAACTACTGGGACGTGTGGGCCGAGCAGGAGGAGCACTACCTCGCGGAGGACCCCGTGTGGGAGGCCGCGGACATCATCCACCCTGGCCCCGCGCCCCAGCTTCCCGCACCGACCGCCGAGGAGCGGGGCGGCTCGTGAGCTCCGGACCGGGCGCCGCGGTGCTGCTGTCCCCCGTGACGGGTCCGCCCCGCCCGGTTGATCCGCGCGAGCCCATGGTGCGCCTGGAGGACCAGGCGCTCACCCGCGGTGACGGGATCTTCGAGACGCTGCACGTGCTGGACGGCACCGCCTACAAGTTCGACGCGCACCAAGCCCGGCTCGCCGCCTCCGCCCGCACCGCGGACCTTCCCGCGCCCCCGCAGGACGTCTGCCGCGCGGCCCTGGCCATGGGGCTCGACGCCGCCGGGCCGGGTTCCCACGACCCGTCCCGTGATCTCGGAGCCGAGCACTCGGTCAAGCTGAGCGTGAGCCGGGGCGTGCCGGGTGGTGAGCCGTGGGCGTGGCTCACCGTGTCGCCGGTGCCCCCGCAGACCTTCGAGGCCCGCCAGGACGGCGTGTCCGTGCTGCTGCTGGAACGCGGCCACGACCCGGCCGAGGACTCCGGGATGCCCTGGCTGCTTCCCGGTGTGAAGACGCTTTCCTACGCGGTCAACATGGCCGCCGTCCGCCACGCCCGGGCGAACGGCGCGCAGGACGTCGTGTTCACCACGTCCACGGACCGCAGGATCCTTGAGGGGGCAACGTCGTCGGTGGTGTGCGCCCGCACCTCGCCCGGGCAACCACCCACCCTGGTGACGCCCGAACCGTCACGCGGCATCCTGCCGGGGACGTCACAGGCCAGGATCTTCGACGCCGCGCGCCGTCACGGCTGGGGCGTGGACTACGGGCCCCTGCATCCCCGGGACCTCCTGGAGGCGGACGCCGTGTGGCTCACGTCCTCGGTGCGACTCGCGGTGCCCGTGACCAGGGTGGACGGCCACCCCGTCCGCTCGGACCCCGCCCTGACCCGCACCCTGACCGACTTCCTGCTGGGGCGCGCAGACGGCTGATGCAGGCGGGCGAGGGCCGATCCGTGATCACTGCCAGATGTAGCGGTGCGTCCCCATTCCCATCGACAGGACAAGAGCACCGACTGCCGTCACGACGACCGCCACCCCCACGAGCACGTCCACCCGGCTGTAGTGCAGGGGACGGGCCCAGGTGCGCGGTCCCGCCCCGAACCCTCGCGCCTCCATGGTCATGGCCAGCCGGGTCGCGCGGCGCAGGGACTGGACGAGCAGGGTGAACGCCTGACCGCCGAATTCTCCGGCCGCACCCCACGGCGTGTGGGATCCTCCGGCCCCGCGGGCGCGGCGAGCAGCCGTCAGGACGCTCCACTCGGTGATCATGACCTCCACGAGACGCATCGCAGCCAGGGCAGCCAGGACGAAGCGTGCGGGCAGCTTGAGCGTCTGGGCGAGACCGTCCGCGAGGTCCGTGGGGTCGGTGGTCAGCAGCACCGTGATCCCAGGCAGGGCGATGGCCAGCCCGCGCAGCGCGATTGCCCCGCCAGCCGCGAGAGATCCGGTGGTCACGGTGATCCATCCGAGCTGCAGCAGAACGGGGCCACCGGCGTCGGAGAGCATCGCCGTTCCCCAGCCACTGATCAGGGCTGCCACGAGGATCGGCCACAGCCGCGTGAGCAGCCGCAGCGGTCGCATGCCCACCCCCGCGAGCAGGAGCAACTGACCCCCCAGGGCCACCGCGTTCGTCACGGGATCGGCGCTGAGCACGATCACCACGGTGATCAGCAGCGCACCGAGCAGCTTCACCACGGGATTCGCCCGGGCCAGCAGCCCGCTCCGGGGGCCGAAGATGCCCGGTGTTGCCGTGGTGCTCATGAGCCCAGCCCCACTTCCTCCGCGTCGAGCGCGGTCATGAGGTCCCGGTCGTGCGTCACTGCCACCACGGCCGTACCCCTGTCCATCTCTTCCACCAGGAGATCCACGAGTTCCTTCCAGGTGCGGGCGTCCTGGCCGAACGTGGGCTCGTCGAGGATCACCACTGCGGGTGCCGCTGCGAGCACCGTGGCTACGGAGAGCCGACGCTTCTGGCCCCCGGAGAGCGTGAAGGGGTTGGCCCCGGCCAGGTCCTCCAGGCGCAGCCGCCGCAGCAGGTCCGCGACCCGGGCGTCGTCGGCCGTCACGTCCCGCCGCGGCTTTGAGCGCTCCGAGTGGCGGCGCAGCTGCTCCGGACCGAATTCGAGCTCCTCCCGCACCGTTGAGCGCAGGAACTGGTGCTCGGGGTGCTGGAACACGGTGCCCACCCTCGAGATCAGCTCGCTGCCGTCCCACAGGCCAGGATCCGGTGGCGCGTCATCTGCCAGGACGGCGGAGGCTCGCACCGTGCCGCGCACGGGCACCAGGAGACCGGCCAGTGTGAGGGCGAGCGTCGACTTCCCGGCCCCGTTGGGTCCGGTGACGGCCAGGGCGCGGCCCGCGCGGACGTCCAGCGTGATGTGCTCGGCCGCGGGCGGGAAGTCCACCACTCTGCGTGCCGGCGCCTCGCGAGTTTCGCCACGCCGCCACGACCTGCGGGCCCGACGCCGCTCGCGCGCCACCACTCGACGCGACGGCTGGATGCGGGAGACTCCCAGCTCCCGGGCGCTGAGGAGGACCGCACCGTCCCGGGGCGCAGGGCTCCCCGCGGCGTGCGGGGGACGGTCTCGACCGGAGCGCGCGGTGCCCGCACCGCGTGGGCACTCGTCCCCGCCGTCGGGACCCTCGGCCGCCGCGTCGACCTCGACAGCTCTGCGGTGGGCGGGCGGACGCGTCGTCGGAACCCAGTCCGGAACCCACGTGCCCTGCGCCTGCAGCAGCTTCCGGGCATCGTGGAGCGTCTCCCGAGTGGGGCCGTCGAAGGCCACCGAGCCGTTGTCGTCGAGCACGATCACCCGGTGCACCACCGGTTCCCACAGTGCAACACGGTGCTCCACGACCACCAGGGTAGTGCCGTCCTGCCGGACGGCCCGGGACACGGCCCGGCAGAGTTCCACCGCTCCCTCGTGGTCCACGCTGGCCGTCGGCTCGTCGAGCAGCAGCAGGCGGGGCCGCATGGCCATGACACCCGCGAGCGCCAGGCGCTGCTTCTGACCACCGGACAGCGCCGTGGTGGAGTGCTCCAGGGGGAGGTGGAGACCGACCCTGTCCAGCGCCTCGTGGACGCGCGGCCAGATCTGCTCACGGGGAACGGCCAGGTTCTCGAGACCGAACGCGACGTCGTCCCCGATCCGCGAGAGAACCACCTGCGTCTCCGGATCCTGGTGCATGAAGCCCACGGCCCCCCGCGCGTCGCGCGGGTCGGCGCCGTCGACCGTCAGTTCACCCGATCGGGACTGCCCGTCCGGATCCTGCTCCACACCCGCCAGGGCCTGCAGCAGGGTGGACTTGCCGGCACCGGAAGGACCCAGGAGCAGAACGCGCTCCCCTGCACCGATCTGCGCATCCACCCCCGCGAGGCTCGGGTTCTGGCGCCCGGGGTAGTGCCAGCCGAAGTTCTCGAGACAGACCGACGCGCCCACCGGGATGGTGGCCGACGCGGCTGTCATCGCCGGCGCGCGGCGCCGGATGCGAGGGCGCTGAGGACGCCCGTGGCCTGCAGCGCACGCACCACGAGCCACATCAGGGCGCCGGCGATCACGGCGCCGGAGAGCGTGGTGAACACGGCGTAGACAAGTTTCTGGTCCGTGGCCCACTCGTAGTTGTACAAGATGTTCTCGCTCACGGCGAGGAAGAGCCCGGAGACCGCGCCGCCCGCTGTGGCCGTGAGGAGCCCGAAGCTGCGGTAGCGGGTCAGCAGGAAGACGATCTCCACCCCCAGGCCCTGGATCACCCCGGAGAGGACCACGAGCCATCCCGCGTGGGTGCCCAGGAACATCTCCAGCACGGCCGCGAGCAGCTCACAGAAGATCGCGGCACCCGGCTTGCGGATGATCAGTGCACCGAGCGTGCCGGCCACGAGCCAGCCGCCCACGATGAGCCCGCCCGCGGGCGGATACGCCACGGACCCCGCAGAGACGGCCGGGGCGAGCAGGTTGGACCACAGCCAGAAGACCACGGCGCACACCGCCGCGAGAACGGAGGCGACCACGATGTCCACCACCCGCCACGAGTGCCGCCGGGAATTGCGTCCCTGGGGCGTTCGCGTGGATCTGGTGCCGACCTGTGTCATGTGAATCCTCCTGAAGATTCCAGGAGGGGAAGGCTCGCGTCCACGGGTGCGGACGGGTCCCTGAGATGCTCGACTCCCTAGCGCCGGTATGAACCGGATCAGGTTCGAGGGTCTGCGCTCACACGCACTCTCAGCGCCGCGGTGGCGCTCCCCTGTCGTTGAGTCGCCAGTCTAGACCACGGCACGCACGAGGGCCGGGTGCGTCGCGCACCCGGCCCTCGTGTGCAGGACCTCCCGGGCGCTCGGCCCGGTGGGGTACCTCAGATCTCGGACTGCGAGGTCTTGCCAGAGTCCTTCTTCTCGGACTCCATCTTGGACATCTGGCGGGCGATTCCCACCTTAATGACGGTGCCCACCACGCCGGTGATCATGGCCCACAGGATGATGTCCCGCCAGGCCTCGTCCTCATCCGGGTTCTTGGCGGGGGGTTCGTTGCCGGTGACCTGCTTCCACACCGCGGACAGGCCCTTGTTCGCGAGTGCCACGCCGCCCAGGGACGCCACGGTGCCGAGGATGTCCATCGCCTTGTTCATGAGGTGCTCCTTCTCGTCGCGAGTGCCGCCGGCGCTCGGGGGCCGACGGCGTGCTGCTTCCTCCCTCAGCATACGAAACTCGGCGCGTGGCTGGGCGGTGCGGGGCGCGGTTCACCCGGAAATTATGTCCTCAGCGTGATTCCTCGTGCCCGGCGCGGGCTACAACGTCCCGCAGCTCGTCCTGCATGAGGTTCTCCTCGTGCAGGTGCTTGGAGCGGTATGCGGCCCGGCCCACCATGTGCGCGGAGACCGGTGCGGTGAGCAGCTGGAAGACCCACGCGAGGATCAGCAGCGGGATCATGCGCGGCTCCCCGCTCTCGATGGCCACGGCCGTGAGCATGAGGAACAGGCCGAAGACCTGCGGCTTGGTGCCCGCGTGCATGCGCGAGAGCAGGTCCGGGAAGCGCACCAGGCCGATCGCGGCGGACAAGGACATCAGGGCACCCAGCACCAGGCACAGCAGGGCGATCACGTCCAGGACGGTGTGCCAGCTCATGAACGCTCCAGCCCCACGTTGCGCGCCACCGTGACGGAGCCCAGGAAGCCCACCAGGGAGACGATCACGAGCAGGATGATGTTGTTGGTGTGGTGGTTGTAGACCATGTCCACGGCCAGGCACGCCCCCACGATGGCAAGCAGCACGTCCGAGGCGATCACGCGGTCCAGCAGGGAGGGCCCCTTCGCCAGTCGGTAGATGGTCCCGGCGGCGGCCAGGGCGAGGATCGCCCCGCACAGCCACACGGCGACGTCGAGCATTGTCATGAGCGCTCCTCCCCGTGGCCGGTGTCGGCCTCGTCCATCTCGTGCGTGGGCGACTCGAGCGCCCCGGTGGCCTCCGTGTCGTCGGAATCCCCGACCACGGTCAGCAGCTTCAGGTCCTCCCGGGTGCCCATGATGCGGATCCAGGCGGCCTCGATGTCCAGTGCGGAGCGCCGGAACGCCTCCGCCTGCTCGGGCGTGGAGATGTCCAGCACGTGGAAGTAGAGGATCCCGTTGCCGCGGTCCACCTCCACCACCAGGGACCCGGGGATCAACGCCATCGTGTGGCCCACGGCCGTCATGAGCAGGTCGTTGTTCTGGCGCAGGGGCACCCCCAGCACGGCGTTGCACACCCTCGGGCCCTGCGTGACCGCAAGCCAGGAGACGTGGAAGCTGGCCTTGGCCACCTGCCAGATAAACGTGGGCACGAACAGCGCGAAGTGCACCACGTTGAAGCGCCCGGACAGGCGCACGGGCGGCAGGGTCAGCAGGCGGGTGACGAGCAGCGCGAGCAACAGCCCGAAAACCAGGTTCCCGATGCTCCAGTCACCCCACAGCGCACCCCACACCACCACGAGCCACAGGATCAGCGGCAGCTCGGCGCGCAGGGAGTTGCGCGAACGGCGTCGCACGGCGGACGTGCTCATCGGCTCTCCTCACTTGCGCCGCTGTGACCCTCGGGGTGCAGGACGGCATTGACGTAGCGGTCCGGGTGCACCAGGTTCTCCGCGGAGTTGTCCGCGAGGTCGAACAGCGGCCCCGCGAAGACGGTGAGAGCCACGCCTACCACCACCAGGGCCGAGGTGGCACCCACCATGGTCCGCGGCAGCAGCACCACCGGCGACCGCCCCGAGAACCGGCTGCCGGGCTTCCTCACGACCGCGCGCGAGGTGCGGGGACGCCTGCCCTGCGGCGTCGTGGCGCGCAGTACGGGGTCCGGGTACTCGGCGTCGTCGACGCTGCGCAGGAACACGCGGTTCCACACCCGGATCAGGGCCATCAGCGTGAGCAGCGAGACGAACACGGACACGCCCACCAGCAGGTAGCTCAACCACGTTCCGGTGCTCACGCCGGCCTCGATCAGCCCCACCTTGCCCAGGAAGCCGGAGAACGGCGGAATGCCGCCCAGGTTCAGCGCCGGGATCATGTAGAGCACACCCAGCAGCGGGGAGATCTTGAGCATCCCGGCCAGGCGGTCCACGTTGGTGGACCCACCGCGGCGCTCGATGAGCCCCGCGACCAGGAACAGGCTGGTCTGGATCACGATGTGGTGCGCGATGTAGTAGACGACGGCGACCAGCGCGGCCTGGGTGCCCATGGCGATGCCGAAGATCATGTACCCGATGTGGGAGATCAGGGTGAACGAGAGCATGCGCTTGATGTCGATCTGCGCGAGCGCACCCAGGATGCCCACCAGCATGGTGAGCAGTGCCACCCACATCAGCAGGCCGTTGATCTGCGTCCCCGGGAACAGCAGCGTCTCCGTGCGGATGATCGAGTACACGCCCACCTTGGTCAGCAGCCCGGCGAACACGGCGGTCACCGGCGCGGACGCCGTGGGGTAGGAGTCGGGCAGCCAGAACGAGAGCGGGAAGATGGCCGCCTTGACCCCGAACGCGACCAGCAGCATGAGGTGCAGCTGCATCTGCATACCCACCGGCAGGTCCGAGAGCTTGCCCGAGAGGTCCGCCATGTTCACGGTGCCCGTGGCGCCGTAGATCATGCCCAGGGAGATCAGGAACAGGATCGAGGAGATCACGGAGACGACGACGTACGTGACGCCCGCGCGGATGCGCTGCGCGGTGCCCCCCATGGTCAGCAGCACGTAGGACGCGGTCAGCAGGATCTCGAAGCCCACGTACAGATTGAAAAGGTCCCCCGCGAGGAACGCGTTGGACACGCCCGCCACCAGGATCAGGTAGGTGGGGTAGAAGATCGAGATGGGGCCCTCGTCGTCGCCGTTGGCCACGCCCTCGCTCACCGCGTAGACGAGCACCGCGAGGGAGACGACCACCGAGACCACGAGCATCAGCGCGGAGAGCTGGTCCACCACCATCACGATGCCGAACGGTGCCGCCCAGTCCCCCAGGTGCACCACTTGCGGACCCCTGTTCCACACGTTCGCGAGGATGACCGCGTTGAGCACCAGCGTCAGCGACATGGAGCCGATGGTCACGGCGCGCTGCAGGCCGTTGCGGTGGACGATCAGGAAGTTCAGGGCCGCCCCTAGGAAGGGGATCAGGACCGCGAGAGGGGCGAGCTGCGCCGGATCAGTACTCATGCGTGTCCCGCTCCTTTCCGTCCGTGAGCTTCTCGGCCCTGTGGTGACCCGGTGATTCCGCCGCCTCTTCCTCGTTGTGCCGTGCCGGGGCGAACCGCGCGTCCGCGTGGTTGAACTCGGAGGTGTCCTGCGGCATGGCGTCGTCGTCCTCGGCGTCGTAGGAGGACTGCGTGGCCACGCGACGGTCCTCGAGGTCGTCCTGGATCTCGTCCCGGCGGGCCAGGATCCACGAGCGCCAGATCATGCTCAGGATGAAGGCCGTGGTGGCCAGGGAGATCACGATGGACGTCAGGACCATCGCCTGCGGCAGCGGGTCCGAGTACTCGGCCGGGTCCAGCGAGGAGTCGTAGAGCGGGGCCACTCCCCGCTCGCCGCTCGTGTGCAGGATCAGCAGGTTCGCGCCGTTGGTCAGCAGCATCAGGCCCAGCAGCACACGGGTGAGCGAGCGCTCGAGCAGGAGGTAGACCCCCACGGAGAACAGCACCCCCATGACCACCAGGAGCGTGACGTTCACGGTCATCGCTGCACCTCCGAGGTCTCGTCCGCGCTGACCATCGATCCGCGGGGGGCGTCCGGGTCGTCCACGCGCGTGGTCGAGACGCCCGGGCCGTTGCGGGTCAGCCGGATCCTGGACCCGCCGCCCGCGGGCTTCTTCTCCGACTCCATGGCCGTGCGCTCGATCCTCTCGTCGATGCGCCCGCCCAGGGAGCGCAGGATGTCCAGGACCAGACCCACCACGATCAGGTAGACCCCGATGTCGAAGACCAGCGCGGTGACGAACTTGACGTGCCCGAAGACCCACATGTCCCACTCGAACGTGTAGCTCTCCATCACGGCCCCGCCGAAGAACACCGGGACGATCGCGTAGAGCGAGGAGATCGCCAGACCCGCGCCGAGCATCCACCCGGCGTTGACGGGCGTGGCGCGCTCGAGCTCGTAGCGGCCGCCGGCCAGGTAGCGCAGGGTCAGCGCGAGGGATGCCATCAGCCCGCCCGCGAAGCCGCCGCCCGGCAGGTTGTGCCCGGCCACGAGCAGGTAGAGGGACACAATCATGAACGTGTGGAACAGCAGACGCGCGACCACCTCGAAGACGATGGAACGGCGTTCGGGTGCCAGGGTACGCCCGGCCAGCAGGAAGGGATCCGCGTCCGGGCGGGAGGAGAAGCGGCGGGCCACCTTGAGCTGCTGGGTGTTCGCGTGAGGTGAGTGCGCCGCGGCGTCAGCACCGCGGATGGCCTTCAGCTCCGCCGGGTCCAGCTGCTGGCGCTCGCTGCGCAGCCGGTCACCGCGGCCCTTGACGAAGATCAGGGACGCGATGCCCGTGGCGGCAACGGTCAGCACCGTGATCTCACCCATGGTGTCCCACGCCCGGATGTCCACGAGGATCACGTTGACCACGTTCGCCCCGTGCCCGAGGTCGTAGGCCATTTTCGGCAGGTCCAAAGAGGTCCGTGCGGCGCTGCGCGAGGAGATGGAGAACATCGCCAGGGCCATCATGAACACGCCGAAGACCACGGCGAACACGGCGCGGAACACGCGGTGCCCGGCCGGCCTCCGGTTCCACAGCGGTCCTGGCAGCGAACGCAGGGCCAGCACGAAGGCCACCAGGGAGATGGTCTCCACCAGCGTCTGGGTCAGGGCGAGGTCCGGTGCGCCGTGCAGGGCGAAGATCAGCGCCAGGCCGTACCCGGTGACCGAGACGAGCAGCACCGCGAGAAAGCGCTTGCGCGCCGTGAGGACGAGCAGCGCCGCCACGAGCATGGCGAGGCCCGTGACCACTTGGGCGGGGGAGTCCCCGTAGCGGAACCCGGCCAGTGGGGGCGTCTCGTACCAGAACAGTGCCACGAGGGGCACCACGATGGCGGTGACCAGGATGACGGAGAGGTAGAACATCAGGGAGCCGCGCTGTGTGCGCCCGGTCAGCCACACGGCGAGCAGGTCCAGGACGTTGATGACCTTGCGGTACACGAAGTCGCCACTGGGCACCTCCGGAAGCCTGCTCTGGAACTGGCCCACGGAGCGCCGTGCCGCGTAGAGCGCCGCGCCTGCGGCGATCACGAGCGCGGAGAGGCCCAGCGCCGGGGTGAAGCCGTGCCACAGCTCCAGGTGCACGTGCGATTGCGCGGCCCCGGGGAAGAGCTCCTGGTAGGGCGTGATCCCCGCCTCGAGCGGGGCGGGCCACAGTCCGAGCACCACAGTGACGAGGGCCAGCACTGCGGGGGCGGCCAGAAAGTCCCAGCGCACGGGGGTGAAGGCGCCGACCACCGACTGCCCGTCCGGGGAGGTCTCGAGCCCGGAGAAGCGCCCGGGCTTGCGCGCGAAGCCGCCCCACACGAAACGGGCGCTGTACGCGAACGTCAGAACGGATCCGACCACCACGCACACGAGCGCCGTGACCGCGAGCGGTTCCGGCAGCGCGTCCACGAACGCGGTGAGCACCGCCTCTTTGGTCACGAAACCCAGCAGGGGTGGAACACCCGCCATGGAGGCGGCACCGATGACCGCCACGACGAGCAGCTGGGGCGCCTTGCCCGCGACTCCCGACAGCCGCCGGATGTCGCGCGTGCCGGCCTGGTGGTCGATGATGCCCACGGTGAGGAACAGGGTGGCCTTGAACAGGCCGTGGGCCATCACCATGGCGAGCCCGGCCATGGCGGTGTCTGCGGTGCCGAAGGAGACCACCGCGGTGATGAACCCCAGCTGGCTCACTGTGCCGTAGGCCAGGATGAGCTTGAGGTCGTACTGGCGCAGTGCCACCCACCCGCCGAAGACCATGGTCCCCAGGCCCAGGGTGAGGGTGATGGGAAGCCACCACGTGGTTCCGGCGAAACCCGGCGCCAGGCGCGCCACCAGGTAGATCCCGGCCTTGACCATGGCCGCGGCGTGCAGGTACGCGGAGACCGGGGTGGGCGCCGCCATGGCGGCGGGCAGCCAGAAGTGCGTGGGGAACAGGGCGGACTTCGAGACGGCACCGGCAAGGATCAGGGCGAGGGCGACGTCGACGGTGGGCGAACCCAGCAGCCCGGGAGCCGCGGCCAGGACGCCGGCGATGCGCATGGTCCCCGCGGCGTGGGCCAGCATCAGCAGCCCCACGAGCATCGCGAGCCCGCCGGCGGTCGTGATGATCAGCGCCTGCAGCGCCGCACGGCGCGCCGCGAGCTTGGTGCGGGAGTAGGAGATCAGCAGGAAGGAGAGCACCGAGGTGATCTCCCAGAACACGAACAGCACCATGAGGTCGTCCGCGGTCACCAGGCCGAACATGGCGCCGGCAAAGGCAACGAGCTGCGCGGCGAAGGAGCCCGTGTTGCGGGCGTCGGCCTTGAAGTACCGCGCGCAGTAGGCGAGCACGAGCGCGCCCACGCCCAGCACGAGCAGGGACATCATGTACGCGAGCGCATCCATGCGGAAGGTCAGGGAGATGCCCAACTGCGGGATCCAGGGCAGCGACACGCTCCAGCCGGTGGGGTCCCCGTAGGTCCGGGAGGTCTGCGCGAGCAGCCAGAGGAAGCCAGCGAACGGAACGAGTGCCACCAGGTAGAAACCGGAGCGACCGGCGCGTCTGAGGACCGCGGGTGCCAGCAGGGCGGCGATCCCGTGGACCAGCAGCACCGCGATCATGGGACCTCACCTTTCGGGCCCCATGCGCTCGGCGAGGTGCTCGGCGAACAGGCCGCGGAGGCACAGGGCCACCCGGAGCATGAGGCGGTAGTTTGCGGGCTCCATCGTAACAAGATTGACTGTTGACGCGTCACCAGAACCGCCCGGACATGCACTGACCGGCCCCGCGTGTGAACGCCCACCGGCGCCCCCCCCCCCCCGCGGCCGACACCGTCGGCCCGCAACACTCCGCGGCCCGTAGGGTGAGCCCCATGACAGGCGAGCACACGACCACCACGGGCGGCACCCCCGAGCCGCTCGCCCCCGCGCCGGGGGGCGCTTCCCGTGCCCGCGTGCTGATGTGGTGCCTGTGGGACACCGGCACCTCCGCCTACAACGCGGTGATGCTCACGTTCGTGTTCACGGTGTACCTCACGAGCGAGTCCTTCGGCTCCCCGGAGCACACCTCCACCGTGCTCTCCGTGGCCATGACGGTCGCTGGCTTCGCGATCGCGGCCACCGCCCCGATCATCGGTCAGCGCAGCGACACCCCGCGCTCCCGGGCGGGCTTCCTCACCGTCAACTCGGTGGTCCTGATCGCGTGCACCGCCCTGGCGTTCTTTGCCCGGCCGGAGCCGGCGTTCCTGGTCTTCGGCGTCACACTGGTGGCGCTGGGCAGCGTGGCGCAGGAGTTTGCCACCGTGAGCTACAACGCCATGCTCCCCGCGCTGGCCGGCCCGCACCGCATGGGCAAGGTCTCCGGCTGGGGCTGGGGCGCGGGCTACGTGGGCGGGATCTTCGCACTGGCCTTCGTGCTCTTCGGGTTCGTGACCCCCGGCTTCCTGGGGATCCCCACCGATGACGCCCTGAACTACCGCGCCGTGGCCCTGTTCAGTGCGGCGTGGATCCTCATCTTCTGCCTGCCCCTGATGCTCAAGGCCCCTTCCATGCCGTTCCGGGAATACAGCGGTGCCATCCTGGAGGAACCCGGCACCCCGCCGCTCGTGCGCACCGACGCCCTGCCTATGGTGCCCCCTGCGCCGCGCCGCCGCGGCATCCTCGGCGCGTACCGCGAGCTGTTCCACACCATCGCCGGACTGTGGCGGGTCTCCCGGGCCACCGTCTTCTTCCTGATCTCCTCCGCCGTCTACCGGGACGGACTGGCGGGTGTGTTCACGTTCGGCGGGGTCCTCGCGGCGGGCACCTTCGGCTTCTCCCTGACCGAGGTCATCATGTTCGCGGTCGCGGCGAACCTGATCGCCGCCCTCGGCGCGTTCGTGGGCGGCTCCCTTGACGATGCCCTGGGCCCGCGCACCGTGATCACCGGCTCCCTTGTGGGCGTCATGCTCGCCGGCACCGCACTGCTGTTCTGGACGGGCAAACCAGCCTTCTGGGTCTGCGGGCTGGCCCTGTGCCTGTTCGTGGGACCGGCCCAGGCGGCGTCGCGCACGTACCTGGGGCGGCTGATCCCGCCCGGGCGCGACGGCGAGATCTACGGTCTGTACGCGACCACCGGGCGGGCCGTGAGCTTCATGGCACCCGGGCTCTTCGGACTGTTCGTCAGCGTGCTGGGTGCGCAGATCTGGGGAATCCTCGGGATCCTCGTGGTGGTGGCCGCCGGACTCGTCCTGCTGCTGCTCACCCCGCGCCCGCCGGAGGGCTTCACCACCGCCCAGGTCTGAGCGCGGCGGCGGGCGCGGCTCACTCGATGACGGTCCGGTCGAAGTTCAGGTGGCTGCGCGAGGCCGTGGGCCCGCGCTGGCCCTGGTAGCGGTTGCCGTAGGCGCCGCTGCCGTAGGGGTGCTCCGTGGGCGAGGAGAGCTGGAAGAAGCACAGCTGCCCCACCTTGGAACCGGGCCACAACTTGATGGGCAGCGTGGCCATGTTGGACAGCTCCAGCGTCACGTGGCCCGAGAACCCGGGGTCGATGAATCCGGCGGTCGAGTGCGTCAGCAGGCCGAGGCGCCCCAGGGAGGACTTGCCCTCCAGGCGCGCGGCGACGTCCGCCGGCAGGGTGACCTTCTCGTACGTGGCGCCCAGCACGAACTCCCCCGGGTGCAGCACGAAGGGCTCGTCCGGCGCCACCTCCACCAGCCGCGTGAGCTCGGGCTGCTCCTGGGCCGGGTCGATGTGCGCGTACTTGTGGTTGTCGAACAGCCGGAACCACCGGTCAAGGCGCACGTCAACGCTCGCGGGCTGGACCATGGCGGGATCGTAGGGCTCCAGGCGCACACGCCCGGAGCCCAGCTGACGGCAGATGTCGCGATCGGAGATGAGCACGGCTCCACGGTAGTCGACACCTCGCTGAAGGAACCGTGTGGAACACCGCAGCCCGCAAACGTGTTGTACAGTGGTGGGCGTTCATCCGCGTGCGTCATGCACCGGCGGAACAGTGCGGCTGTAGCTCAATGGTAGAGCGCACGCTTCCCAAGCCTGATACGCGGGTTCGATTCCCGTCAGCCGCTCCGTACACCTCGCACGACGCCCCGGGTCACCGTCACGGTCCCCGGGGTGTTGCATTCCCAGGGTGCCCACAGCCCGCGGGCCTGCCGGACGGGGCGGTCCGAGGACCCCGGCCGGCAGGGGCACCGTCACCCACCGCATGAGGAGCGATCATGCTGCGCACCATGTTCACCGGCAAGATCCACCGCGCCACCGTGACCCAGGCAGACCTGCACTACGTGGGGTCCGTGACCGTGGACCAGGACCTGCTGGACGCCGCCAACATCCTCCCCGGCGAGCTCGTGGCCATCGTGGACATCACCAACGGCGCCCGGCTGGAGACGTACACGATCGCCGGCGAGCGCGGCAGCGGCGTCATCGGCATCAACGGGGCGGCGGCACACCTCGTGCACCCCGGCGACCTCGTGATCCTGATCGCCTACGGCCTCATGGACACCGCCGAGGCCACGTCGTACGAGCCCCGTGTGGTCCACGTGGACGAGCACAACCGGATCGTGGCACTGGGCTCGGACCCCGCGGACGCGGTCGTGGGGAACGTGGTCCGCCCGCCGCACGCGCGCGAGCACCTGCTGGCGCAGGAGGACGCCGCGGTTCCCGGTCCGTGACCCCGCGGGCACGTGCGCGCCTGCCGGGCCGGCGACGTCGTGCCCACCCCACCGCGCCCGCAGGGGCGGATCACCACGAACGACGAGCCGAGGAGACGTGCCCGTGAGCGGAGTGGCCTCCGGGTTCTTCATCGTGTGGGCCGTGATCGGCACGGGCTACGTGATCGGACGCCTGGGGCTGCTCGGTCCGCACGGGCAGCCGGTGCTGTCCAAGCTCGCCTTCTACGTGGCGTCCCCGCCGCTGCTGTTCACCACGGTCGCGAAGGCGGACGTCAGCCACATCTTCTCGGCCCCGCTCGTGGTCGCCGGGGTCTCCGCGTGGCTGACCATGCTGGCCTACGCGGCGGTCTCACGCCTCGTGCTGCACAGGGACGCCTCGACCGTGGTGATGGGAGCCCAGGCCGCGGGCCAGGTCAACTCCGCGAACCTGGGGATCCCGATCGCCCTGTTCGTGCTGGGCGACGCCTCCCAGGTGGCCCCGGTGATGCTGTTCCAGCTGGCCCTGAACACCCCGCTGTACCTCACGGTCATGGACACCCTCACCGGCGGGGAGCGCCCCACCGTGGGCTCCGTGCTCAAGACCGTGGTCACGAACCCGCTGATCGTGGGCTCGGGGCTCGGGATCGCGTCCTCGCTGACGGGCACCACCCTCCCGGACCTCGTGATGCAGCCCGTGGAGATCGTGGCCGGTGCCGCGGTGCCGGCCATGCTGCTGGCGTTCGGGATCTCCCTGGTGGGCTCGCGTCCGCTCTCCGAGCCCGGAACGCGCGCCGACACGCTGCTCGCCTCGGGCGCGAAGGTGCTCGTGCACCCGGCACTGGCCCTGCTGCTCGCGTGGGCCCTCGGGCTGAGCGGTCCGATGCTGTACTCCGCCGTGATCATGGCGGCGCTGCCCACGGCCCAGAACCTCTACGTGGCCGCGGTGCGCTACGACCGCGCGACCACGGTGTGCCGTGACACGGTGCTGCTCACCACCGTGGTCTCGATGGTCTCGATGGCGGTCGCCGCAGTATTTCTTTCCTGACGCCAAATTTCCCTGCCGATGCCGAGTCACACGACTTCTGTGACACACACCACCCTTAGACTGTACAGATGCTGAATCGGTCTGCGCCCCTCGGGGAGCGTCAGGCCCGGTGCGTCAGCTCATGAGCTCGTCAGGAGAGGAAACATCGTGAAGTCCACTCACCACTCGCACAGGGCCGGGAAACCGCGTGCCGTCCGCAGCGTTGCGGCCGTCGCCGCCGTGTCCGCCATGCTGCTCACGGGGTGCGGCAACGGGGAATCAGGCCCGCCCACGCTCACCTGGTACATCAACCCGGACGACGGCGGCCAGGACGTCCTCGCCCAGCAGTGCTCGGACGCGTCCGGCGGCAAGTACAAGATCCAGACCTCCCTGCTGCCCCGTGACGCCTCGTCGCAGCGCGAGCAGCTGGCACGCCGCCTCGCGGCCGGGGACACGTCCATGGACATCATGAGTCTCGACCCGCCCTTCGTGCCCGAGCTCGCGGAGCCCGGCTTCCTCGCGAAGCCCCCCGAGGACGTGGCAAAGGCCACCACCACGGACACGCTCGAGGGCCCGCTGCAGGGCGCCACGTGGAACGACGAGCTCGTGGCCATCCCGTTCTGGGCCAACACGCAGCTGCTGTGGTACCGCGAGTCCGCGGCCAAGGCGGCGGGTCTGGACATGTCCAAGCCCGTCACGTGGGACCAGCTCATCAAGGCGGCCAAGTCCCAGGACAAGTACCTGGGTGTGCAGGGCGTGCGCGGTGAGGCCATGTCTGTGTGGGTCAACGGCCTCGTGGAGTCGGCCGGCGGCCAGGTGGTCTCGGACGGCCAGGACGGTCAGGACGCCAAGATCACGCTGGACTCCGACGCCGGCAAGAAGGCCGCGGAGATCATCGGGACCATCGGCAAGGAGGGCCTCGGCGGACCCGGCCTGGCCACCCAGGACGAGAACGCCTCCATGATCCAGTTCCAGGGGGACAAGGGCTCGTTCATGGTCAACTGGCCGTTCATCTACTCGGCCACCAAGGCCTCCGTGGACGAGGGCACCCTCGACAAGTCGGTGCTGGACGACATCAAGTGGACCACGTGGCCCCGTGTCGACGCGGACACCGAGGCGCACCCGCCGCTGGGCGGCATCAACCTGGGCGTGGGCGCCACGTCCAAGAACCAGGACCTCGCGTGGGAGGCCGTGCAGTGCATCGTCTCCCCCGAGCACCAGGCCCAGTACTTCGCGACCAACGGCAACCCGCCGTCGTCCACGAAGGCCTTCGACGACCCCGAGGTCAAGAAGGCGTACCCCATGGCCAACACCATCCGCAAGTCCCTCGACGCCGCGAAGCCTCGCGCGCAGACCCCGTACTACAACGAGATCTCCACGGCCATCCAGCAGAACTGGACCCCGCCGGCGGACGTCACCGAGGACACCCCGCGTGAGACCACCGAATTCATCCAGGAAGTCCTGAAGGGAGATGCGTTGCTGTGAGCACCACCGTCAATTCCTCCGCTCCCGCCGCGGCGCCGGAGAAGACCCGCACCAGGCGTCATCTCTCGGACCGCGCCCGCGCTGAGCGCAAGCTGGGCTGGCTGCTCGCTGGACCGGCGTTCGTGATCATGCTCCTGGTCACGCTGTACCCGATCGTCCAGGCCTTGTGGGACTCCCTGTTCTCCTTCCGCCTCACCGCGCCCGGTGACAAGGAGTTCGTGTTCCTGGGCAACTACGCCACGGCACTGTCGGACATCGTGTTCTGGCGGGACCTGGGCGTGACCCTGCTGATCACGGTGGTCACGGTGGTCGTGGAACTCGTCCTGGGCCTCGCCCTCGCGCTCGTGATGCACAGCGCCATCAAGGCCACGCGCGGCCTGCTGCGCACCGCCATCCTGGTGCCCTACGGCATCATCACTGTGGTCTCCGCGTTCGCGTGGTTCTACGCCTTCGACATCACCACCGGCTACGTGAACAACTGGCTCTCGTGGCTGCCCATGATCGGTCCGGACTTCAACTGGTTTGCCTCCGCGGGCCCGTCTCTGTTCGTGATCATGGCCTCGGAGATCTGGAAGACCACCCCGTTCATCTCGCTGCTGCTGCTCTCCGGGCTCGCACAGGTCCCCGGTGAGCTCACCGAGGCCGCCCGTGTGGACGGCGCCTCGGCATGGCAACGCCTGAGCAAGGTGGTCCTGCCGAACATGAAGGCCGCCATCATGGTGGCCGTGGTGTTCCGCGCCCTGGACGCCTTCCGCATCTTCGACAACGTCTTCATCATGACCAAGGGCCAGTACGGCACCGAGACGCTCTCGCTGCTCGCGTACCGCACGTCCATCGGTCGTCTGGAAATCGGCCTTGGTTCGGCCATCTCGGTGATCCTGTTCATCTGCGTGATGCTCATCGCGCTGGTGGCCATAAAGGTCTTCAAGGTGGACCTCACCGGTGGCTCTGGGAAGGGGAAGTAACCGTCATGTTGAGCACCAAGCAGAAAATCGGCTGGACCGTCATCAGCATCGCGGTGCTGGTCTACGCGCTGTTCCCCGTCCTGTCCATCCTGATGACGTCCTTCAAGTCCTCCTCGGACCTGAACTCGGGCAAGTTCATCCCCACGAAGTTCGTCACGAGCAACTACGAGCAGATCTTCGTGGGCGAGGCCAAGGACCTGTTCCTGCCGGCCCTGTGGAACTCGATCGGCATCTCACTGATCTCCACGTTCGTGGCCGTCGTGCTCGCGACACTGTGCGCCTACGCGATCGCACGCCTGGACTTCCCGGGCAAGAAGATCGTGCTGACCACCGCGCTGATGGTCTCGATGTTCCCAGTGGTCTCCATCGTCACGCCGTTGTTCAACCTGTGGCGCCAGGTGGGGCTCTACGACACCTGGCTCGGCCTGATCATCCCCTACCTGTCCCTGACCCTGCCGATCTCCATCTGGACCCTGGCGGCGTTCTTCCAGCAGATCCCCTGGGACCTGGACCGCGCGGCGCAGGTGGACGGCGCCACCACGTGGCAGGCGTTCCGCAAGGTGATCGTGCCGCTCACGCTGCCGGGTGTCTTCACCACGGCGATCATCGCGTTCTTCATCGCGTGGAACGACTTCGTGTACGGCATCGGCCTGACCTCGACCGCCGCGGCGCGTCCCGTCCCGGCGGCACTCGCGTTCTTCACCGGCGCCTCGCAGTTCGAGGCCCCTGCGGGCGCGATTTCCGCGGCGGCGATCATCGTGACCATCCCTGTGGTGCTGCTCGTTCTGGCGTTCCAGCGCCAGATCGTCTCCGGCCTGACCCAGGGCGCGGTCAAGGGCTGAGCCCGCCGCACCATCCACGCTTTTACACAGATAGGACTGAGTAGACATGGCAGCAATCACCATGGAACACCTCGTCAAGAAGTACGACGACGGTTTCCCCGCGGTCAACGACATCTCCATCGACGTCGCCGACGGCGAGTTCCTGATCCTCGTGGGCCCCTCCGGCTGCGGCAAGTCCACGCTCCTGCGCATGGTCGTGGGCCTCGAGGACATCACCTCCGGGGACCTGAGCATCAACGGGGTGCGCGTCAACGACAAGCAGCCGCGTGATCGCAACCTCTCGATGGTGTTCCAGAACTACGCGCTGTACCCGCACCTGTCGGTGTACGAGAACATCGCCTTCCCGCTGCGCCTGTCCAAGGGGCAGTTCAGCGAGGAGGAGATCGACCGCAAGGTGCGCGAGGCGGCGGACACCCTGGACCTCAACGAGCACCTCGAGCGCAAGCCGGCGAACCTCTCCGGCGGTCAGCGCCAGCGCGTGGCCATGGGGCGCGCGATCGTGCGTGACGCGGACGCGTTCCTCTTCGACGAACCCCTGTCCAACCTGGACGCCAAGCTGCGCGGCCAGATGCGCACGGAGATCGCGCAGCTGCAGCGCCGCATGGGCATCACGTCGCTGTACGTGACTCACGACCAGACCGAGGCCATGACCCTCGGTGACCGCGTGGCCGTGCTCAAGCGTGGTCAGCTCCAGCAGATCGCGTCCCCGAGGGAGCTCTACGAACAGCCCGTCAACCTGTTCGTGGCGGGGTTCATCGGCGCTCCGTCCATGAACTTCATCCCGGCGCGCGTGAACGGCTCGGTGTTCCACACCCCGATCGGGGACATCGAGATTCCGGAGCGCGTGCAGGGCAAGCTCACGAACGCCCCCGAGATCGTGCTGCTGGGCCTGCGCCCGGAGCACTTCGAGGACGCGAAGTTCGTGGACGAGACGAAGATCCCCCACGGGACCGTCTTCGACTCCGAGTTCACGCACACCGAGTGGCTGGGCAACCAGCAGTACGGCTACATCCACTACCAGCAGGATGCCGCCGTGCAGCACAAGCTCAACGAGCTGGCTCAAGAGCTGGACGCGGACGAGATGCCCGCCCAGGTGGTCGTCTCCCTGGACGCCTCCTCCCGCATCCGCGGTGGCTCCACGGCAAAGATCTGGTTGGACAGCCGCAAGATGCCCGTGTTCAACCCGGAGACGGGCGAGAACCTCACGCGTGACGCGGAGGCCGGTGCGGAGCTGACCCGCGAGGCCAACGAGGAGCGCAAGAACGAGATCGAGCGTGCCCGCCGGCGTGACAGTGCGCGCGCGGATCAGGCCGGCGCCGCGGGGACCTCCCCCGCCGGTGGGGCCGAGCACGACGGCGGGGCGGGCAGCAGCGCCGCACGCTGATCCCCAGCGCCCCTCGCCGCACGACGACGGCCGGTTCTCCACCACGGGAACCGGCCGTCGTCGTCAGCTCCTGGCGCCTGGCGCGGTCCCGGTCCCGCGGGCGGTCCCGGTCGCCCCTCAGTCCCCGGCCCCTCGGCCAACCCCGGCACCTCCTCTGCTCCCGACTCTGGCCCCTCCCGGGGCCCCGTCTCAGCCGACCGAGCCCGCCGTGCTGGCCAGCGCCCACCAGCCCAGCAGGGCGATCACGGTGAGCAGCGCGAGCGAGGACGCCGCATAGCGCAATCTCGGGTGGCGCACGTGCCACGGGACCAGCCGGCGCCAGTTCTCACTCACCTGCGCGGGGGTGGCCTGCCGAAAGTTCACGTGCTGCGCACCGCTGGCCCGGGCGAGCTCGTCGAGGGTCCGGGCGTCCCAGACGGTACCGTCGAGCCCGAGGGCGCGGCGCCCGGAGGCCGTGACGAACCACAGGTACGGCCTGCCCCGGGAACGGCCCGAACCGGAACGGGGCGCCAGCAGCTTCTCGACGGTGACCACCTGCGTGATCCGTTCCCGGGCCACGGCGTGGAACCCGACCCACCGTGAGACGAGCACGAACCCGGGTGTCAGCACCGCGAGCGCCGGGCGCAGGTTCACGTAGGCGCCCACGAGACCGGCGAGGGCGGTCAAGGCGAGCACGCCGGTCACGGGCCCGGCCGGCCGCCGGTAGAAGATTGCCCCGACCGCCAGCACCACCAGGAGCAGGGGCGCGGCGGAGGCCGCGAGCCGCCGCCCGTAGGAACCGAGCCGGGGGTGGAACACGTGCTCGGGCACGCCGTACTTCTGGGGCACCTGCCGGACGGTCTCTGCCATGTTGTGCGCTCGCGCTCCTCGGGTCTCTGGTCACGGCCGCTGTCGGTCGCGGGGTGCCTGGTGCCCCCGGACGCATCGGGAGTTCGGTCCCCAGGGTGCGGGCCTCGTGAACCGTTGCCTGCGCAGCTCCGTGCGTGAAGCACGATCCCTGGTCCTGCTCCCGGCCGGGCTCGCCCCAGCCTACTGGCCGTTCCAGGGGCCGCGCCGGAGCCGGACCCCGCGAGCGTGACGCCGCGCGGCGAACCGGGTGACACGGCGCAGGCGGGGCGCGCATGAACTACCGTGAGGAGCCATGGAACGCAGTGATCGCATCATCAGGGCCCTGGGTGCCTGGTTCTTCCTGATCGTGCTGGCCGTGGCCGCCGCCGCGGTGGCCATTGCGCTCGTGAACAAGTACCAGTACGGCCCTGAGACCGAGGTCCGGGAGTACTTCCAGGCGCTGCAGGACGGGGACGGCGCCAAGGCCCTGGGTCTGCTCAACGCCGAGGTTCCGGACTCCAACGCCGCGCTGCTGGACGGGGATCCGCTCGCGGAGGCGGGCAAGCACCTGCAGGATGTGGCGGTCTCCACGGTCGACTCGGACGGGGACACCACCACGGTCCGAGCAGACTACCTCCTGGACGGGAAGCAGGCGTCCTCGGAGTTCAGGCTGCACCCGGCGGAGACTCAGTGGGGGTTCTTCACAGTGTGGGACTTCGACCCCACCACGCTGCCCACCATGTCCGTGTCCATGCCCGGCTCCACCGCGGTGGACATCAACGGGGTGTCCGTGGCGCTGCGGGACTCCTCGCGCGAGTTCGCCGTCTTCTACCCCGGCGTCTACACGGGGTCCTACACCTCCCCCATGGTCACCGCCCAGCCGCAGGAGGTAGCCGTGAGCGACTCGTCCAAGGATACGACGATGAAGCTCACCGCCGTCCCGTCGGAGCAGCTCCAGCAGCAGGTGGAGCAGCAGGTCCACGAGCATCTCGACGCATGCGCGGCCAAGGACAGCCTCTACCCCGAGGACTGCCCGTTCAGCTACGAGTTCGACGGACGGATCCAGGACAAGGTCAGCTGGAGCATCAAGGACTACCCGCGCTCCACGGTCGAGCTGGGCGGCGCGCACGCGGACCAGTGGTCCCTGCCGGACAGCAGGGGGACCGCGCACATCGAGTTCACCGCGGTGAACCTCTACGACGGCACCACGTCCAAGGTCTCGGCGGACGTCCCCTTCACCTTCTCGGCGAGCCTGAAGGTCACGCAGGACAAGGCCACGGTCACGCCCCGCTGACGCACCCCACCGCTGCGGCTCGCAGGCGGCCACGGACGACGACGCCGCACGCGCGCTCCCCCGCGCCCGTCACGCGCCGTCGTCGTCCAACCAGCCCGGCCCGCTCAGCCCGGCCTACTCAGTCCAGCCCGCGCAGCTCCAGCGTGAGGGAGGAGTCCGCGGCGGGGTCCACGGTGAAGGGGATCCCCCAGTCCTGCTGGTAGAGGTGGCAGGCCGCGTGCTCGGGGATCTCGCCGTCCGGGGAGCCATCGCACGCCGCGGCCCGGGCGGTGATGTGCAGGACGCCCTCCGTGACGCCGTCGGCGAGCCGCAGGGTGCGGGTGAGTCCCCGGGCGGTGCCGTCCCCCGCAACGAGCGCGTCCTCCGGGGAGGAGGAGACCTTCAGCTGCGTGGGGTCCCCCCACCGGGTGTCGAGCTTCTGCCCGCTCGGGGCCGCGAAGCGGACGGTGAGCTCAAGCTCACCGGGGGCCACGGGGGTGCGCTTGCGCTGCATCTGCGCCGCGCCCTCGTCCACGGTCTGCGCCTGCTTGGGGACGGCCACCCGCACCACGCGGTGGGCGTTGGTCTCGACCACCACGAGGACGGGCTCGTCCTGGCTCGTGTCCAGGAGCACGTCCGAGGGCTCGGCGAGTCCCCGAGTGAGGGTGGAGACCTCGCCCGTGGCGGGGTCGAAGCGGCGCACAGCACCGTTGTAGGTGTCGGCCACGGCCACGGAGCCGTCCGGCAGCACCGTGACGCCCAGGCAGTGCTGCAGCCGGGCCTGCTCCGCGGGGCCGTCGCGGAAGCCGAAATCGAACAGGCCCAGGCCCACGGCGGAGTCCACCGCAGCCACGGCGCCGTCGTCGGTGAAGCGCACGCGGCGCAGCGCGGAGGACTCGGAGTCCGCGACCCACACGGAGCCGTCCTCAGCCTGCGCCAGGCCGGAGGGCTGGGCGAACCAGGAACCGTCCGCCGCGCCGTCGCGCAGACCCTCGTCCCCGGTACCGGCCAGCACGGCGAGCGCACCGGTGCGCGGGTCGAAGGAGAAGAGCTGGTGGGTGCCGGCCATTGCGATCACGAGCGCGTCCGCGGTCTGCGACCACACGACGTCCCAGGGGGAGGACAGCGCCACGGACAGGGGGTCCCCCTCCGTGATCGCGTTCGGGTCCACGCCGCGGGCGCGCGCGTCGTCGAGCAGTCGCTGGACGCCGTTGCCGGCGATGGTGCGCACCGACCCCGAGCCGAGGTCCACCCCGCGCAGCCGGTGGTTCACGGTGTCCGCGACCACGAGGTCGTAGCCGAGCTGCGAGCGCAGCTGCTGCGGAAGCACCGCGATGCCCTGGGGCTCGTTGAACCGGGCCGCGTCCCGCGGTCCGTCCGCCCAGCCCCGGGTGCCGGAGCCGATGGTGCCGCGCACGGTGGCGAGGTCCGCCTCGAGCTGCACCAGACGGTGGTGGCCGGTGTCGCTCACCATGAACGAGCCGTCCGGCAGGGCCACGACCTTGCCCGGGAAGCGCAGATCGCCCTCGGGGCGCGGGCGGGGCACGTACGGCCCGTCGCCGCGGTGCAGCGTGCCCTTGGCCTCGTGCTCGGCCACGAGCTCCGCCACCAGGGACTCGAGCCCCTGGACGTGCCCCTCGCCGGAGAGGTGGGCCACAATGTAGCCCTCCGGGTCCAGCACCACCAGGGTGGGCCACGCACGTGCGGTGTAGGCGTCCCAGGTCTGCAGGCCGGGGTCGTCCAGCACGGGGTGGGTGATCTCGTAGCGGTCCACGGCGGCGGCGAGCGCGTCCGGGTCCGCCTCGTGCTCGAACTTGGGCGAGTGCACGCCCACCGTCACGAGCACGTCCGAGTACTGCTCCTCGAGGGGACGCAGCTCGTCGAGCACGTGGAGGCAGTTGATGCAGCAGAAGGACCAGAAGTCCAGGACCACGATCTTCCCCCGCAGGGCGTTCAGGTCCAGCTGCTCACCACCGGTGTTCAGCCAGGCCCGGCCCTCGAGCTCGGAGGCGCGGACGGGGGTGGTCATGCGTGCGGCTGTCACGTCGGATGGATCCTTCCGGGACGGGGAGAGTTGTCTACCGGGGACAACGTTATCCGCGCGGCCCTGCTTCCCGGGCCCCGCGTGACGCCCCGCGCACGGCGGTCTCCCCGCACTGTGGTCTCCCTGCGCGGTGGCGCCGGGCGGGGAGGCCGCGGGCACGGCGTCGTCGTGCTGGCCTGCGCGGCGCCGTCGCGCTGTTCTTCACGCGACGACGACGCCGCCCGGCTCAGCGGCCGCGCTCGTCCCGTTCGGCGAGCTCGGCCATCATCTGGTTGTAGGCGCGCAGCTCGGCGTCGTCCGTGCGGTCCGCCTGCCGGTCCACGCGGCGGTTCTCCTTGGAGCCCTCCATGGCCCACATCACGGCCACGATGACCGCGAGCAGGAACGTGGGGAACTCCCCGATGCCCCACATGAGCATGCCTCCGAGCTCCTGGTCGTCCAGGGCGCTGGGCCCCCAGGGGCGGCCCATGTTCCCGAACCAGGACGCCTGCAGCACCGTGGTCAGGCTCATGATGCTGATGCCGATGAACGCGTGGGCGGCCATGGTGGCGAGCAGCAGCAGCAGGCGCATCGGGTAGGTGGGACGCCGCGGGATGGGGTCGATGCCGATCAGCACGAGCGCGAACATGTACCCGGTGAACAGGAAGTGCACCATCATGAACTCGTGGCCCACGTGGTAGCGCAGCGTGAAGCGGAACAGGTCCGTGAAGTAGAACAGCACGATCGAGAACGCGAAGTTCGCCGCCGCGAAGATCGGGTGGGTGACCACCTTGCCCCACGTGGAGTGCACGAGCCGCAGGATCCACTCGCGGGGACCGCGGGTGCCGTCCCGGCGCGGCTCCAGTGCCTTGAGGATCACGGTGACCGGTGCGCCGCAGACCAGGAAGAGCGGCACGACCATCGTGAGGCTCATGTGCTCCACCATGTGCGCGGAGAACAGCACGCGGGCGTAGACGGCCACGCCGCCGCTCGTCGCGTACATCAGTGCGGCGAGACCCACGAACCAGGACGCCGTGCGCAGGACCGACCACGTGTCCCCGCGCCGCCACACCTTGACCGCGGCCCACAGGTAGACCACGGCCATGAAGACCACCACGGCCACCCAGAACCAGTCCAGGCGCCAGGTGGTGAACCAGCTCGCCGGGGTGGGTTCCGGGGGCAGCTCGTACCACGTGAGGATGCGGGCGGGCGAGGCGTCCGGCTGCAGCTCCTCGGGCACGGGAGGGGCTGTGCGCCCCAGGGCCGTGGCGATGCCCATGAGCAGGCCCATGAGTACGACCTCCACCACGATCACGCGCCACATCGTGACCGTGCGCGAGCGCGAGCCGTCCACCACACCCGGGATCAGCCACTGGCGGTGGGCGAAGCCGGCCAGCCCCAGCAGCAGGGTCAGCACGAGCTTGGTCAGCGCGAGTACCCCGTAGGAGGAGCCCAGCTGCTCCCACGAGCCGATGCGCACCGCCGCGTTGACGATGCCGGAGAGCAGCACCAGCGCGTAGCAGCCCAGGGCCACCGCGGAGTAGCGCCGCAGCACCACCGCGAGCAGCGGCTCGGTGTGGGTGGTTCCGCCCCGACGGCTGACCACCGAGGACTCCCGGGAGAGCAGGGGACCCACCCAGACCAGCACGAGGATCCCGCCCACCCACAGGCACACGCCCAGCAGGTGCAGGCCCAGGGAGTTGACCGCGCCCATGTGGTCCGCGCCGCCGGAGGCGTGGCCGTTGAGGGCCATGGCCACGAGCGCCACGAAGGACAGCGCGAGCGTGCAGAACAGGCCCAGCAGCGCCCGCACTCCGAAGACCAGGGTGGTCACCACCGCAGCGACCATCACGATGACCGCCTGCGACTGCCCCGTGGAGATCCCGGTGACGTAGTGCAGCAGCTGCTGCGTGTAGTTCTCGCCGCCGCCGATCGAGGATCCGGAGACGTCCGAGTAGGTGAAGATCAGCACCGCCACGGCGGCCACCGTCCACACCACGGACGCCGCCTCCACGAGCTGCAGGACCGAGCGGAACGCGGGGTGCTCCGGCTCCCCCGCCTGGTCCCGGCTGTTGCGCGGCGGGCGCTTGCGGGTGCGGTCCGCGAAGCGCGGCACCACCCCGATGGCGAAGAGCAGCCCGCCCATGACCACGGTCATCGCGATGTTGTGGACCACCTTAACGGTGGGCAGACCCCAGCGCACGAGCGTGCCGGGATCGGCGACCTGCCGGGGGGCCGCCGCCCCGCCGAAGACCAGCGCGGCACTCATCCCGATCATCGCCGCCACGAGGACCACCGCGATGGTCCAGGGGCTCACGCTCACACCCGCCCCGGACGACGACGCCGCGCCACCGGGGGTGCCGCCCGCGCGGCTTCCACCGCGCGGGTCCTTGCTCGTGGTTCGTGCCCTGCTGCTCATGCTCGTGACCCTCCGGCCCGTTGCTCGTCCGATGTCTGTTGCCCCGCGGCTTCCGGTCCCGGGGGCGCCGTCGGCTCCGCCGTGGTCGCGGCGTGCGTCACGTGAACAGCACGTCCCCGATGAAACCACCCGACTCGCACCCGGGCGGGATGGCGAACACGGCCGAGCCGATGGGAACGGTCCACGTGTTCAGCATGTCCAGCTCGTCCAGCCGCTTCTGGATGGGGACGAACTGCTTCAGCGGATCCGCCTGGTAGGAGGCGAAGATCAGCCCCGTGGCAGAGACTCCCCCGCTGACGTCCCCTGAGCCGCTGCGCCCGGAGGCGTCTTGCACCGCCAGGTCGTAGTTGTACACCCTGCGGAAGATCTTCTCGTCCGGGTTCGGGCTGCGCGAGCGCCGCACATGGCTGTAGGAGGAGATCACAGGGAAGCCCAGGGGCCCCTTCGCGTCGAGGTCCGGTTCGTCGTGCTCCTTCTGCCCGGTGAGGGGGGCGCCGTCCGTGAGCCTGCGCCCCACCGCGTCCTCCCGCGCCGGGGTGTCGGCCTCGTCCCACGTGTCCAGGTTCATGTGGATCCGCCGTAGCACCAGCGAGGTGCCGTTCTCGATCCAGGGCGTGAAACCGTCCCGGCCGTAGACCACCTGCTCGTGGTCCTCCTCCCCCGGGTAGGGGTTGGAGGTGCCGTCCACCTGGCCGAAGAGGTTGCGCATGCTCTGCCCGTCCGGGGTGGCGCCCACCGTGTTGCGGAAACCGTCCTGCACCCACCGCACGCTCGCGAACGAGCGGACGTCCTTGAGCAGCACGCGCTGGGCGTGGGCCATGGTCAGGCGGTCGTCGCAGCACAGCTGCAGCAGCAGGTCCCCCTGGTTCCAGGCGTCCTGCAGCCTGTCCACCCCGAAGGCGGGCAGGGGCCGCAGCCACCCCGGGGCGCGGGAGCGGTCGACCAGCGAGACCGCGCGCGGGCCGAAACCCACGGTCACGGTGAGGCGTGACGGGTTCTCCGCGAGCCACGGCTCCTGGTCGTTGACGGGCGCCTGTCCCTGCGTGAGCGCCGAGGCGTCGTCCGTGAGCACGCGCAGCAGCCGTCGCATCGACTCGCGGGTGGCCGCGGCGTCGAGGTCCAGGGCCACGAACGCGCAGAACGCCTGCGGCAGCGTGGCCACTCCCGCCTGCCGGGCACCGTGGAACGGCTCGACGCGCTGCCCGGGGCGGGTCTCGTCCCGCGCAGCCGCAGACCAGGGGGCCTGCCCACCCACGACGGCCGCGGAGACGGCGCCGATGCCGGTCGCACCGGCACCGGCGACCGCGCCCGTGAGCAGCGACCGCCGGCTCCAGCCCGAGGGCTTCACTGGCACCCGATCAGCCGGCATGGCATTCCGGGAGCGCGGAGGAGGACGGCGAGCTCATGTCCATGCCCGCGTGCGAGGAGCCGGAGCCCTCCGTGCTGCCACCGGACGAGTGTTCGTGGCCGGAGTGCTCCGCGTACTCGGAGCTCCCTGCGGACGCCTCCGGGCTCGCTGAGGACATGTCCATGCCCTCGTGGGAATTCGAGGAGCCGCTCGCGTCCTCGCCCGGTGCGTACTCCTCCTTGGCACCCGAGTAGTCGCGCACCGGGACCGTGACCGTCTTGGTCCCGGCGTCCGAGTGCAGCTGCAGCGTGAGGTCTGCCCCCGCCTTCAGCGAGCAGGTGAGGTCCATGAGCATGATGTGGTTCCCACCAGGTTCCAGGGCGGTGCTCTTGCCCGCGGGAATCGTGAAGCCGCCATCCTTCTGGCGCATGGTGGTGGAACCGCTCGTGCTGTCTGTGACCGTCTCGTGCAGCTGGACGGAACCGGCCGTTCCGTCCGCGCTGGCCCCGGTGACGGTCACGTCCTTGTCCGAGGTGTTGGTGAGCGTGCCGAAGGCGGCGGTCGTTCCCGAGTCCGAGGCCTTCGCCCAGCCGTTGTCGAGCGTCAGCGGCGCGTCCGAGGCGCTCTGGGAGGCGGACGGGGACGACTCCGCGCCGCCGCCGGAGGCCGAGCAGCCGGTCAGTGTCGCGAGACCGATCCCGAGTGCCGCCACCGCAGCGAACGCGCGGTGGGCGAGCGGCGGGGTGGCTCCCGCGCGACGCCCGGCTGTGGAGGTGGTTGTCGTGTTGTTGTCCAGGTTCATGGTGTTCCTCGTGGAAGTTGGGGTCCGGTTCGGACGCGGCACAACGGCGGTGCGAGCGACCCGTCGGGGCCTGCCGTGCGGCGTCGGCCAACCGGGCCGGCGTGGGCCGGGCGGGCGGCGGACGCGGGGTGCGCGGTGCGCGCGTGCCCGGCGGTGTGCGAACCGGGGAGGGGTGGATGGTGGCCGGAGCCGCGGCACGGCCGCGCTCCAGGATCAGCTGAGCTCCGGGATCAGCCGAGCGCCGGAGCAGCGCGGCCGGCGGATCAGCGCTGCCGGGGGCGGGTGGCGAAGGCCAGCACCACCAGCAGCAGCACCAGGGCCACGACGCCCCCGATGACCGGCAGCACCCAACCCGGCACGCCCGTGCCGCTCACAGGCTGCTGCGAGTCGTCGGACCCCCCCGCCTGCCCGGACGCCGAGGCCACTGGGGCGGGGGACGCCGTGGAACCGGCGCCCTCGCCAACGTCGTACGTGAAGGTTCCCTCGATCGGGTGGCCGTCCCGGGAGACGACCCGCCACGTGACGGTGTAGGTCTCGTCCCCGTCCCCGCCCTCGCGCAGCGGCTGCGAGACCTTCGTCTTCTGCACGGCCAGCGTGCCGCGGGTGATGTCCGTCCCGTGCGAGTCCGTGACCCGGACCTCGCTGCCGATGTCCTGGATGTCGCCGGAGAACGTCAGCTCCAGCGTGGTCGGGGCCTTCTCGATGCTCGAGCCCGCCGCGGGGTTCGTGCTCACGAGCTCGTCGTGGGCGCTCGCCGGAGCGGCCGTGGCCAGCACGAGGAAGATCGCCACGAGGCCTGCGAGGAGCACGGGCACGACGGCGCGGGGCCCCCCGGGCGCGGCGGCGGCACCTGCCGCCGCCTGCGAGCTGACAGGGACGGGCGTGGAAGCCCCATCGACGCCCGTCACCGGTGTGGTGCGGGCTGCTCGGGTGCGACGGGCATGGGCGGTGTGGACCGGGGGTGTGTGGCGGGAGTTCATGTGTTCCATGGGATGTGTCTCTCCTGCGCCGGGAGGCGCGAGTGTGCCGCGCGGGGCGGCGGGGCTGCAATTAGATGCTCCGGATGGCATCGACGCTGCACGACGGGCTGCGCCGGACGCCTACGCGGCGGCCGGCGGCCCGCGGTACCCGCACAGGCTGGAGAGCAGCAACTGGTCCGACAGGGCCCGAGGGGAGCTCCAGGATGTCCGCCGGGGAACCGGCGGGAGCACGGGCCGCGGGAGCAGGTTGAGCAGCCGCAGCACCCGCAGCGAGCAGGCGGCGAGCAGGCGCACGACAGCCACCTCGCCGTGGCGCAGCAGCGCGTAGGTCGCGAGTGCGGCGAGCACGTGCGCCGCGAGCATGGCACCGCTGTGGTGGGTGACCGGTGGCACGGAGGTGAGCAGCTGCTGCGGCTCCTCCAGTGCGGCCGTGCCGTGGTGGTGCGTGCGCGTCGCCGCGTGCACCATGGCCCCGGACTGGGCGAAGAGCAGGTGCAGCAGCAGCTGGCTGACAGCCACGCTGGCCGCCACGCCCGCGCGGGACAGCGCCCGCCCGGAGAGCAGCATGCACACCGGGGCCGCGAGACACGTGGACAGGGCGATCACCAGCGGTGGGGGCCAGGTTCCATCCAGGGCGGCGTGGGAGCCCGCGGCCAGCGTGGTGCCCAGCAGCGCCGCGCTCCAGCCGCGGGCAAGTCGGCGTGCGCGAGGGGACACCGAACACCTCCGGGACTGGCTGCGGGACAGGACAGGGACTCCCATTATGCGCCACTCCAGGCGCGCGGTACGAACCTTCCCGGGGTGTGGCGCGGTCCGTGCCGTACCGGAAATGTGCCGCGTCATGGCGCACGCAAAGGGACCGTCCGCGCGGATGCGCGAACGGTCCCTTGAACAGTCACGGGTACGGGACCCGTGCCAGCCTGTCTCACTTGGAGGAGACGGCAGCCTTCAGCTTGGAGCCGGCGGTGAGCTTCACACCGTGGCCGGCGGGAATCTGGATAGCCTCGCCGGTCTGCGGGTTGCGGCCCTGGCGAGCGGCACGGTCCGTGCGCTCGACGGAGAGCCACCCCGGGATCGTGATCTTCTCGCCCTTGGAGACGGAGCTCTCGAAGACCTCGAAGAGGGAATCCAGCACGCCGTTGACGGCGGCCTGGGTGTTGCCGGACTTCTCGGCAACCTCGGCGACGAGTTCACTGCGGTTCATAGCCATGTGCTTGTCCTCCTGGACTGGGTTGGCGATCTCTCGGAAGGGACTACCGAGGGGCGGGAGGCCCCTCACGGTGAGAAATTACCAGCTTGACTTGTAGATGCCGGGCAGTTCGCCGCGGTGAGCCATGTCGCGGAAGCGCACACGGGAGATCCCGAAGCGCTGGAAGGTGCCGCGGGGACGGCCGTCGATCTGGTCGCGGTTGCGCACACGGATCGGGGAGGCGTCGCGGGGCAGCTTCTGCAGGCCCAGACGGGCCTCTTCACGGGCCTCGGGGGACGCGTTCTCGTCCACGAGGGTCTTCTTCAGCTCTGCGCGCTTGGCGGCGTAGCGCTCAACGATGACCTTGCGCTGCTCGTTCTTGGCGATTTTGGACTTCTTGGCCATGGATTCAGCGCTCCTCGCGGAAATCGACGTGCTTGCGGACCACCGGGTCGTACTTCTTCATGACGAGGCGGTCGGGGTTGTTACGGCGGTTCTTGCGGGTGACGTAGGTGAACCCGGTGCCGGCCGTGGACTTGAGCTTGATGATGGGACGTACATCCTTGTCCTTAGCCATCTCAGATCTTCTCCCCACGTGCGATGAGTTCGTTGACCACGGCGTCGATGCCGCGGGCATCGATGACCTTGATGCCCTTCGCGCTCAGGTTGAGCGTGACGTTGCGACGCAGCGAGGGCACCCAGTAACGCTTCTTCTGGATGTTCGGGTTCCACCGGCGCTTCGTGCGGCGGTGCGAGTGCGAGATGCTGTGGCCAAAGCCCGGCTGGGCCCCGGTCACCTGGCAGTGCGCTGCCATAGTGTTCTCCTCCAATGTCCAATGTCGACGAAATGACGGCACGCATGGCGGCCGCCGGGCGGTGTTCCGCCAACGGCCGTGGCCACGAGTGGTCCGTCACCTCAAGAAAATGCCACCGTTCGCGCGCCGGGCGTGATGTGCTCTTACCCCGCGGCAGTACCGGTCAGGGCACTCGCTACGACGAAGACGGTGAAGATCTAGGCGCCGGTAGATGGACTCCACCACACGACAGCCTTAGATTCTAGGCTTCTACAGACTCTCTCGCAAATTTGAAACGGAAACAGTGCGATTGAGCGCCCCTCGATTCTAGCCGGTGCGCCGCGATGCGCCAATTCGCGGGCCTCGCAGCGGAGTCTGGCACAGAATCCGCCCCCCCCCGGGGGGGGGCTCACCCTCGGGTGGCCCGGGGCGCAGAGACGAGTGTGGGGTGGCGACCCGTCCATGACCCGGCTCACCACCCCGACACACCTTCTTCGGCCCATCTCCTCACCCAGGAGATTAGGGAAGACTTATCTTACCTAATTCATCCAGGGGGGCAACCCTCCCTGCCACCCGCCCTTGCATCAGGACTCCGGGGTGGCAGCACGGAACGGGTCCGCGATGTCGCGGTGCTCGGGCTGCTTGGGGGCCCGAGAGGTGACCTTGGGGTCCCTCCGGTGCGTGCCGAGAGCCTCGTTGACCACGTCCACGAGCTTGTTCACGCGCTCCATCCGTGGCAGGTTCTCGAGCATCACGGGCCGGCCGTCCGAGTCCGCGAGCGGCACCCGCCAGTTCGGGTACTCGTCGCTCGTACCGGGCTGGTTCTGGATCCGCTTCTCCCCCACGGCGTCCACCAGGGAGACGTTGAGCAGCAGCGAGGGGGCATCGCACAGGTAGCGGTAGAGCGCCTCGATCTTCTCCTCCTGCCCGGACTCCTCACCGTGCGGGAGGTAGCCAGCGTCCGCCACCGCGGTGAAGAACGTCTCGAGCTGGCGCCGGGCGTCCTCCCGCTCCTCCTCCGGGGAGCGGGCGAGCAGGCCCAGCTTTTCGCGCAGCTCCAGCTGCACTCCCTCGAGGTAGCCGGCCGTGGGCGGCAGGTCGTGGGTGTTGACCGAGGCCATGCACAGCTCCCGGTAGCGGGAGGGGTCCAGGGGCATGTCCCCGTCCATCTCGAACCACAGGATGGATGTCCCCAGCACACCCTTGCCTTCCAGGTACTCGCGCACACTGTCCTCGACGGTGCCCAGGTCCTCGCCCACCACGATCACGCCGGCGAGCTCGGCCTCGAGAGCCAGCACCCCCACCATGGCCTCGTGGTCGTAGTAGACGTATGTGCCGTCCGAGGCCTTGTTGCCGTCCGGGATCCACCACAGCCGGAACAGTCCGGCAACGTGGTCGATCCTCACTCCGCCGGAGTGGCGGAAGATGCTGCCCATCATCTGCCGCCACGGCCGGTAGCCGGCCTCCGCGAGCTTCTGCGGGTCCCACGGCGGCTGGCTCCAGTCCTGGCCGAGCTGGTTGTACATGTCCGCGGGGGCACCCACGCTCACACCCTGGGCCATGACATCCTGCAGGGCCCAGGCGTCCGCGCCGTGCTTGTGGACGCCCACGGCGAGGTCGTGCACCACGCCGATGTCCATGCCCGCCCGGTGGGCGGCGCGCTGGGCGGCCTCCAGCTGGTTGTCGAGCAGCCACTGCAGCCAGACGTGGAAGTTGATGCGGTGGCGCAGCCGGGAGCGCGCCTCCCGGGCGTACGGAGACTCGGGCGAGGCGGCGTCGCCCTCCCACAGGGGGCTGTCCTCCCCCAGCTCCTCGCGCAGCGCACACCACAGGGCGAAGTCCTGCAGCGGCTGCCCGCCCTGGGCCACGAAGGCCTCGAGCTGCTGCTGACGGTGGGGGGAGCGACGCACCGTGTAGAGCAGCTCGAGCGTCTTGAGCTTGGCGGCGAACGCGGAGTCGCGGTCGATCGTGGAGGGGTCCAGGACCGCCTTGCGCTCGATGGCCGCGAGCCGGTCCACGACCTCCCGGTCCGCCGGGCGCAGGTACGGGAACTCGGCCACGTCCGCCACGCGCAGGTAGAGGGGGTTGAAGAAGCGGCGGCTCGAGGGCAGGTACGGGGAGGGCTCCACGGGCGGGACGGGCTCGGCGGCGTGCAGCGGGTTGATCAGCACGTAGTCGGCGCCCTGGACGCCGCTCACGGCTGCCAGGGACGCGAGGTCCGAGAGGTCCCCCACGCCCCAGGAGCGCGAGGAGACCACGGAGTACAGCTGGGCCATGTAGCCCCAGTGTCGGCTTCGGCGCAGCCGGTCCGTGGTGCTGAGGCGCTGCGGGGTCACGGCGACGTCGATCTCCGCGGACTCGCCCGAGCCAGTGGTGGCCTCCAGCCGGTACCAGCCCAGCGGCAGGCCCCCCGGCAGCGCGTGGGCCACCCGCTGCCGGCTCGTCCCGTCGACGCGGCGCATCTCGGGAGCCGTCCCCTGCGCGGGCCGCAGTTCCCAGACCTCGTCCGGATCGTCCTCGTGCCACAGCCGCACGCGCACGGTGTCCCCGTCGTCGAACGTCACCGGGACCGAGGCCGCGGCACCCGCCTCGGTTACGAGGACGGGCGGCAACAGGGTGCGCCACGGCGCGGTCTCGCGCTCGGCCAGGCTGCGCCGCGCGGCGTCGTCGTCCGTGACGTCCGCTCCGAGCGCCGTGAGCACGCTGCGCAGCGTCTTCTCCGGGACGCTCACCGTCTCCCCGTCAAAGCCCTCATAGTGCGTGGCCACCCGGTACTGCGTGGCCAGGCGCTGCATTGTGGTTTCCCCTGAATGTCCTGCGTTCTCCGGCATGGTCCCACTCTAGTCAGCGGGCCCTGGTCAGCGGGCGGGTGCCCCTCTGCGACAGCCCCGGGGACGACGCCGCCGCCCGCACCGTCCGCGGGCCGCGCCGCCTCCGCGTGGTTGACTGGGTGCATGGAACCCAGCCTCCCCGCCCCGGACCCGCAGTGGCGACCCCGCGCCGTCGTCTTCGACTGCGACGGGGTGCTCATGGACACCGAACGAGCCTGGTCGGACGTGCAGCAGCAGGTGGCCAAGCGTTTCGGCGTGCCGCTCGACGAGCGCACGGGAACGGACCTGATGGGCCTGGCGGCGAGGGATGTGGCACGGCACATCGCACGCGAGGCGGAGGCCGCGGCGAAGACCGGCGGCGGGAGCGCCCCGTCCGTCGACGAGGTGCTCCAGGACCTGCTGCGCACCGAGCAGGACGTGGTCAGCCAGGTGCTGAAACCGCTGCCCGGCGCGGTGGAGACGGTGCGGGCCGTCGCCGGACACGTGCCGGTGGCCGTGGCGAGCAACTCGACCCGCGCGATCCTCGACCGCAAGATGGCCGCCATCGGTCTGGGCGACGTCCTGCAGACCTGGGTCAGCGCGAACGACGTGGCCGAGGGAAAGCCCGCCCCGGACATATACGAGGAGGCCGTCCGTCGGCTCGGCGTGGCACCGGAGCAGGCCCTCGCCGTGGAGGACTCCCCCGCCGGGAGCTCCGCCGCAGAGGCCGCCGGGATGGTCGTACTGGGCGCGCCCCACGGCCACGACGAGCCGCTGCGCTCCCACTACCTCGTGGACTCCCTCGCCGACCCTGCGCTCACGCAACTGCTGCGGGGATGGGGCCTGGAGGGCTGAACCCGCTGCGGGCCGCGGGTCTCAGCTGTTCCAGAGGCCGTAGGTCTCAGCCAGCTCGGAGACCTTCCTGGCGCGGGCGAGCCGCGGCAGGTAGGAGCCGTCTGCCCCGGCGTGGCCGGAGTTCGCCTGCTCGATCATCTCCCGTGCCCAGCGGATCTCCTGGTCGCTCGGAGCCAGGGCGTGGTTGATGCCGTCCGCCTGGGCGGGGTCCAGGCACAGCTTTCCGGTCATGCCCATGGACTGGGTGACCTTGCACGCGGCGGCGAGCTCCTCGCCATACATGCCGTTGCTCGGCCCGTCGACCGGGCCGGGCAACTCGCCCACGCGGGACGCGGTGACGAGCGTGGAGCGTGCGAAGGCCAGCGCCATGGGGTCCCCGGAGGCGCCGGTGTCCTTGCGGAAGTCACCCACGCCGAAGGCCAGGCGGAAGACGCCCGGGGCGCGGGCGATGTCGTACGCGTTCATCAGACCCACCGCGGACTCGATGAGCGCGACCACGGGAGTACCCGCGCGGCTCATCATCGCCGTCTTGGTGATGTGGTCAGGGTGCTCGGTCTTGGCAAGCACGATCCCCCGCAGGTTGCCTACCTCGCTCAGTGCCGCAAGGTCCTTCTCCCAGTGCGGGGTGCTGATGTCGTTGATCCGCACCCACGCGCTGACGCCGTCCTGCATGGCCCGCACCATCTCCGTTCGCGCGCGATCCTTGTCCTCCTCCGGCACGGCGTCCTCGATGTCGAGCACCACCGAGTCCGCCTCCGAGGCCAGCGCCGGGGCGAAGAGGGCGGGATCCGCCGCGGACGTGAGCAGCCACGACCGGGACAGCCGTGCGGGAAGTGCTGCGGCGCGCTCATTGCGGTACGGGACCATGAATCTCCTCGGGAGTCGTCGGACGGTGTCCGGGGGACGGGCGGGCCCTGGACCGCTCCTCGCCAGGAGAGAGTACGCAGGAGGACCGGATCCGGGGCGGAAGCCACATAAACCCTATTACTCGGGCACCGGGTGCGTCCCGGGCACGGCGCACAAAAGCACCCGGGGCGCACTTGTGGGGTTCCCACGAGCACTCCGCCAGCCGCGCGGAACCGGCCCGGGCTGCCGGAGTCGGCCGCGCGGCGTCGTCGTCCCCCGCTCCCTCCTCAGTCAGTGAGCGGGGTGTGCTCTGCGAGCACCCGCTCCTGCGGGCGAACCGGGCCAGGGGGCGTGGCCCCCGGTGCGAACGGGGACCCGCCGAGAGCCTGCCGGCCGTGCGGCGTGGTCCAGTTGGTGAGGTCCGGACCCAGCGGGACGATGCCGGAGGGGTTGATGTCGCGGTGGACCACGAAGTAGTGGTCCTTGATCTGCTGGAAGTCCACTGTGTCCCCGAAGCCGGGGGTTTGGAACAGGTCCCGCGCGTAGCCCCACAGGTTCGGCATCTCGGTGAGCTTGTTCCGGGACGCCTTGAAGTGGCTCACGTACACCGGGTCGAAGCGCACCAGGGTGGTGAACAGGCGGACATCCGCCTCGGTGATGTACTCGCCCATCAGGTAGCGGCGGGTCGCCAGCCGCTCCTCGACCCAGTCCAACCCCGCCCACAAGCGCTCGTACGCGGCGTCGTAGGCCTCCTGCGAGCCCGCGAAGCCGCAGCGGTACACGCCGTTGTTGATCTCGGTGTAGACGCGGCGCATGACCGGGCGCATCTCCTCCACCAGCTCGGCGGGCCACAGGTCCGGGGCGCCATCGCGCTGGTACTCGCGCCACTCGGTGGCGAAGTCCTCGGTCATCTGCGCGAAGTCGTTGGTCACCACCTGACCCGTGGGCGCGTCCACCATGGCCGGCACGGTGATGCCGCGCGGGTAGCCTGGGAAGCGCGCGAAGTAGTTCTCCTGCAGCCGCTGGGTGCCCAGCACGGGGTCGCGGCCGTCCGGGTCGAGGTCGAAGCGCCAGGACCGGGCGTCGTGGGTGGGGCCGGCAAGGCCCAGGGAGATGGCGTCCTCCAGCCCCAGCAGCCGGCGCACGATCAGCGTGCGGTTCGCCCAGGGGCAGGCCCGGGCCGCGACCAGGCGGTACCGCCCGGGCTCCACGGGCCATGCCTGCGCCCCCGGGGACAGCTGCGCGTGCTCGGGATCCGCGACGATGCGGTCCTCGATGTACGTGGTGTCACGGTCGTACTCCTCGCCCTCGCGGACGTAGGACCCCACCGTGGAGTACTTCTCGTGGTCCTGCTCGCCGTTGTCCGCCGTCAGATCCGACATGTACCACCTCCTGTGAACGTCTTGCGGATGATACGTCCAGCGTGCCACGGGTCCCCATCTCACGTCACCGCGGCGGGCTACAGTGGCCTTGTTTGAGGCCGTGCGCGGCAGAGCCGCCGCGCGGCACCGCTGCTCGACCACACTGGATCAGCCATGACTCCCGCCCAGCACCCCCGCGACCGCCACGATACCGACGACACCCCGCGCCGGGGCCCCAGCGCGTCCGGGGCCGCAGTGCCTGGAGACCAGGGCACCTGCCACGAGGACGAGCGCCCGCGCTACGGTATCCGCGCGCAGCCGGCCGAGGAGACGCCCCGGCCGACGGCCACGTCGCCCTCCGCACCCGGTCAGCCCTCTGAGCCCTCCACGCGGACCGCTTCTGCACAGGCCGCCCGGCGCATGGGCCGGGGGCTGTCCTTCACCGTCATCCTGCTGGGGCTGCTCGCCGGTCTGGGGCTGCTCGCAGCGGGCACCTGGCTCGGCTGGCTCGTGGGCGGTGCCCTCGTGGTGGCGGGGCTCGCGGGCTACGCGCTCGTGCAGACCCGCGCGCTCGCCGTGTTCCGGGAGCCCTGGGAGACGGGAGGCCCGCAGCGCCGCCCGTGGTCCAGGCTGTGGCTCATCCCCGCCGCCCTGCTGCTGCTCGGGCTGGGCTGCTTCGCCACCGCGTTCGTCGTCCCCTCCTGGCTCGGTCCGTCCGTGCCCCCAGACCTGCTGGACGACTACATCCTGGCGTTCGTGGTGGGGGGCATGACGATGGTGGTGGGCGCCGGTCTCGGCTTCGGCCTGGTCGCCACCGCACGGCTCACGCGCCCGGACGACGACGACTCCCCCCTGCGCCCCACCGACTACGCCGAACGCGTGCGCCGCCGGGATCGCCACGAGGACCCGGGCCACTACGACTCCGACTGGATCACCCGCGAGCACCGCGGCTGAGCCCACCCACCATCCGCGCGACCACGCGCGGGCCGTCACAGAGAGCGCGAGGAAGCATGGACACCACACCCACGGACGTGCCCGTCCAGTGGCTCACCCCGGAGGAACAGGCCGCCTGGCGTGGCTTCCTGGAGCTCAGCCGCGGAATGGAGCGCGCAGTGGACCGCCAGCTGCAGCGCGACAGCGAGCTCTCCAGCTCCGAGTACGAAGTCCTGGTGCCCCTGTCCGAGGGTCCCTCGGAGGGGATGGCGTCCCGCGAGCTGCTGACGCTGCTGGGGTGGGAGCGTTCGCGGCTGTCCCACATGCTCTCCCGCATGGAGCGCCGGGAAATGATCACCCGCTCCCCCAACCCCTCGGACGCCCGCGGACTCATGGTGGGGATCACCGGCCGCGGCCGGGAGGCAATCGAGAACGCCGCCCCGGGACACCTGCACCTGGTGCGTGAGACGTTCATCGACGTGCTCGACGAGGAGGAGCAGGCCACTCTTGTGGGCATCGCCCACAAGGTGCTCCCCCGCCTCGTGGCGCTGGGGCTGCGCTGAGACCGGCGCCGAGGGGCCGGGGAAAAGAGCCTGTTAACAGGGGACGGGTCCTGCCACTTGGGGGATCGGCAGGACCCGTCGGACATCCCGAATCTGGGGGAGATCGGGACGCCGGCCAGCCGGGGGATCATCCGGGCGCTCATTTGGGGGGATGCGCCCGGGCCACTTCGGCCGACATTAACACTTTATGTGGCAACTCCATCGAGACGCAAGTAAAGCGTGGCGAGGCACACACAATGCCGGGAATGATCTCCGCACCCCGCCGGGACCGGGTGCAACGCACGTCACAATCGTCATATTCATGATTTTCACTGAGCTTGCATCCGAGCGACCCCTGTCCCCCGGAGCACCGACGGCCGCCGCGAGCGGTCACCGCTGCTCCGCGAGCTCCACCACGAGCTCCAGGACACTACGCAGGACGGCCGAGCGGTCCTCCCCGCGCCACGCGAGCACAAGCTCCACGTGGGCGCCGTCCGCAAGGTCCTCGTAGGCCACGCCGTCGAGCCGCAGGGCACGCACCTGCTCCGGGAGCACGGCAACCCCCTGGCCTGCCGCCACCAGCGACAGCATCACGGAGATCTCCGGGGTGCTCTGCGCGACGCGCGGCTGGAACCCGCCACCGCGGCACAGCTCGTCCACGGCACGCTGCAGGGGTGATCCCTCCGGGTGGCCGACGAAGACCTGCTCCCGCAGGTCCCCGACCGCGAGCCCCCGCCCCGAGACGAGCGGGCTGCCCTGCTGCACGGCGACGACGAGCCGTTCCCGCCCGACGACCCGGTGCTCGATGCCCGGTGTTGCCACTGGCGGGTGCAGGAACCCGACGTCCAGGGTTCGTTCGCGCAGCCCGGACTCGACGGCAGCACCGGACATCTCCCCCTGGACGGTGAGGGCCACCCCCGGCAGCCGCTCCCCCACTCCTCGCAGCACCCGGGGCATGCTCACGTAGGTCGCGGCACCGCAGCACCCCATCCTCAGCACGCCGGTGGCCCCTGCGCCCACGCGGTGCACGTCCGCCTCCAGCGTCGCGATCTCAGCGAGCACCGCTCTGCCCCGCTCCAGCAGCTCCTGCCCGGCGGGGGTCAGGTCCACGCGCCGGGTGGTGCGCTCCAGCAGGGTGACGCCCAGCTGATCCTCGAGCTGCCGGATCTGCTGCGAGAGAGGGGGCTGGGCCATGCCCAGCCGCTGCGCCGCACGGCCGAAGTGCCGCTCCTCGGCGACCGCGATGAAGTGGCGCAGCTGTCGTAGCTCCACGGGTGCCGCCTTCCTGCCTGGTCGTGAGGGGGCCCTCGAGGCGGGAATAGCCTCGAGGAGGCCGCGCTCCCCGCTGTCAACGCCGCCGCGAGCGGCAGGTTCGGCACCGCTCCGGTGCGCGTGCGCCCGCCCCCGCGGACCTCGTGTCAGGAGTCGAGGAGCTTCTTCTCCAGGATCTCTTCCTTGACCGCCCGGCGCAGGGTCTTGCCGAGCATCGTGCGCGGGAGGTCCTCCATGGCGACGATGCGGCGGGGGACCTTGTAGCGGGTCACCTTGTCGTAGCAGTGCTGCCGCAGAGCCGCCTCGTCCAGCTCCACACCGGGCTCCAGAACCACCGCGGCCACCACGGCCTCGTTGCCGTCCGAACCGGGGATGCCCACCACCGCGGCGTCGGCCACGGCGTCGTGCAGCTTCAGGGCCGTCTCCACCTCGGTGGGTGCCACGTTGAAGCCTCCGGTGATGATGACCTCCTTGATGCGGTCCACCACGCGCAGGAAGCCGTCCTCGTCCACCATGACGATATCCCCCGTGCGCAGCCAGCCGTCCTCTGTGAACAGCTCGGCCGTCTCCTGGGGGCGCTTCCAGTAGCCGCGGGTGACCTGCGGGCCCTTGACCAGAAGCTCGCCCTCCGCATCCAGCGGGACGTCCACGCCGGTGCCGGGGTCGACCATGCGGATGTCGGTGCTCGGGAAGGGGATGCCGATCGAGCCTGCGCGGCGGTGCTCGTTGAGGGGGTTGCACGCCACCAGGGGCGAGCACTCGGTGAGTCCGTAGCCCTCGATGAGCATGCCGCCCGTGGCATCTTCCCAGGTGTCCACGAGGGGAACGGGCAGCGTCATGGCGCCGGAGACGGCCACGCGGATCCCGGTGAGGTCCGCACCCTTCTCCGCGGCGGCGTCGAGCACCTTCTGGTACACGGGCGGCACGGCGGGCAGCACCGTGGGCATGCTCTTCCTCATCGCACGCAGGATGAGGTCTCCGCGCACGGTGGGGAACAGCACGAGCTTGGCGCCCAGGGACATGGCGAACGTGAGACCGAGCGTGAGACCGAAGGCATGGAAGAGGGGCAGCACGCCGTAGACGACCTCGTCCGAGGAGCTCTCCAGCCAGTGCTGGCCCATGAGCGCGTTGGACTCGAGGTTGCGGTGACTCAGCATGGCGCCCTTGGGCGTGCCGGTGGTGCCGGAGGTGTACTGCAGCAGGGCGATGTCCTGCGCCACGGGACGGGGGTGGTCCGCGCGCAGCGGTTCGTGGGAAGCCAGCGTCCGCCACGGGATCGCCCCCGGCGCAGGCTGGGTCAGCTCCCGGCGCTGCTCCGCGAGCTTCTTCAGCGGCAGCCGCAGCCCGAGCCGCATCAGGGTCGACATGCTCTCGGTGATGTCCACGGCCACCACGTGCTCCACGGCGAGGTCCTTGGGCATCCGGGTGATCGAGGTGGCGATCTTGTCCCACGCAATCACCACGCGTGCACCGTGGTCCTCGAACTGATGGCGCAGCTCCGGTGCCGTGTAGAGGGGGTTGTGCTCCACCACGATCGCCCCCAGGCGCAGCACCGCGTAGAACGCCACGATGTGCTGGGGGCAGTTGGGCAGCACGAGTGCCACGCGATCCCCCGCCTGGACCCCCATGATCCGCAGACCCTCGGCCGCCCGCTGGACCTGCTCGCCTAGTTGCGCGTAGGTCATCCCGGCGCCGAAGAACTCCACGGCGGTCTTGGCCCCGTGGCGGGCCACGGACTTCTCGAGCATGTGCACCAGCGACGTCTCGGGCAGGTCCAGGTCACGGGGCACCCCCGAGTCGTAGCTCGCTGTCCACGGTCGGGCTGCCAGGAAGTCTCGGGAATTCGCAACAGACATGTGTGCGAGGTTACCCGTCCGTCTTTTCGGGCGCATGGAACCCGCGTTGCGTCCTCCTCCGTGACGGCCCGCTCCCGCCGCACGGGGCTCCGCTGTGGGCCCACGAGGATGGGGCCACCTCGGTAGACTTCGGGGAACCCGCCACCGGATCTCCCGCCGAAACGAGGCCCCCGCATGTCCCCCTCCTCAGCCCGCCCCTCAGCCCGCGACCCGTTCGACGACGGCGCGGCGCCCTGGACGGACCGGACGCCCGCCGCGGGGCGGTCCCCGGAGGACGACACCACTCGACCCCTGCCCCGCCCCACCGCCGCAGGACGGTCCGGGATCCCCGGCGGCGGAACCGCTGGTGAGGACGTTGCGAGCTCCCGACCCCGGAGGACGCAGCAGCACGCGCCGGGTGCGCACACCGCCCCCACCGCGGCGGTCCCGGCCGTGGCCGACGACGCCGCCCGCGCGACGTCGTCGTCGACGTCGGCCACCGCGCCGCGCACCGGACGCACTGGCGTGGCTTCCGGCAGGCTGCACCCCCGGGACGCCGACTCCGCGGCGGCCGGGCCCGTGGGCGACGACCACCTGACCCGTCCGCAGGAGCGGATCTCGGCCGAGGCCGCGTGGGACACTATGCGCCCGGCGGTGCGCCCGGACGGTGTCACCGCGCTGCGCCGGCCGAGTGCGGAGGAGCTGCGCGGAAGGCAGAAGCGGCGCTTCGGCGGCCTGCAGGTGCTGCCGGGGCTCATGGGGTTGCTCGTGGCCGTCGGCCTGGCGGCCGTTCTCCTGGCCGTCGCCGCGCTGACGGCACCCGGCTTCGGCGTCGACACCACCGCTGGCGCCGGGGACGCACTCTCCCGCGCCTGGCGCGAACCTGGGACGGGCCTCCTGTGGGCCGCCGTGGCCGTGGCGGGAGGAGTCGAGTTCCTCTCCATGCTCGCCGGGGGATACACGGCCGGGCGCATGGGCAGGTTCTCCGGGGTGGCCCAGGGCATGGGCGTGTGGCTGTGGGCGCTGCTCGCGCGCGCCGTGGTGTCCGTGGCTGTCCTGCTCGGCGCGGGGACCGCTGGTCTCGGTGCAGGCTGGTGGACGGTCCAGGAGCTGCTCGGCAGTGATCCGGGGGTTGGTCTCGTGGCCGTCGCGGGGCTGCTCGTGCTCGGTCTCGTGGCCGCTCTCCTGGGCGGAATCTGGGGAATGCGGTACCACCGCAAAGTGGACGCGTGGACGGTTTCGAATGCACTGAGCGAGTAGACTTTGCCTGTCGAGGGCCTGGGCTGGGTCCTCACAGGGGAGTACGGAGGAACTTGCTATGCCTTCAACACTCGTCGCGGTTGTCGACGATCATGAAGTGGTTCGCGAAGGTGTTCGGCTGGTGTCCATGACATCACTCGCGGACGTCAAACTCGTGGGGTCCTCGGATTCCGTGTCCACGCTGCTGGACCAGCTGGGGAGAGACCCGGAGAATCCCGCGCTCACGGCACAGGGGGCCAAGCGGATCGAGTGCGACGTCGTCCTGCTGGACCTCTCGCTCGCGGACAAGTCGCGCCCCGCCACCAACGTGGAGCGGCTGCGCAGCGCGGGCATGAAGGTGCTGATCTTCAGCATCGGGGAGAACGCCGGTCTGATCCGCGAGGCGCTGCGCGCGGGTGCGCTGGGGCTGGTCCGCAAGTCGGACCCCCTCGAGCACGCGATCGAGGAGGCGCGCGCCATCGCGGACGGCAAACCGGTGATCACCAAGGAGCTCGCCGCCGCGATCGACGGCGACGTCGAGTTCTCCAGGGCGGCGCTGTCCCCGCGCGAGCGCGAGACTCTGCGGCTCTACGCCTCAGGGTTCGCCCAGGTCCAGGTGGCCCGGCGGATGGGCATCAAGCAGTCCGCGGTGAAGACCAACATCGACCGCATCCGGGAGAAGTACGCCCGCATCGGGCGGCCCGCACCCACCAAGATCGACCTGCGCATCCGCGCGATCGAGGACGGGCTGGTGGACCCGGAGGACGACGTCACCAGCGCCGAGAAGAAGCTGTGACCCGAGCCCGGCCCCCCGCATGAGTGCACGCGAGAGGTCTGTCACGCGCAGGGCGCTCTCGTACCGGCGGGTCAACGTCCGGCTGCGGTGGAAGCGGTTCTTCGCCACCATCGCGCCGGGGGAGCTGGGTCTTTACACGTACCGCGCCCACTATCTCGCGATGATCGGGTTCGGCGTCTTCGGAGTGGCCCACCTCATCGAGGTGCTGCCGATCTACGCCCAGCAGCAGCAGTCGCTGCGGGACTGGTACGCGGTGTTCGTGCTGGCGCTCGCGGTGCTCACCGGGTTCACCCTGCTCTACGGCCTGCGGCACTCGGTGCGTCCCTGGGTTTTCGTGGCCTACACCGCGGTAGTGGCGGCGGGGATCTTCGCGCTGCCGCTCGCATGGACCGGCAGGTCCATGCCGCAGAACCCGTGGATCTCCGGCTTCATCATCCTGGCCGTGGGCGCCGCCGCGGTGCTGTGGAGCCCCAGAGCCGCGGTGCTGTACATGGTGCTGCTCGAGTCCGTCTACGCGGTGATCGCCTCACGCGTGATCACCGTGGAGGACAGCGCGGAGCCCTGGCTCGCCGCAGGGCTCTCCCGGATGGTCTTCGGGTTCATGCTCGTCGTGGTGCTTGCCGTGGGCAAGCGGGGTGTGGAGAAGTTGGACATCGACTACGCGGAAGCCCTCTCCCAGACCCTGGCCATGCGCCGCAACCGCTCGGAGACCGCGGACCAGGAGCGCATCGACCGGCTCATCCACGACAACGTCATGGCCGCCCTGCTCGACGCCTCCCGGTCCCGGGGCCCGCTGTCCCGGCAGACCCGCCAGCTCGCCTCCCGGGCGCTGGACGTGCTGGCGGAGGAGTCCAGCCGCTCCACCGGTTCGCACACCGTGATGGTGCACGTGCTCATGGACGAGCTCATGGACGCTCTGGCCCCCTGGCGCTCCCGGGTGCGGTTCACCAACCTCCGAGGACCCATGCGCCCGGTGGGCGAGCCCCGGGTTTTCGTCCCCGCGTACGTGGCGCACGGGCTCACCCAGGCGGTCACCGAGGCCGTGTCCAACAGCGCCCGCCACTCGGGCAGCGAACTGACCACGGTGTCCATGGAGGGCGCGCTGTGCGAGCCCACCAGGATCAACCCCGAAGGCTTCTACCTGCGCTTCACCATCAGCGACGACGGCCGGGGCTTCAACTACCACGACATCCCCGGCCGCAGGCTGGGCGTGCGCGTGTCCATCGTGGAGAACATCGAGGCGATCGGCGGCGCCGTGGACCTCGACACCGCGCCCGGGCGGGGCACGCGGGTGACACTGACGTGGCCAAAGGACGCCACGGCATGAGCACGGTGAAGCGCGAGGCCTTCGCGCACCGCTACATGCGGCTCATCGTCCTGGCCGCGTTCTCCGCGCCCTTCGTGGCCGCACTGGGGCACTTCGAGGCCTCCGCGGGACGTCAGGGGGCGTTCGTGGTCTCGATGCTCGCCTACACCCTCTCCGGCCTGCTGGTGGCCCTGCCCCCGTGGAACGGCCACCGCTTCCCCCTGGTGCCCACCGCCCTCGTGAGCGGCCTGTTCCTGCTGGCGGCGCAGCAGGGGTATGCGGCCACCCCCGTGACGCTCGACGCCGGGCAGGCCCCCTGGTTCCACCTGGGGTTCATCGCGGTCCTCTTCGCCCTGGGGATGCGCCTGCGCCCGGGATGGGCGTGGACCGTGTGGCTCGGTGTCACGGTCCTCTCGGTGCTGCGCTGGCCCGTGACGGACGGCGTGCTTCGCCCCGTGGAGGCCTACCACGTGGTTGGTGCCGCCGTGCTGCTCGTGACCTGGATGGTGGAACGGCAGTACAACGAGTTCATGCTCCGCCAGGAGGACACCCGCAGAATCCTCGAGACCGCGCGCTCGCGCGACGAGGCCGAGACGGGGATGCGCCAGGCCTCCAGCAGGCGTGTGGACGAGGTCCGCAGGCTCGCCGGCGGGCTGCTGGAGCGGATCGCCCAGGACACCTCCCCCGTCACCGACTACGATGCCCAGCAGTTCCGGCTCACCGAGGCCCAGCTGCGCGACAGCATCCGCGGCCGTTCGATCGCCTCCCCCCACGTCCTCGAGATGACCCGTGCGGCCCGTGCTCGCGGTCTCACCGTGGACATCCTGGACGAGCGGGGCTGCGCACCGTCTCCCGCCGTCATGGAGGCCACTGCTCGGCAGCTCGCCGAGATCATCGCCCAGGCGCGGACGGGCATCATCACGGTGCGCGCGCTGCCGGAAGGCGATCCGACCGCGGTGTTCATCGTGCACGACTCCGAGAACCCGGACGACGACCCCGTGGCGGTGGAGATCGCGGACGGCACCGGGACGGTCTCCGTCTTCTGATGCGGGCGCACTGCACAGCGGCGCCGCGGCATCCTCCGCGGGGCGCTGGATCCACAGGCGCCCCGCTCCCTGCCCGCTGGCGGGCGCGCCGACCCTAGCGTTGCGCCATGACGACTTCGCAGCCTGACTCCCTCGATCCTCTGTCCCTGCCGCCGCAGGACGTGGGCCTGCCCCCGTCCGGGGAGCCCCCCGCACTCGGGGACCTCCTCGCGCCCGCGGGCCTGGCGCGGACGGCGCTGCGAGCCGTCCTGTGCGGGGACGGGGTGAGCCGGTGCCCGTGGTCACCGGCCACCGTGGGCGCCCTGATCGACCACGACCAGGGCTGGGGCACCACTCCCACGAGCGCCAGGGGATACTTCGCCGCCCTCACCCTGGAACTCGTGGATTCGGGCCTCGCCCGCTGGTCCCAGGCCGCCCGGCACGACGCGTGGCACCTGAACATGGCCGGCCTGGACCCGCGCCGAGTGGCGCTGTTCGACGACGACGACGTGGACGACCTCCTCGACGTCCCAGAGCTCATCCGCAACCGCGCCAAGATCGAGGCAGTGGTCCGCAACGCCCGCGCGTGCCAGGACTGGGAGTTCTCCGACTGGCAGGACGTGCTCGAGGAGGCCGAGGTCCCCGCGCCGGGCCCGGCACCCGAGACCGCGCTGGACCTCCCGGACAGCACCGCGGCGTCGCGACGTCTCGCACTGGTGCTGCGCGGACACGGCATCGGGCTGGTGGGGCCGGTGACGGCACACCGGTGGCTCGAGCGCACGGGCCGCGCACCCGGTCATGTGCTGGGGTGCTTCCGAGCGGTGCCGGAGGCGCCCACGGGCTGAGGCCCGGGCTCAGTCGAGCAGCAGCGCGGGCTCCTCCAGAATGCGGGCCACGTCCGCCATGAAGCGCGCGGAGAGGTCCCCGTCCACCACGCGGTGGTCGAAAGAGCCGCCCAGGGTGGTGATCCAGCGCGGGACGACGTCCCCGTCGACGACCCACGGCTTCTGCTTGATGGTCCCGAAGGCCACGATCGCCGCCTCTCCCGGATTGATGATGGGAGTGCCGGTGTCGATGCCCAGGGCGCCGATGTTCGTGATCGACAGGGTTCCGCCCTGCATGTCCCCGGGCTGGGTGCGTCCCGCGCGAGCTGTCTGCGTCAGTTCGTGCAGCGCGATGGCCAGTTCGCGCAGGCTGAGGTCCTGGGCCTCCTTGATGTTGGGCACCAGCAGCCCCCGCGGCGTGGCCGCGGCGATCCCGAGGTTCATGTAGCGCTTGATGACGATCTCGGTGTCGGTCCACGTGGCATTGACCTGCGGGTTGCGCGCGGCGGCCCAGATCACGGCCCTCGCCAGGATCAGCAGGGGCGTGACCTTTACTCCCTCGAAGTGCGGGGATTCCTTGAGCCGCTTGACGAACTCCATGGTCCGGGTGGCGTCCACGTCCACGAAGATCGACACGTGCGGGGCGCTGAACGCGGACTTCACCATGTTCCGCGCGGTGGCCTTGCGGACCCCCTTGACGGGGATGCGCTCCTCACGGGCGTCCGCGGGCTGGGCGGTCGCGCTCCAGAACGTGTCCGGGCCGCCCTCCACCTCCCGCTCGTGGGCGGCGTAGGCGAGCAGGTCCCTCTTGGTGACCTGGCCGCCGTCGCCGGTGGCCCGCACGTCCGCGAGGTCGATGCCCATCTCCTTCGCCGCCTTGCGCACGGGGGGCTTGGCGAGGTTGGGGCGCCGCGGGATGGACGCGGTGGCCGGGGGCTGCGCCGCGGGCTCGTCCAGGGACTTCCACCACGTCTCGCTGCGGTCCCGGATCTTCCCAGCCTTCTCCGCGAAGTCCACCGCGGCGCTGCCGATGCCCGTGCGGGAGAGCCGGTCCGCCCAGCCCTGCTTCCGCACGACACTGGTGTCCGCCTCGGCCTTCTGGGCCGCTGCACCGCTCTGGCTCAGTCCCTGCGGCGCCTCGGCGTCCGTGCGCATTCCCACGCGGGTACGACGCCGCCGCCGCACCGGGTCCGCCTTCGGCCCGGAGCCCACAAGCGCCTTGCCCCCGGCGGAGTCCAGGCTCGTGCCGGAGCCAGAGGTGATGTCCTCCTCCGCGTGCTGCACCTCGGGGACCGGCTCGTCCGCGAGCCCGTCCTCCGGTGCCGAGCCGGTGTAGCCGGGATCGGTCGCGCCTGCGGGGGCGTCGTCACTCGTGGCGACCGCGATGATGGGGGTGCCCACCTGCACGGTCTCCCCCTCGGCCACCATGATCTCCTGCACGGTCCCCGCGAACGGGGAGGGCAGCTCCACCACGGACTTGGCGGTCTCGATCTCCACCAGCACCTGGTTGACCGTGACCTGGTCCCCCTCGGAGACCTTCCAGGCGAGGATGTCCGCCTCGGTCAGCCCCTCGCCCACGTCCGGAAGCGTGAAAACCTGTGACATGAGTTCTCCCTCGTGCGCTGCGGCCCCCTCCCGGGAACCGGCGGCGCGACTGCTCTAGTAGGCGAAGGACCGGTCGAGTGCCTCGAGCACTCGGTCCAGGTCCGGGACGTAGTGGTCCTCCACAGCGGCGGGAGGATACGGAAGGTGGTAGGAGCCCACTCGCAGCACGGGTGCTTCGAGCGAGTAGAAGGCCCGCTCGGTGACGCGCGCGGCGATCTCCCCGCCCAGCCCCCCGAAGGTCGGGGCCTCGTGGGCGATCACCAGGCGGCCCGTCTTGCGCACGGAAGCCGTCACGGTGTCGAAGTCCACCGGCGAGAGGCTGCGCAGGTCGATGACCTCCACGCTGCGTCCGTCCTCCTGGGCCGCCTGCGCCGCGGCGAGCGCCACCGGCACGAGCGGGCCCCACGCGACCACCGTGGCCTCGTGGCCCTCACGGATCACGGCGGCGCTGAACGGGTCCCCCGGGGAGGTCGTCTCGTCCACATCGCCCTTGAGCCAGTAGCGGCGCTTTGGCTCGAAGATGATCACGGGGTCGTCGCACTGGATGGCCTGCTGGGACATCCAGTAGGCGTCCTGCGCGTTGGAGGGGGCGAGGATCCGCAGCCCGGCAGTGTGCGCGAACAGCGCCTCCGGGGACTCCGAGTGGTGCTCCACAGAGCCGATGACCCCTCCGTAGGGGATGCGGATGGTCACGGGCACCGTGAGCCTGCCGTCCGAGCGAGCGTGGATCTTGGCCAGCTGGGTGGTGATCTGGTTGAACGCCGGGAACGTGAACCCGTCGAACTGGATCTCGCACACAGGGCGGTAGCCGCGCTCCGCGAGCCCCACGGCGGTGCCCACGATCCCGGCCTCGCCGAGCGGGGTGTCGAGCACGCGGTGGGCGCCGAAACGGGTCTTCAGCCCCTCCGTCACGCGGTACACGCCACCCAGGGAGCCGATGTCCTCCCCCATGAGCATGACCTTGGTGTTCTCCTCCATGGCCCGTGCGAGCCCGGCGTTGATGGCCTTGGCCACGGTCAGCTGTGTCATGCGCCGGTCCCTCCGGTCTCGGTGTCCTGCGCCGGGGTGAAGCCGGCCTGGTAGTCCAGGTACTCGGCCCGTTCGGCGCTCACGAGCGAGTGCGGTTCGGCGTAGGCCTTGCCGAACGACTCCTCGAAGGTGGGCGGCTCCATGGCGAGGACCTCGGCACGCAGCTGCTGCGCGGCGTCGTCGTTCTCCCGCGCCACGGCCTCGAAGAACTCGTCCTCGACCCCGTGGTGGGTGCGGAGGTGGGACCGCAGCCGGTCGATGGGATCGAGGTGGCCCCATTCGTCCTCCTCGTCCCGCTCCCTGTACTTGGTGGGGTCGTCCGCCGTGGTGTGGGCTCCCATCCTGTAGGTCTCGGCCTCGATCAGCACGGGGCCCTCCCCTGCGCGGATCTTCTCGAGCGCGTAGCGCGTGGCCGCCACGACCCCCAGGACATCGTTGCCGTCCACGCGTAACCCCTCGAAGCCGTAGCCCGCGGCGCGCGTGGCCAGGGGGACGCGCGACTGCGTGGTGAAGGGCACCGAGATGGCCCACTGGTTGTTCTGGATGAAGAAGAGTACCGGGGCGTCGTAGGAGGCCGCGAAGACCATGGACTCGTGGATCTCGCCCTCGGTGCTTGCGCCGTCCCCGAAGTACGCGACGACCGCTTCCGGCGCCGTGGTGGGCGGATTTCCCGCGCTCCCCGCGGCCCTGCGGTCCAGCGCGGTCCCCATGGCGTAGCCCACCGCGTGGGGAACCTGGGCGGCGAGGACCATGGTGTAGAGGTTCATCTGGTACTCCTCCGGGTCCCAGCCCCCGGCCGTGATGCCGCGGAACAGCCGCATCAGGTCCGCTGGGCGGATCCCCCGCTCAAAGGCCGCCGCGTGCTCGCGGTAGGAAGGAAAGAGCCGGTCGGTGGGCCGTGTGGGCCACACCGAACCGACCTGCGCCGCCTCCTGGCCCCGCAGCGGGACCCAGAGCACCAGCTGCCCCTGGCGCTGCAGCGAGGTGCCCTCCTCGTCCACACGGCGGGCAAGGGTCATGGACCGGTACAGGTGGTGCAGGTCCTCGAGCGAGAGGTCCGCCGCGTACGGGGAGAGCTTCGGGTCCTCGCGGACGACGCCGCGCTCATCCAGCAGCTGGTGGCGCGGCAGCGTGGCCTGCGCCTCGCTTGTGGGGGTGGGTGGTGCCATCTGGGGTCTCGATCCTTCTGCTGTCGTCACGCCCGGCCCTTCCGTTCCGGCCACGGCTGCGGGTGGCCGCGGTGCGCGTCCGTCCCGGCGCCCGTGGTGGTCCGGGGGCACTCGGTGCTCGTCACGGTCTCGGCGTCTTCGTGGTCATGGGGTCCTCGCGGGCCGCAGCCCTCAGCAGTCCGCCGTCTGCTGCGGGGCTGGCATGGTGCTGAGGTGCGGGAACGAGGCGCACAGTTCCAGGAACCGTGTGTTGGCCTCCGGCTCCCCGAAACTCACCCGCACCCCCTCCGCGCCGAACCTGCGCACGGACAGGGCTTTCTCGTCGCACGCCCGTGAGAACTGCTCGCTGTGCTCCCCGAGCGGCAGCCACACGAAGTTCGCCTGCGTCTCAGGGTACTGCCATCCCAGCTCCGTGAGCCCGCGCAGCACCCTTTCCCGCTCGGCCACGAGCTGCTCGACGCGCTCATCCACCTGCTCGATGCTCTTCAACGACGCCACAGCGGCCAGCTGCGCCACCTCGGTGACGGAGAACGCGGGCGCGCTCTGACGCAGGTGGCGCGTGACGTTCTGCTGGGCCACGGTGTAGCCCACGCGCAGCCCGGCCAGCCCGTGGGCCTTGGAGAAGGTGCGCAGGGACACGACGTTGGGATGCTCACGGTAGAGGTCGATCCCGTTGGCGAGACCGACCAGGCGCTGGAACTCGGTGTAGGCCTCGTCGACCACCACCACCACGTGCGGGGGCACCTTAGCCAGGAATTCCCGCACGGCCTCGTCGCGCAGGCTGGGGCCTGTGGGGTTGTTGGGCGTGCACAGCAGGATCACGCGGGTCCGCTCGGTCACGGCGGCGGCCATGGCGTCGAGGTCGTGAGAGCCGTCCGGCAGGTTGGGGACCTGCACGCTGGCGGCCCCGGCGAGCCCGACCGAGATGGGGTAGGCCTCGAACGAGCGCCACGCGTAGACGACCTCATCCGGCTGACCATCCTCCCCCGTGCCGGCGAACGCCGCGAGGAGCTGGTTCAGGGCACCGAGGCTGCCCGCTCCGGCCACCACGTCCTCCGCCGGGACGTCCAGGTGCTCGGCCAGCGCCTCCCTCAGCGCTGTGGCGGTGGGGTCCGGGTAGCGGTTGACGTCCGCGAACGAGGCGAGCGCCTCACGCACGGCGGGCACGGCGCCGAAGGGGTTCTCGTTGGACGCGAGCTTGTAGGCCACGAGCCCCGGCACCTCGCTGGCCGGCTTGCCGGCCGCGTACGCGGGGAGTCTGCCGAGTGCCGCGCGCGGGGTGATGCACGTGGTGTCCCGCGGGAGATCCGACGGTACCTGGGCGGACGTGGAATGTTCCATAGCTGTCATGCTAGCGCCCGCCCCTGCCGGGAACCGGTGTGCTCAGTGCTCCTCCCAGCCCTCGTAGACGTAGGTCTCGGTGCGCGTGCCCGGCCCGTGGGGGACCACGTCCGCGAGCCGCTGCTCGTGGGCGGCGACCGCCGGGTGGTGGGACTGCGAGATCCCCTGGGACCCCACGGCGTAGAGGTTCATGTCGTGCGCCCCCACGCCGGTGAATCCGGCCTCCCCGGTCAGCGCCAAGGGGTAGGCAGTGCTGAGCCGCACTGTGGCGCGGTGCCCCGAGTCCGGGTTCGCCACCCCGTCCAGTGCGGGCACGACGTCGTCCACGTGCTCCACCGCCATCACGGACGTGGACTCCGGGATCGCGAAGTCCCCCACCGGCGCGCCATATGTGGTCACGGCTTCGACGTAGTAGCGCTCCCGGAACTGCGTGTTCGCGGCGAGCCCGGCGGCGTCGATCCCGCCGAGGCTGTGGCCGGAGAGCACCACGGCGTCCCCCTCCTGGATCCCGGCGTCCTGCAGGGCCTGCACCGCCATCCGCTGAGCCTGCGGCAGCTCGGTGAGCGGGGCGTCCACCCGGGCCGTCATCCCCTCCGCAATCCCCTTGAGATCGTGCACGCCCGGGCTGTCCACCCACTCCTCCGTGCCCGTGAGCACCACCGAGAACGTACGGCGGCCCTGCTCGTCGACGGCCTTCTGCACCATCACGGTGCTGTTCTCCACGGGCGTCCCGTCCGGACCGGCGCCGGAGACGATGTTCTTCGCGTCCTTGAGGGCTGCGGCCGTTCCGGCGACTGTAGTGGGGATCGTCCCGGGGTTCTCGATGCCGGCAGGCAGGGCCCGCCGGTCCATGCCCGTCATGCGGTGCGCCGCCGCGTTGGCCGGGGTGAGCGCGGTGAATACCTCCCGGGTGGCGGGCTTCAGCGCCTGTGCGGTGAGCCAGGGCCGTAGGTTGTCCGTGACCGCGCGCTCCGCGACCTCTGCGGGGCGCAGCCGCCGCCCCGTGCGCCACGCGGTGTACCAGCGCGGGATGCCCGGGGCATCCAGCATCAAGGCGGCCACCACCGGCGCCAGGATCCCACCGACGGCCGCGAGGACGTCCTTCTCCCCCGCGCCCGCCGCCCCGCCTGCCGTTCCTTCCACTGCCCCGCCCGCTGCGTGGTGGGCACCACCTTCGGGGCGACCGTACCCACTCAGCATCTCGACGGCCCGGAACCGAAGGTACTGGCCCAGTGTCAGGCCGCCCGACGACGTCGCCCGGCCGGCTTCCGTGCCCGCGGCGCCAGTGTCCGCCGCTCCCGTTGCGGGTGGGTGGGGGCCCGGGGCGGTGCCGTCCGGGGCGTCGTCCGCCACCCCTGATCCTGTCCCGCCGAGGGGGACGCGCAACGCGGCGTCCGCGATGTCGTCCAGCCCGATTCCCCGGATCAGGGCATCCGTACCGCGGGGGCCACCGCCCCGCACGACGACTCCGAATGCTGTGAACTCGACCTTGCGGCCGAACTCCTCGGGTGAGCCGATGCCCGCCCGGGCGAGTGCGACGTCCACGTCCTCCGCGGTGCGGCACACCTCGCGCACCACGGAGCTGCCCACGGCACCCAGCGGCGTATCCAGCGCGGCACGCGAGAACGCCCCGGTGAGGACGTCCTCCAGGGCCGCGTACCGCAGCTGGGCGAGCAGCAGCCTGCCCCCGGTTGCGGCGACGCCCTCGCCCACGCCCAGCAGGTCCACCGCCACCAGCCCCGCGAGCGCGGCGGCGTGCACTGCCTGGGGCTGTCCGCTCAGCGACCACAGCTCCAGTTCGGCGGCCAGGGGCGCCATGCCCGCGAGCGCGAAGCACAGGTCCGTGGCAACACCGGAGAGGGCACTGGCGAGCGCCGCGATCGCGGTGGTGTCCACCCGCACACCGCCCGCGCCGTCGGTTCCGGTCCCGACGACCCCGCCGGAGACCTCCATGCTCGTGGCCGCCCCCTCCACGGCCGCCGCCACGGCGTCGGCGTCCTCGAAGCCCTCCGCCGCGGGACGTGGCCCCGTGCCCTCGGCGAAGAGCACGCCCTGGAGGTCCTCGGCCGTTCCGTGCACCTCGGTCACGCCCGCCGCCATGTCCGGCGCGGGAAGCGGGGTGGAGCGGTGTTCGGAGGTGGCCGCAGCGCCGGTTTCAGTGCCCGGCTCATGGCCCGTACCGACGCCGGACTCATTGCTGGTGTCAGTGCCCGTCTCGGCGCCTCTTTCCGTGTCCGCCGAGGTGCCCGGGCGTGTGTCATCCTCCCCGGGCACGCGGGTGGGCTGAGGCGCGCTCACGTCGACGCTCCGAGGCCAGCGCCCATTCCCACGTTCATTCCCGAGCCCAGTCCCGAGCCCAGTCCCGCGCCCAGAGCCACGGGACCGAGCACCGCGGTGAGTGCACCGGTCAGGGGCCCGCCGAGATCCAGGACCGACTCCACGTCCTGGATCCGCTGCCCGAGCATGCTCGCCGTCTGCCGCACGAGATCGGCAACTTCCCGGCACTGCTCCGCCTTCCCCCGGGTGTCCTGACCGTGGCGCTGCACCCACGCCGTGAAGGCACGCGAACCCGGACCGGCCCAACCGTCCGCCCGTGCAAGTTCCGCGAGCCGGGCGGCGAGGGCGTCGAGGTGCTCCGCGGCGGCCTCGTACCGGGCGGCGAGACTGCTGAGCCGTTCGTGGACCAGACCGGCGAGGGTCCAGGGGCTCGCACCGGGCGGCGCCGAGCTCGCGAGGGGTGTCATGAGCGGTTCCTTTCCGGCACCGGCCGCGGATCCGGACGGCGTCAAGGACCCAGGCTAGGAAGCGTGCCGGGACGGCCTGGGCGGCGACCGGTGCGTGTGCACGGGCACGGAGCCCGGCGGCCGTGGAACGTGGCTGTGGAGGGCGATCGCCGCCGCCGTGCGCGGAACCGGCATGGAAGAATGAGGGCCATGTCGAACACCGCGCAGACCCTCCCGTCCGGACGAGTGGCCCTGGGCCAGCAGGAACCCGCCATCGCGCTGGGGCCGCTGGACGGCCGCTACCGTCCGCAGACCGCCGTGCTGGTGGACTTCCTCTCGGAGGCGGCGCTGAACCGCGAGCGGGTGCACGTGGAGGTCGAGTGGTTCATCCACCTGTGCGAGCAGCGCGCCCTGCCGGGCCTGGAGCCCCTGAGCGAGGAGCAGAAGGCAGGCCTGCGCGCTCTGGTCACTTCCTTCGACGCCGCCTCCGTGGCCGAGCTCGCCGAGCTCGAGGCCGTGACCGTGCACGATGTGAAGGCCGTGGAGTACTACATCGGCCGCCGGCTGCCGGAGCTCGGCCTGGAGCACCTGACCCCGCTCGTGCACTTCGCGTGCACCTCCGAGGACATCAACAACCTCTCCTACGCACTGGGTGTGAAGGACGCCGTCGAGCAGGCGTGGCTGCCCGCCGCCCGCAGTCTCGTGGCGGCGGTCTGGCAGATGGCCCGAGAGACGAAGGCCACTCCCATGCTCTCCCACACGCACGGCCAGCCGGCCACACCCACCACCCTGGGCAAGGAGCTCGCCGTCTTCGCCCACCGCTTCGAGCGGCAGTTGCGGCGCATCGAGGGCACCACGTTCCTGGGGAAGATCAACGGCGCCACGGGAACCTTTGCGGCCCACACCGCCGCCGCGCCGGACACCGACTGGCCGCAGATCTCCCGGACCTTCGTCAGGGGCCTCGGGCTCACGTGGAACCCGCTGACCACGCAGATCGAGTCCCACGACTGGCAGGCCGAGCTCTACGCGGACCTCTCCCGGTTCAACAGGATCCTGCACAACCTGTGCACGGACGTGTGGTCCTACATCTCGATCGGCTACTTCCAGCAGATCCCGGTGGAGGGCGCCACCGGCTCCTCGACCATGCCGCACAAGGTCAACCCCATCCGCTTCGAGAACGCCGAGGCCAACGCCGAGATCTCGTGCTCGCTGCTGGACACCCTCGCCGCCACGCTCGTGACCTCACGGTGGCAGCGTGACCTCACGGACTCGTCCTCCCAGCGCAACATCGGGGTGGCGTTCGGCCACTCCCTGCTGGCCATCTCCAACGTGGTGAAGGGCCTGGACCGCCTGGACGTGGCCGAGGAGACCCTGGCCGCGGACCTCGACGGCAACTGGGAGGTGCTCGGCGAGGCTGTTCAGACCGCCATGCGCGCCGAGGCCATCGCGGGTCGCGAGGGCATGGACAACCCCTACGAGCGGCTCAAGGAGCTCACCCGGGGACACCGCGTGGACGCAGCGCGCATGCGCGGGTTCATCGCGGGACTGGGCCTCTCCGAGGCGACCGCTCGGCGTCTGAGCGAGCTCACCCCCGGCGGCTACACAGGCCTGGCAGAGGAGCTCGTGGACGAGTTCGGCGACTGATCCCCCGTGAGCCGCGCCCTCATGGTGCGCGGCACGTTCGTGGTGATCTGCTGGACCCCCAGGCCCAGGCACGCCCGCGTGTCCTCGACGGTGTCGACGGTCCACACGCGCAGCACCGCTCCGTCGCGCAACCACTACTCCACCTCGGAGAGGTGGGACCGCACGAAGGCGATTCCAGGCCCGACGAGCGGCCCAGCCACGAGGTTCTCCCGCGCCTGCGCACCGGAGTCCTCGTCCAGCAGCTGGCACACGTTCTGCGGTGCGACCCTCTCCAGGAGGTGACGCACTACGTCGGCGTTGAAGCTCATGATCGAGACACGGACGCTGCCGAGCCAGCCGCTGTCTGGATCCCAGCCCCGGCGTTCGAGGAGCACGAGCAACGCCTCCTCGAGACCCTGCCCGCGGGGGCTGGGGTGCTTCGTCTCCACGGCGAGCCCCACTGGTCGGCCGGCGGCGAGCAGGAGGTCCAGCAGCTCATCCAGGGACATCAGCTGCTCGTGGGCGAGGCCGTGGGTGGCCGGGATCCCCACTCCCTTCCAGGACGTGTAGTCCAGCGCCCGCAGCTGCTCGAGCGTGTGCTCGGCGAGCGCGCCGCTGCCGTCCGAGGTGCGCCCCAGCTGGTCGTCGTGGTGCAGGACGAGGTACCCGTCGCGCGTGAGGTGGACGTCGCACTCCACGCCGTCCGCTCCGTCCGCCAGCGCCTCGACGAAGGCGGCCCGGGTCAGTTCGGGATAGCTGGCGGAGGAGCCGCGGTGCGCGTACAGGAGCGGGGGTGCGGAAGACGGGAGAGGTGCGTGTGCCACGCGTCCCAGCGTACGAGCCGCACGGGGTGCCGTGTCGAACGGGTCGACGACGCCGTTGCCCCGAGCGGGTGCCCCGGGGCCGGATCCCGGTCCCCAGCTCGCGGCCCCGGAGGAACCGAGCCACGGAGACACCCCCGCCCCGGACAGCACGGTGCCCCGGGAGGTCGAGACCGCCCCGGGGCACCGTGCACGTTCAGCAGGCCGCGCAGAGCCAGCCGTACAGGCTCAACTCCGCACTACTTGCGCTTCTTGCGGTCCGTTGGCCCGGAGTCCAGAGCCTGCTGATCGGACGCCGTGGCACCGTCCCTGAACTTCTCGGCGCGCTCCTGCACCTCCAGGTTTGCCGGGAACGTGGCGGGGAACCCCCCGAAGGCCTCGTCGGTGGCCTTGACCACCTGGCGGGCCATCGCGAGGTTGGCACCGCCACCCACCACGGCGCCGAGGCCGAAGGGGAGGGCGCGGCCCAGTACTGCGCCGGTCTGACGGGCCAGGAACCGCTTGACAAACATGCTGCGGATGGTGCGGCCCACGTCGAACTTCTTGGAGTCGGCGGGCGACTTGCCCAGCATCAGCCCCCACTTGCCCGTGAGGTTCTTGCTCGTGGAGGAGTTGGCGAGCAGCTGGCCCATCAGAGCGTTGCCGTCCTCTCCGAGCATCAGCGCCATGATCATGGTCCGGTTCTGCTGCTCGTCGCTGGGCTCGATGCCGTGCAGCTCGGCGACGGCCTGCGCGTAGAGTGCGGTGGCCTCGAGGTACCCGGCCACGGCCGCCGAGGAGAGCCCGACGGAGGCGATGGTTCCGATCCCGGGGACGGCGGCGGTCGCACCCACGGCCCCACCGCCCACGGTCACCGATCGGACGTAGATCTTCTGGGCGCGTCGGGCGATCTCCTCGGGGGTCGCGTCCGGGTGCTGCCGACGCTCGTGCTTGAGCATTTTGACCACCCAGGGCTGCTGGATGCGCAGTGCATGGTCCAGGAACTTGTTCACCCCGGGTTTGGGCTTTCCGTCCTTGTCAAATGCTTTGTTCAGGGGATTCTGGCCCATCGACGTCCACTCCTCGACACGGGTAGTCATTGCCCGGCGGATCCCGCCGAGAACATCACGTCCACTATTCCACAGCGCCCTGAGCGTTGCGCGGGGCGCGGTTCGCTCAGCGCACGAAATCGGCCCACGCGTGCGGCGCCCTCAGCAGGTCCGTCTTCTTAAACGCGTTCCCGCACACCCGCTCCAGCACGACGGAGAGCGTCCGGACGGCCTCGACGACGCAGGTGCCCTTGTTGAGCATCACGCACTCCGTGCGCTGGCCCTGGGCGGCGTCGGCGATCTCTGCACGGGAGGGGATCCCGTTCTTCGCCAGGCTTTCGAGCACCTGGGTGGCCCACACGATCGGCACGTGCACGGCCTGGCACAGCCACAGGATCTCCTCCTGGACCTCTGCCATCTGCTCAAATCCGGTGTCGACCGCGAGGTCCCCGCGCGCGGTCATCACCCCGCAGTCCTAGCAGTGCCTGGCCTCCAGCAGCATCATGGGCAGCTGCTCGAAACCGCCCACGGTTTCGTTCCTCGGGGTCACGTCCAGGCCGTGGGCCTCCAGCGCCTCCAGTTCGGCCAGGAGGTCTGCGACGTCCCGTGCCCGGCGCACGAACGACATGTTCACGATGTCCGCATGACGGGCCACGAAGCGCAGGTCCTCCCGGTCCCGCGCCGTCAAGGAGGGGATGAGGAGGTCGGTGTCCAGGAAGTCGATGCCCTTCTCCGCCGAGAGTCTGCTGCCGCCGGGCGCCGCCCGGGTGGTCTCCACGTCCATCGTCCCGGGGCCCACGGCGGTGGCGACACTGCCCAGCCTGCCGTCGTCGAGCAGCACCCGGTGCCCCACCCGGGCGTCGCGGAAGGCTTCGGGCACGGTGCGGCCAATGCTCGCGGGCCCCTGGCGTCCCGCAGGTGGAGGCGGTCCCCCGGGCGGTGCCGCGCGAGCCACCGTGCGGGGCCCACAGGAACGCAGGCGACACCGTCGTCCCCGGGTGCGGACGAGCCGAGCCACAGCCGAACCGGGCTCAGCACGTGACCGGTGGCCTTGCGCTGCGGCTTGATCCCGGCCACGCGGGGACCTGGCTGCAGCGGACCTGTACGGACTTTGGGCCCGGCGAGGTCCATCGCAATGCGCAGGTCCCGTCCCTGCTCCGCGGCCGCTGCCCGCAGGTGCTCGACCATGCGCGTACACCGTGCCGGGCCGTCGTGCGCGCAGTTGATCCGTGCCACGTCCATTCCGGCGGCCACCAGGCAACGGACGAGGCCGGTGTCCGTGGCCACCTCACAGGGCAACGTGACCATGGTGCGGGTTCCGTGTCCCTCCGGCGTCGGTCCGAGCAGCCCGACCACGCGCGACAGGAACGCGGCGGCCCGTTCGGCGCGTGCCTGTGCTGTGCCGGGTGTCGGCGCTGCACCGGCTGCCTCTGTTGTCCGGTTTTCGCTGCCGTCATGGGGCTCCCCTTCCGGCCGTGGCCCCGGCACGACGGCGCGCGGCCACGTCCACGGCAGCTCACCCGGGCCAACGGCGGGTGAAGGGGAGACTGCCCGTCAGTGCGTGCTGAACTCGGTGTAGGAGTGGGTTGCGGGGCCGAAGTGCTCGTCCACCGTGATCACGGCGCCCGGGGTGTCCCGGGAGATCAGCGCCTGCAGGAACTCCCCGGCGGCCCACCGGGGCCCCTCGGCGACGACGGTCACCGTGCCGTCGTCGTTGTTCGTCGCGGAGCCCACGAGACCGAGCTCCTGGGCCTGCTGCCAGCACCAGTGGCGGAAGCCAACGCCCTGGACGGTGCCGTGCACCACTGCGCTGAGCCCGATGGTCTCGTTGAGGTCGAGGGGTTCGGAAGGGCGCCCGGACGCGGGGTTCTGGTGGATCGAGGGCATCTCCATGCTCCCAGCCTAGAAGACGGCCCGGCCCGTGCACGTCACGGTGACGGGCACGGGCACGGGCCGGGCCGCTTGGCTGACCGCTCGCTCAGGGGATCAGGCGAGACCGTCGATCGCCTCGGCGATCGGGGTTTCCCCGTCCGCGAACTCGATGAACGCACCGGTGGTGCCCTTGGGGTCCGTGAGTGTCCGGGCTGCCACGAGGGCCACGTTGCCGCGGGAGGTGTCCCGGTTCTCGTCCTCCCCGGCGCGGCCCAGGGCGATCGATCCCGAGGGGTCGTCGTCCGTGAGCATGCCCGGGCCCAGGATGGTCCAGTTCAGGGAGCTGGCGCGCAGGTGGTCGTCCGCGTCCGCCTTGGACTGGGCGTAGGCGTAGAAGTCGTTGTCCTCGGGCACCCCGTGGTCCTGGCCCGCGCCCATGTAGGACACCATCACGTAGTGCTTCACGCCGGCCGCCTCGGCGGCGTCCATGCTGCGGATCGCGGCATCGCGGTCCACAGCGTAGGTGCGCTCGGGGGACCCGCCGCCGGCACCCGCGGACCACACGACGGCGTCCTGGCCGGAGAGCAGCTCGGTCAGCGCTGCCACGTCCAGGCTCTGGACGTCAGCGACCACGGGTGTGGCACCCGTGTTCTCCACGTCCTCGCTCTGCTCCTCCTTGCGGATGACGGAGCGCACTGTGTCCCCCTGGGTCGAGAGCAGACGGCTCAGCTGCAGCGCCACCTTGCCGTGGCCGCCGATGATCGTGATCTCAGACATTGCTGGTCCTTCCTGTCGCAACGATGCCGCGGGAAACGGCTGCGTCCCCGGGACCAGTACAGCAATCACGGGCGGGTGGATATTCCGGCACCCCGTGCTTTCCCCGGACGCTGCTCCTCAGTGAGGCCCAGGTGGAGCCCAGGGGACGGGCCGCCTCCGCCTGCGCCGGACTCGACCTCACCCGCCGGGCGCGAGGGTGGACAGACCCTCCGTGAGCTCGCGGAACAGACCCCCCAGATCGGCGTCGGAGCGCTGCAGCAGCGCATCCGCGACCAAGCCCACGAGACCGTGCACGGCGAAGCGGTCCCGCCGGCACTGCACGGCAGCCACCGCCCCGTCCCGTGCAACGGTGCCGACGCCGCCCACCACCCTCCCGACACCGTCCGCCCCAGACTCGTTGCGCCGGGCTCGTTCGGCGCGCAGCCCGGCCACGGCGTGGTCCACCACGGCGTCACGGGCCGCCGTGCCCGCCGGACCCGAGAGGACGTTGCGGTAGTAGTCGCGGTGGCTTGTCATGTGCGCCACGACCGGTGCGAGGACGGCCACCCACACGGTGGTTTCACGGGTGCCGGCGGGCTCCACGGACGGCACGGCGTCGCGCAGCAGCCACTCGGTGGCACTGCGCAGCACCTCGTCCCGGGAGCCGAAGTTCTCGTAGACGGCCTTGCGGCTGACACCGGCGGCAGTGGCGATCTCGGTCATGCCCACGGCCGGGGCGCCGCGCGCAGCCAGCGCCACGGCGGCTTCGACCACCGCGGTGCGGGTCCGTTCGATCCGCCGGTCCATGCGTCCTCCCATGACGAGGTCGAGAATAAGTGGCCTTGTCATTTAACGCGTCCGACCGGATCGTCGCGACAGCCCTAGGGGTGAGATCGGGCGGGAGGCTCACTGGCCGCTGACGGCCACCGCCTCCACCAGGAAGACCTGTCCCTCGCCCTCGATCGTGGCGGTGCCCGGTCCCTCCAGACAGATCAGGGACTGCCCGGCGGAGGCCCGCACGTTCCCCGGGACCACGGTGACCTCACCCTCCGTCACCAGCACCATGCAGGTTCCCGCGAGCTCCCGGCGCACGGGGTTCCCGGGGGACACGCGCGCAGAGACGAGCGAGACCGCAGGATCCCACAGGGGGTAGCTCACGGTGCCGCCGGGCTCCGCGCGCGGCTCCATCACTGCCACGGGCTCGGATGTCCTGGACATCACGCGCAGCAGCTCTGCCACGTCAACGTGCTTGGGGGTAAGCCCCGCGCGCAGCACGTTGTCGGAGCATCCCATGATCTCCACGGCCGTGCCGCTGAGGTAGGCGTGCACCTGCTGGGCCGGGGTGAACAGCGCCTGCCCCGGGGCAAGGTGCACCACATTCATGCACAGCGCCACCAGCAGCCCCCGGTCTCCCGGGTAGTGGTGGGCCAGCAGCCGGATCAGGGCGACGGCGCGCTGCACCGGGTCCATCTCCGGAGAGAGGGCACGGGGTGCGGCGCCTGTGCTCTCCGCCTCCGGGCCGGTGGACGGGGCGGAGTGCACCGACGGCCCAGACGTCGCGGAGGCCTCAGACTGTGAACCGGGGCCGGACTGCCCCGCAGCGGCGGACTCCGCCTTGTCGGGCTCTGAGGTCCGTGAGGCCGCGGCGACGCTCGCGCGGACGGCCGCTGCGGCGTCGTCGTCCGGCAGTTCGAGGACGTGCTGCACGGGGCACGGCGTCTGCACCGCGAGCTCGAGCCAGGCCAGGTCGAGGTGCTCGGCCAGCCGCGCGAGGCGGGCGCGGTCCTGCTGGCCCACGAGCAGCCACATCTCGGACAGTGCCACCACGGTCTCGGGCTTGGCCCGGTCGTCCTTGTAGTTGCGGTGGGGCGCGTCGAGCGGGACCCCGGCCGCGTTCTCGCGCGCGAAGCCCTCCTGCGCCTGCTCGGTGGAGGGGTGGACCTGGATGGACAGGGGCGCGGCGATGGCGAGGATCTTGAGCAGGAACGGCAGGTGCGGGAGCACCTCGTGCAACCCGCGGCGAGCGCCCTGCACCTCCACGTGGGACGGCGCGCTCGGGTGGGCCCCCATCCACATCTCGGCCTCCGGGTCCGCGGTGGGTGCGGGGCGACCCTGCATGGTCGCGAGCACCGAGCAGGACCCCCAGGCGTAGTGCTGGATCGGGTTGCTCATCCTCAGGAACTCGGCCATGTCGCACATGTAACCACAGCGCCCGGGGAAAAACCGTGCGGTGCGCGGCACAGGGACGCAAGTGGGGACGCCCCGCCTGAGGAGCGCGTGGGGGCGCCTCCCGTAGAATCCGAACGGTGACCACAGATCTTTCATCATCATTCAAGGCCTACGACGTCCGCGGCATCGTGGGTGAGAGCATCACCGCCGAGAGTGTGCGTGCCACCGGTGCGGCGTTCGTGGACGTCCTGGGCCTCGCGGGCTCGGGCGTGGTGGTCGGCGGGGACATGCGCCCCTCCTCCCCGGAGTTCGTGGCGGCGTTTGCCGAGGGCGCCACGCGCCGCGGTGCGAACGTGACCGTGATCGGCAGCATCTCCACGGACGAGCTGTACTTCGCCTGCGGCACGCTGGACTGCGCCGGTGCCACGTTCACCGCGAGCCACAACCCCGCCGCGTACAACGGCATCAAGATGGCCAAGGCCGGTGCCGTTCCCGTGTCCTCGGACACCGGGCTGTACGAAATCCGTGACACCGCCCAGGGCTACCTGGACTCCGGCGAGATCCCCGCCGCGGAGCACCAGGGCACCGCGTCCGAGCGGGACGTGCTCGGCGACTACGCCCGCTACCTGCGATCCCTCGTGGACCTCAGCGGCATCCGTCCGCTGAAGGTCGTGGTGGACGCCGGCAACGGGATGGCCGGCCTGACCACCCCCGCAGTGCTCGGCGACACCTTGCTCCCGGCGCTGCCCCTGGAGATCGAGCCCCTGTACTTCGAGCTGGACGGCACGTTCCCCAACCACCCGGCCAACCCCCTTGAGCCCGCCAACCTGGTGGACCTGCAGAACGCGGTCCGCGAGCACGGGGCGGACATCGGACTCGCATTCGACGGGGACGCAGACCGCTGCTTCGTGGTGGACCAGAACGGGGATCCGGTCTCGCCGTCCGCCGTGGCGGCCATCGTGGCCGAGCGCGAGATCGCCCGCGCCCAGGCCGGGGGTGAGGAGCACCCCGTGGTGATCCACAACCTCATCACCTCCAAGGCCGTCCCGGAGCTGATCGAGGCCAACGGCGGTCGGGCCGTGCGCACCCGCGTGGGGCACTCGTTCATCAAGGCCGTCATGGCCTCCGAGCACGCCGTGTTCGGCGGGGAGCACTCCGCCCACTACTACTTCAAGGACTTCTTCAACGCGGACACCGGGATGCTCGCGGCCATGCACGTCCTCGCCGCCCTGGGCGAGCAGGACGCGCCCCTGAGCGAGCTCATGGACCGCTACGACCCGTACACGGCCTCCGGGGAGATCAACTCGGAGATCGAGGACAAGGCCGCCGCGGTGGACCGCGTGCGCGCGCACTTCGCCGCCGAGGACCCGGCCGTCACGGTCGAGGACATGGACGGCACCACGTTCACCCACCCCGAGCAGGGCTGGTGGTTCAACCTGCGCCCCTCCAACACGGAGCCGTTCCTGCGCCTGAACGTCGAGGCCCCAGACGCCGCCACCATGGAGACCGTGCGGGACACCGTCCTGCGCATCGTGCGCGAGGGCTGAGACCCGAGCACACACCGCTCCGCGGGTACGACGACGCCGCGCCACCAGATGGCAGGTTCCAGGGGTCCTCGCAACACCTGGTTGTTTAGTCAGTGATTAGTAGATCACGCAGACGCTGGGCTGGGTTCTTCCAGTCCAGCGTTTTGCGTGGTCG
>NZ_BAAARF010000006.1:0-20389 GCF_039532055.1 Kocuria salsicia | reverse complement strand
GACTCGTACAAGTCCACCGCCCGGCGACGGAACTCGTCGGTGTAGTTCTTCCTGGCCATCCTTGGATTCTCGCTTCTCCCAGCATCGTGCTGGATTCCGCGTGTCCAAGATCAAGGGTCAAGCCCCCACCGCTCCCCGAACAAGACCAGCCCCACGACTGCGAAGCGCTGTATCCAGCTCCGGCTGCGTCTGCGGGAAGGTCCGGTTCAGTTGGCATACCGGATTGGCGTTGCCCCGTCGACAGTCCACCGGATCTTGGTCGACGTCCACTTGAACCGCCTGTCGCACGTCGACCGTGCCACTGGAGAGCCTGTTCGTCGCTACGAGCACGACCACCCCGGGGCGATGCTGCACGTCGACGTGAAGAAGCTCGGCAACATCCCAGACGGCGGAGGCTGGCGCTACGTCGGCCGACGACAAGGCGAGAAGAACCGCGCAGCCACACCCGACAAGCCCAAGAACAAGCACTACGACCCGTTGATGGGCAAGGCCTACGTCCACACCGTCATTGACGACCACTCCCGCGTCGCCTACGCCGAGATCCACGACGACGAAACAGCCCACACCGCCACAGCGGTCCTGGCCAGGGCCGTCAAGTGGTTCAACGCCCGCGGGGTGACCGTCGAGCGGGTCCTGTCGGACAACGGTGGCGCCTATCGCTCACACCTGTGGCGCGACACCTGCGCCGAGCTGGGAATCAGGCACAAACGGACCAGGCCGTATCGCCCGCAGACCAACGGCAAGATCGAGCGCTTCCACCGCACCCTGGCCGACGGCTGGGCCTACGCCCGCTGCTACACCTCCGAGACGGAGCGCCGCGGCGAACTCGACGGCTGGCTGCACTACTACAACCATCACCGGCCCCACACAGCCTGCAGCAACCAGCCGCCCTTCTCACGATTGACCAACGTGTCCGGTCAGTACAGTCCTCGGGCATCAGGGAGTTGATTGCCACCCCGAGGGCGAAGATCAGCAGGGCCCGCACCGCCACGCCCACCCGCGCTCCCGTCATCCGTCGGCCTGTTCGGGGGTGTCGGCCACCGGTGGCGAAGGCCAGGCCCACCCCTGCCAGCAGGGCGAACAGGGCGGCGGAGTCTCCGGAGAACAGGGTCCAGCTCAGCGTCGCCTCGTGGGTCTGTTCGTTCTCGGCGGGCAGGAAATGGATGGCGGTCAGCCCGATCAGCGCGCCGCGTCGATGCCGGTCAGCCGTTTCCGCGGGACACGTCCGGCCTCCGCCGGCTTCGCGGCATGGGTGGCGTCCTGGTGCGTAGAGTCGTCCTTACTCATGATGGCCCCCTACTCCCTTGTTGCCTGGCGCGCTGTCAGGCGTGAATGGTCGCCGACTGTGCCTGGGGGCACGAGCGGTGGTGTTCACAGCAGCTGCTCCGTCGTGGCTCCACCGTCCAGGCTCCGCAGCACCCGGGGGCCCTCCACCAGCAGCGCCTCGACCTCCCCGCCGTCGGTCAGACCTGCTCCCAGGGCTACGACCTCGCCGACCGGGTCCCGACTGGCTGTCCAGGTGTCCCCGGCGTCACGGCTGGTCAGCAGGCGCCCGTCGATGCCGACGCCCACCATCGTTTCGTCGTCGGCCCAGGCCACCCGGGACATCAACTGCGGGGTGTCCACCGTCGTCCACGTCGTGCCGTTGTCGGAGGAGCGCAGCAGGCCGTCCTCGGTGGTGGCCAGCACCGTGCCCGTACCCGGGGCGACCGCCAGAGAAGCGGGGGCGGAGGGGATGGCGGCGGTGTCCCAGTTGCGGCCGTCGGCGCTGATGCGCAGCTGCCCGTCGAAGCCGATGACCCCGTTCGGGCCGGCGGCCAGGGCATGGAAGTCCGATTCCCCGGCCCGCGAGAGCACTCTCCAGCTCTCACCGGCGTCGGTGGACTCGATCAGCCCGACCGGTTCAGGCAGGTCCACGCCCAGACCCGGGTGGCCGGAGGCGAGGTAGCGCCCCTCGCCGGTGGTGGTGAAGCCCATCAGGTCCACCACCGGGCCGACCTGGGTCAGGTCCTGGTCGTCCAGGCGGAACAGGCCTTCGTGGGTGGCCAGCAGGATCGTCCCGGCCGCATCGCGGGTGATGGCGTGGACGTGGGTGATGGCGGTGCCCGTGCTGGAGGCCGGGGCGGTGGAGTTCCCGGACTGTGGTGAGCAGGCGGTGACGGCCAGTCCGGTGCCGGCGACCAGGCCGAAGGTGAGCAGGGAGCGGCGGGAGAGGGTGGTCATGGGCGGTATCTCAGTTCGGTCGTCATGCCGGCTTCGGCGTGGTAGATGTTGTGGCAGTGGATCAGCCAGTTCCCGGGGTTGTCCGCCTGCACGTCGATGGCCATCGATCGCATCGGGGCGATCAGGACGGTGTCCTTGCGCAGGCCGTTGGGCAGCGCGAAGGTGTGCCCGTGCAGGTGCAGGGGGTGGGCCATCATCGTGTGGTTGGCCACGGTCAGCCGCACCCGCTGTCCCTCCTGGATCTGCACAGGATCGTGCTGCCCGTAGGGGGCCCCCTTGAATCCCCACTCGTAAGGGTTCATCTGCCCGGTCATGGCCAGGTCCAGGGACACGTCGGGGTCCCGGGCCTCCAGCCGGGCGCTGTCCGCCGGTGTCAGGTCGGCGCCGATGAGCACGGATCTGTCCAGTTCCGCCGGTCGTACTGACGACGGCGGTGGATTGCCGGCCCCGGTGCGCACCAGGGCCATGGCCTGCCCGTCCTTGCCCAGCGGCACGGCCACGAAGGGGAAGACCCCTTCGGCCAGGGTGACGGTCGCGTCGTAGCGTTCTCCCATGCCCAGGTAGAGGGCATCGGTGTCCTGCGGCTGCACCGGGAACCCATCGGTGTGTGTGACGGTCATGCGATGCCCGCCCAGGGCGACCGTGAAGATGGTGTCCGCGGCGGCGTTGATGATCCGCAACCGCACTTTCTGGCCCGGCTTCGCCGTGAGCACCTCCGGGTCCGCGGGAACCCGCCCGTTGACCAGGTAGTGCGGGTAGGACACGTCCCCGGCGTCATCGCCGTACGGGGAGTCCCCGGCGCTTATCGCCCCGTGGTCCATCCCAGCCATGCCCTCCGAGGAGCCGGAGGACATGTCCATGCCCTCCATCCCGCCCATGTTGCCGTGGTCCATCCCGGGCATCCCGCCGTTGTCCCGGGAGGAGGTCAGGGCGGCCAGGACCTCATCGGGGGTACGGCCGGTGCCGTCGACCCAGTCGTCGAGGACGAGGATCCACTCGTGGTCGTAGGCGCCGGGTTCTTGCGGGTCGTCGATGATCAGCGGGGCGTACAGACCGCGGTCCAGCTGCACCCCGACGTGCGGGTGGTAGAAGTAGGTCCCCGGGTCCGGGGCGGTGAAGTCGTAGGTGTAGGTCGCCTCGGCGGCGATCGGATCCTGGGTCACCCCGGGCACCCCATCGGCGCCATTGGCCAGGGCGATGCCGTGCCAGTGCACGGTGGTGTCCGCCGGCAGGCGATTCTCGACCCGGATGCGCAGCCGGTCCCCGGCCGTGGCGCGGATGAGCGGACCGGGGAGACTGTCGCCGTAGGCCCACGTCGCCACCGTCGATCCGCCCAGATCGAGCGTGACCGGCCGGGCGGTGAGCGCCGTGTCCACGAGGCGCTGACCGGCTCCGGCGGAGGCCGTCCCGGCCCCCACCCCTGCTGGGAGGGACGGGGCAGGTGAGGAACAGGCCGCCAGGGCGCCGGAGCCGAGCAGGCCGAATCCGGCGACGAGCAGACTTCTACGGGAAAGGGTGTCCATGATTCCTTGTCGGGTCACCAGAAAATGCGGGGGTTGAGAACCATTCTGGCAGGCCACCGGCAGGCGGGAGCCCAGATTCCTTGAAGGTTTGGCGAAGATTGCGGACCATCCGGCCCCCGAGTGGCTTCTACGTCGGGACGGCGGGACACACTGGGATCATGGTGATCTCCGCAGACAGGGATGCGTCCTCAGCCGGGCGGGTGCTGGTGGTCGACGACGAAAAGCCTCTGGCGCAGATGGTCGCCACCTACCTGGCCCGCGCCGGCTACGCCGTCGCCCAGGCGCACACCGGCCCCGACGCCCTCGAGACCGCCCGCACGGAGCACCCGGACGTCGTGGTCCTGGATCTGGGGCTGCCGGGGCTGGACGGGGTCGAGGTGTGCCGGCGGCTGCGGGCCTTCTCGGAGTGCTACGTGCTGATGCTCACCGCCCGCGGGGACGAGGAGGACAAGCTGGCCGGGCTGGCCGCCGGGGCCGATGACTACATCACCAAGCCCTTCAGCGTGCGCGAGCTCGTCGCCCGGGTGGCCGCGGTGCTGCGCCGGCCCCGCCCCACCATGGCCCCGGCCGAACCGGCGCGGGTGTTCGGGGACCTCGTCATCGACCTGACCGCCCACGAGGTGCGGGTGGGCGGCGATCCGGTGGCGCTCACCCGCACCGAGTTCGACCTGCTGGCGGCCCTGTCGGCCCGCCCACACCAGGCGTTCTCCCGTCGTCAGCTCATCGACATCGTGTGGGACCCGGCTTGGGTGGGCGACGAGCGGATCGTGGACGTGCACATCGGCCACCTGCGCCGCAAGCTGGGCGAGGAACCGACCGCCCATATCGACACGGTGCGCGGGGTCGGCTACCGGATGGGGGCCCGATGACCCGACGCCCCCGGGGGCTGGTCTCCCGGTTCCTGCTCGCCCAGCTGCTGGTGGTGGCCGCCAGCCTGCTCGCCGCGGTCGTGGTGGCCTCCCTGGCCGGCCCGGCGATCTTCCACGAGCACCTGATCATGGCCGGGCACCCGGAGAACTCCCCGGAATTGCTGCACGTGGAGCAGGCCTACCGCGACACCAACCTCATCACCCTGGGCGTGGCCCTGGGCACCGCCCTGGTCTGCGCCCTGGTGGTCAGCGCCTGGTGCTCCCGTCGTATCCGGGGGCCGTTGGAACGATTGACCGAGGCGGCCCAGGGCATGGCCCACGGCCGCTACGACACCCGGGTCCCGGCGATGGGCGCCGGGGCGGAGGTCGAGGCCCTTGCCTCCTCGTTCAACACCATGGCCGCCCGTCTGCGGAGCACCGAGGACACCCGCCGGCGAATGCTCTCAGACCTGGCCCATGAGATGCGCACCCCCATCGCGGTGCTCACCGTCTACTGCGAGGCCCTCCAGGACGGGGTCACCCACTGGGATGAGACCACCAGTGAGCTCATGAGCGAGCAACTGGCCCGACTGACCCGGCTGGTGGACGACATCAACGACGTCTCCCGCGCCGAGGAGGGCCGGATCGACCTGGACCGCACCGAGCAGCCCGTCGGTGAGCTCCTCCGGAGTGCCGTGGAGGCCCACCGGGAGGGCTACGCCGCCAAGGGCGTAGCCCTGGAGCTCGACGTCGACGAGTCGGCCGGGACCGTGGACGTGGACCGGCAACGGATGGGCCAGGTACTGGGCAACCTGCTCACCAACGCCCTGCGCCACACCCCGCTGGGCGGAAAGGTGATCCTGAGGGCGGCCCGGCAGGGTCCCGGGCAGATCGCCATCCACGTGGCCGACACCGGTGATGGCATCAGCGCCGAACACCTGTCCCACGTCTTCGAACGCTTCTACCGCGGGGACACCGCCCGCGACCGCGACCACGGCGGCTCCGGGATCGGCCTGACCATCTCCAAAGCACTGGTCGAAGCCCACGGCGGCACCCTGACCGCCGCCTCCCCCGGCCCCGGACACGGCGCGGTGTTCACCATCCAGTTGCCGCCCCCCCAACTGGCCGATCTGCCTCCCGCTCGGGAGGCTCACTGACATCCTTGCACTATACCCCCCCAGGGTATATACCTGAGAGGCGAGGGGCGTTCCCCGTTCCCTCACGATCCGAAGGAGCCCACCATGACCAGCTCGCCCCGCCGCCCCCTGCCGATGGCCGCCACCGGTTGCGCCTGCTGCGCTCCCTCCTCTGTCCCTGAGGAAGCGGGGACTGCCGTCGAGGCGCAGTCGCCGTCCTCGGACGGCACCGCCACGACCTACCAGGTGGAGGGCATGACCTGCGGCCACTGCGCCGGCCGGGTCACCGAGGCCCTCACGGCGTTGGAGGGGGTCCTTGACGTGCAGATCGACCTCGTAGCCGGCGAGGCTTCGGCCGTTACCGTGACCAGCACCACCCCTGTCGCAGAGGAATCCGTGCGCGCCGCAGTGGCGCGTGCCGGATATGCGGTCACCTCTTCCTGAGCGTGCCGGGACCGGATCCCCCACGGCCCGACCCGGCTCCCGGTCTCCAGGCCCTGCCTGGGGCCACCACCACCCAACCACCCCACGTAAGGACATCCCCATGAACCGAGCCTCTTCCCTCACCGCCGTGGCCCTCGCCTCTGCCCTGGCCCTGGCCGGCTGCGGCACCGGAGGCGAACAGAACACTGACGCGGCCTCCGAGACCACCAGCTCCACAGCTGCCGCCACCGGGGCCGGTAGCCCCTCGAGCACCCCGTCGGGCGCTACCTCAGGGGAGCCGATCGCTGAAGAGCACAACGACGACGACGTGATGTTCGCCCAGATGATGATCCCCCACCACCAGCAGGCCGTGGACATGAGCGAGACACTGCTGGCCAAGGACGACATCCCCGCCGATGTCCAGGACTTCGCCCAGAAGGTCATCGATGCCCAGGGCCCGGAGATCGAGCGCATGAACCAGATGCTGCAGACCTGGGAAGCGCCGATGCCCGCCGAGGACTCCACGTCCATGGACCACGGGACCGGCGGGATGATGAGCGAGGAGGACATGGGCATGCTCAACGACGCGCAGGGGACGGACGCGGCCCGGCTGTACCTGGAGCAGATGACCGTCCACCACGAAGGCGCGGTCAAGATGGCCCAGGAGCAGATCGAGCAGGGACAGAACCCCCAGGCCGTCGAGCTCGCCCGCCAGGTGGTCGAGGACCAGGAGGCGGAGATCACCGAGATGGAGCAGATGCTCCAGGAGCTGCCGGACGGTTCCTGACTGCCCCGGTGACCGGCGTCGCCGCCCACGGGCGGCGCTCTGCAGGAAGCAGCGAACCGATCGATGAAGGAGGACCGTGATGATGTGGGGCGACGGCATGGGAGGGGGCATGGGATGGGCCTGGCTCTTCTGGATCCTGCTGATCGTGGGGGTGGTCGTGCTGGTGGTCGTGCTCGTGAAGGCGTTCACCGGCGGCACGGGCGGCGGGACCAGGCAGGGCGGATACGCCGCGCCCCCGACGGGGGCGGGCCCGCGCCGGTCCCGCGAGATCCTCGAGGAGCGCTACGCGCGCGGGGAGATCAGCACCGAGGAGTACCGGGAGCGGCTGCGGACCCTGGACGAGGGCGGCAGGTGAGCCCGCTGACCCGCCGACAGATGCTGGCCCTGGGCACGGCCGGGGCCGGTGCCGCGGCCGTGGGCGGGGCCGGGCTGTGGTGGACCAGCGGCGGCGGCGGCGAGGCCCTCGGCGGCGGCCGGGAGCTGGTGCAGCCTGAGGTGCTGTCCAGCCGGGACGGCGTCCTGGAGCTCGCCCTGGAGGCCGCCCCCGCCCAGGTGCGGATCGGGGCGCGGGAGGCGAACGTGCAGGCGTTCAACGGCTCCCTGCCCGGGCCGACCCTGCGGGTCCGGGGCGGGGACACGATTCGGGTGGCGATGCGCAACGGCCTGGACGCCCCGACGAACCTGCACGCGCACGGCCTGCACGTCTCCCCGGAGGACAACGGGGACAACCCCTTCGTGAGCATCGACCCGGGGACTCCTTCGACTACGACTTCTCCCTTCCGGAGGACCACCCGCCCGGCACCTACTGGTACCACCCGCACCGGCACGGGCACGTGGCCGACCAGCTCGCGGCGGGTCTCTACGGGGCCATCGTCGTCAAGGACCCCGTGCCCATGGCCCGGGACCGGGTGCTGGTGGTCTCCGACATCACCCTCGACGACTCCGGGAACCTGGCCGAGGTCTCCCCGCCGCAGCGGATGATGGGCCGGGAGGGCGAGACCGTGCTGGTCAACGGCCAGGTCCGTCCCCAGGCCACCGCCGCACCCGGGGAGCGGGAGCTGTGGCGGGTCGTCAACGCCTGCCCGTCCCGGTACCTGCGCCTGACCCTCGACGGCCAGACCGTGCGGCTGCTCGGCCGCGACATCGGCCGCCTCCCCGAGCCGGTCGAGCTCACCGAGATGACCCTGGCCCCGGGCAACCGGGTGGAGCTGCTCGTGGACACCCGCGAGGGCGCCTCCACCCTGACCGCCGCCCCCGTGGACCGCGGCAGCATGGACGGCATGATGGGCGGGGCGATGCCGGGGGACGGCCCCGGCACCGACGAGCCGATCGAGCTGCTCACCCTCGAGGTCACCGGGGACCGGGCCGCGGACGCCGGCCCCGTCCCCCCGGGTCCGGTGCTGCGGGACCTGCGCGAGGAGCCGGTCGCGGCCCGGCGCACCCTGGACTTCGCCATGGGCATGGGCATGGGCGGGATGATGGGCGGCATGCGCGGCCCCGGGCAGATGATGTCCTTCACGATCGACGGGCGGCCGTTCGACGCCGAGCGCACCGACCAGCGGGTCCGGGTGGGCACCGTGGAGGAGTGGACCCTCACCAACTCCAGCCCCATGGACCACCCGATGCACCTGCACGTGTGGCCCATGCAGGTCGTGACCGAGGCGGGCCGCGAGGTCGCCGCACCGCGGTGGCTGGACGTGGTCAACGTCCCGGCCTTCGGAGAGGTGACGGTCCGGGTGGCCTTCGACGACTTCGCCGGCCGCACCGTCTACCACTGCCACATCCTCGACCACGAGGACCTCGGCATGATGGGCACCCTCGAGGCCCGCTGAGCACCGTGGGCCGGCCCACCGACCCTGTCCGAACCACCCCACCGCCGGGGGCACTCACCGCCCGGCAGGAAGGACGTGCACCTCCTCATGGACCACGGCACGCAGACGCAGCAGAAGCTCTCCCTGACCGGTTCCGTCGCCCTGGGGACGGGGGTGATGATCGGCGCAGGCATCTTCGCCCTCGTGGGGCAGGTCGCCGAACTGGCCGGCGGCTGGGTGCCCTGGGCGTTCCTCGCCGGAGCCGTGGTCGTGGCGTTCAGCTCCTACTCCTACATCCGCTACTCGGCCACCAACCCGTCCTCCGGCGGGATCGCGATGCTGCTCAAGGCCGCCTACGGCCCCGGGGTTCTCGCCGGGTCCTTCTCCCTGTTCATGTACGTGTCGATGATCCTGGCCGAGTCCCTGCTGGGCCGCACCTTCGCCTCCTACCTGCTGCGCCCCTTCGGCCTGCAGGGCTCCGAGGTGTGGGTGGCGGTGCTGGCGGTGGTGGCGATCGTGGCCGCCGCCCTGGTCAACCTGGTGGGCAACCGGTGGGTGGAGCGCTCGGCCACGGTGACCGCGGCGCTCAAGATCGTCGGGATCGCCGTGCTGGCGATCGCCGGCATCCTCGCCGCCGGGGTGTCCTCCCTGGGCCGGCTGTTCACCGCCGCCGACCGCACCCCGCCGGAGACGGGATGGGCCGGCTTCCTGGCCGGGACCACCCTGTGCATCCTGGCGTACAAGGGCTTCACCACGATCACCAACCAGGGCGCCGACCTGCAGCAGCCGGAGCGCAACATCGGCCGGTCCATCATGATTTCCATCGCCCTGTGCACCGTGCTCTACCTGCTGATCACCGTCGCGGTGACCGGCAGCCTGACGGTTCCGCAGATCGTCCAGGCCCGGGACTACGCCCTGGCCGAAGCGGCCGAGCCGATGTTCGGAACCTGGGGTGCGGGACTGACCGTGGCCATCGCCGTGGTCGCCACGCTGTCCGGGCTGATCGCCAGCCTCTTCTCGGTCTCGAAGCTCTACGACATGCTCCGCGACATGGGTCAGGCCCCCGAATTGCCCGGCAAGCACGATCACCAGTCGCTGTACATCACCGCGGGGCTGGCCATCGTGATGGCCGCCTTCTTCGATCTGTCCCAGATCGCCTCCCTGGGGGCGATCCTGTACCTGGCCATGGACATCGCCATCCACCTCGGCATCCTGCGCCACCTCAAGGACGACGTCGGGGCCAAACCGTGGATCCCCTGGGTCGCGATCGCCCTCGACGTCACGGTGCTCGTGCCGTTCGTGCTGCTGAAATCCCAGTCGGACCCGTTCACCCTGGTAATCACCGCCGTGGTGGCCCTGGTCATCGTCGTGGCGCAGTGGTTCACCGTGCGACACCGCTCCGACGAGGACGCGCGGCAGGGCGAGCACGAACAGCACTGAGGACCGGTGAGCCGCCCCGTAACCCGGGGACGGGAAGAACAAAAACCAACGACGGAGGTCGATCATGGACGTACTGCTGACAGCTCTGGGGATCGTGGTCATCGTGGCCGGGCTGATGGACATGTTCCACACCCTGTTGCACCCCAGCGGCCAGGGACGTCTGAGCCGACTGGTGCTCTCCACGGTGTGGAAGGTCTCGAAGGCCACCGGTCACCGGGCCGGCTCCGCCGTGGGGCCGGCGGCGATGGTGGCCGTGGTGCTCCTCTGGGTGGTGCTGCAAGCAGCGGGGTGGGCGCTGATCTACTACCCGCACGTCCCGGGCGGGTTCATGTACTCCTCCGGCATCGACGCGGCCGCCTACCCGGACGCGGTCGAGGCCGTCTACGTCTCCGTGGTGACGCTGTCGACGCTGGGCTACGGGGACGTGGTGGCCACCGACTCGTGGATCCGGGTCGCTGCCCCGTTCGAGGCCTTGACCGGGTTCGCGCTGTTGACCGCGGCGCTGACGTGGTTCACGCAGATCTATCCTCCCCTGATGCGGCGCCGGGCGCTGGCCCTGGAACTCAAGGGGCTGGCCGACGCCGACTATGCCGAGACGATCGAGGAGGTCGAGCCGGTCATCGCCTCCCGGGTCCTGGATTCCCTGCAGGCGGATCTCACGAAGATCTCCGTGGACTTCACCCAGCACACCGAGGGTTTCTATTTTCAGGAGAGCGACCCCGATCTGTCCTTGGCACGGCAGTTGCCGTATGCGCTGCGGCTCCGTGATGCGGCCATGGCCCGGTCCGAACCGGCGGTGCGGTCCAGCGCCCAGCGGCTGTCCTCGGCCCTGGACCAGCTCGGGTCCGAGATCAAGGACGACTTCGTGGGCACCGGGGAGCACCCCGGTGAGGTCTTCGCCGCCTATGCGGCCGAGCACGGCCAGAGCACCCGGGCCTGAGTTCGCCCCTCTCGGCGTTGCGCACGGGCGGTCCGGGGCGCGAAGGTCGCCGCACCTACATTCCCAGGGGGCCCTCGAGGGCAGCCCACAGGACACCGGCCAGGACACCCAGCACCAGGCTCGCGACCGCGGCGACCCCGGCGGTGACGGCCGGCCAGGCGGCCGCCCCGCCGCGGCCGGGGAACCCCGCGGCGTGCTGCTCCGGGCGGGCGAAGACGGGGGCGAACCAGCGCAGGTAGTAGAAGAGGCTGAGCACGCTGCTGAGCATCACCACCAGGGCCAGCCAGCCGTGCCCGCCGTCCCAGGCGGCGGTGGCGGTGGTGAGCTTGCCGACGAACACGGCCAGCGGCGGGGTGCCCACCAGCCCCAGCAGCGCCACGAGCAGGGCCAGCCCCAGCCCGGGACGGGCCCGTGCAAGGCCCCGGTAGTCGGCCAGCTCCCGGTGCTCGGGCAGTGCGGCGGTGACGGCGAAGGCGGCGACGTTGGTGACGGCGTAGGCGGCGAGGTAGAACAGCAGCGAGGGCAGGGCCAGGTCGCTGCGCCCGGCCGCGGCCACGGGCACGAGCAGGAACCCGACCTGGGCCACCGTCGACCACCCCAGCAGCCGGCGGGGGTCGGTCTGCCAGTAGGCCGCGAGGTTGCCCAGGACCATCGAGGCGGTGGCCAGCAGTGCGGCGACGAGCAACCAGGAGCCGTCCCCGGCGGAGACCGTGGCCACGAGCCGGTACACGGCCACCAGCGCCCCCACCTTCGGGACGGTGGTGAGGAACGTGGCGGCGGTGGCCCCGGTGCCCTGGGCGGCGTCGGGCACCCAGAAGTGGAAGGGCACCCCACCGGCCTTGAAGAGCAGCCCGGCGAGCACGCCCAGCACGCCCGCGCCCACGGCCGCGGCCGGGGCCGCGGGCAGCGTCTCCTGGAGCAGGGCGTAGTCGGTGCCCCCGGCCAGGGCGTAGAGCACGGTGACCCCGAGCATGAGCAGGATCCCGGACAGCGCCCCCATGAGATAGGTCTTCATGGCGGCCTCGGCCCCGGCGCGGCCGCCGGTGAGGCCGACGATCCCGTACAGGGGGATGCTGGCCAGCAGGAACCCCACGATCAGCACGAGCAGGTCGGTGGACCCGGCCAGGACCATCACCCCGGTGGTGGCCAGCAGCAGCAGCGCGTACGTGTCCGACTCCCGCGGGGACCCGGCGATCTCCCCGGAGGCCACCCCCAGGACCAGCAGGGTGGTCAAGGCGGCGATCACCCGGGCGGTACCGGTGGCGGTGTCCACGGTGAAGGTGCCGCTGAAGGCGCTCTGCGCGGGTCCGGCCATGGCGAGGGCCGCGGCGGTCGCGGCACCCAGCAGGGCCAGGGCTGCGGCGGCGCGGGCGATCCACTGCCGTCGCCGGGGCAGGAAGGATCCGCCCAGCAGCACCACCAGCGCGCCGAGGAAGACGAGAATCTCGGGCAGCAGCAGCTCGGGGCGCATCTGCATCGAGGCCTCCACCGGCTACCGTCCCACCAGGCCCACGAGGGCGGCCGAGGCCGGCTCGATCACCTCGAGCAGCACCCGGGGCAGCACACCGATGAGCAGGGACAGGCCCAGCAGGGGACCGGCGGACCACAGCTCCGGCGCCCGGAGGTCCTCGAACCCGGGGGTGTGCCCGGCCGCCGGGCCGGTGAAGACCCGCTGCAGGGCCCGCAGGAACAGTGCGGCGGTGACCAGGATGCCCAGCAGGGCAACCGCGGTGACCGGGGCCACCGCCACGCTGCCGGCGAAGATCTGGAACTCGGCGATGAACCCGGAGAACCCGGGCAGACCCAGGGAGGCGAAGGCCCCCACCGCGAACAGCGCCGCGTAGCGCGGGGCGGGGGCGGCCAGCCCGCCGTAGGAGCCCATGTCGTAGGAGCCGGCCCGGTCCTGCATCACCCCGGCGAACAGGAACAGGGCGGCGGTGATCAGCCCGTGGCTGACCATCTGCACCACCGCGCCGGTGACCGCCACGGACCGAGCCTGGGCGGCGCCCTCGGCGAGGACCCCGACCGCGCCCAGGGCCAGGACGATGTAGCCCATGTGATTGACCGAGGTGTAGGCGATCATCCGCTTGAGATCCGTCTGGGCCAGGGCCACGAACGCCCCGTAGAGCACCGAGACGACGCCGACGGCCACGATCACCCAGGCCCACGCCCGCCAGGCCTCCGGCAGGATCGGCATGGCGATGCGCACGAACCCGTAGGTGCCCATCTTCAGCAGCACCCCCGCCAGCACGGCCGAGCCGATGGCCGGGGCGTCGGTGTGGGCCGGGGGGAGCCAGGTGTGGAACGGCACGGTGGGGGTCTTCACGGCCAGGCCCACCAGGATCGCCGCGAGCACCAACCCCCCGGTGAGCGGATCGCCCGCCAGAGGTGCGGCCGCGACGAGCTCGGGGATGTCGAAGGTGTGCGGTGCCGCCGCCACGTAGAGCCCGATGAAGCCCAGCAGCAGGGCCAGGGAGCCCAGGAACGTGTAGAGGAAGAACTTCAGCGCCGACCGGACCGCGCTGCCGTGGCCCCACCCGGCGATCACGAAGTACATGCCCACGATGGACAGGTCGAAGAAGACGAAGAACAGGATCAGGTCGGCCGCCACGAACACCCCGAGGCTCACGCCCTGCAGGAACAGGAACAGCGCCGCCTGCACGCGCGGCCGGTCCGCGTCCCGCAGGGCGTAGACGGCGCAGGCCAGGAACACGACGGCCGTCATGGCCAGCAGCGGCAGGGAGAGCCCGTCCACGCCCACGTGGTAGCTGCTGTTCACCCCGGGGATCCACGGCACCTGCTCCTCGAACGCCAGCCCGTTGGGACCCGGGTCCTCGTAGCCCGCCCACAGCACGCCCACGAGCAGCAGCTCCACGACGCTCACCGCCACCCACGCCCACCGCGCGGCCGCGGCCCCGATCGAGGGGACCACGGCCAGGACGGCGGCGGCGGCCAGGGGCAGGAAGACGATCAGGCTCAGCATGTTCATCCCATCACGGCGTAGACGGACCAGACCATGACGCCGACGGCGAGCACCGCGACGGCCTGGAGGAAGTACTGGTGGACTGCCCCGGTCTGCGGGGCCCGGGCCAGCTGCCCGAGCCGGCGGACCCGGCCGGCGAGGCCCTCGACGGCGCCGTCCACGACGTCGTCGTCGAGCCGGGCCGCACCCCGGCCGGTCGCGTCGGCGGCGTGCGCGGTGGCCTCGACCCCGGTGTCGAGGGCCCGGTCGTCGAACCGGGCCGCGGCCCGTGCCAGCACCGGGACGGCCCCGGCGGCGGCGGTCACGGCCCGGTCCAGGACGAGGTCGTCGAACCGGGCCAGGGCGTGCGCCAGGCCCAGTGAGGGGCGGACGACGACGGCGTGCGCGGCGGCCTCCAACCCTAGCCACCGCACGGCCCATCCCGGCTCGGGGACGCGCAGGCGCAGCATGAGCAGCAGGACCACGAGGGCGATCGCGGCCGAGACGAGCAGCTCGGCGGCCGCCACCTCACCGTGCCCGCCCACCGCCTGGGCGAGGGTCGTGCTGACCGGGGGCAGGGCCAGCACCCCGAGGGCGGCCGCGCCGACGGCGAGCACGACCAGCGGGACCTGCTCCAGCACCCCCACTCCCCCGGTGCCGCCCTCCTGGGCCTCAGCGCGGACACCCCGATACCAGATCGTCCACAGGACCTTGCCCGCGTAGGCCGCCGACAGGGCCGCCGCCACGAGCCCGGCGGCGTAGAGCCACGCCGAGGCCTCGAGGGCGGCGGCCAGCACCGCGTCCTTGGTGGCCCACAGGGACAGTGGGGCGATCCCGGCCAGGGCCAGCGCCCCCACGGTCGCGCTCACGCCCACGACCCGCCACCGGCGGCCGGCCCCGCGCAGTGCCGCGAGCTCCTCGGTGCCCAGGGCCGTCAGCCACGCCCCGGCGGCCAGGAACAGCAGCGCCTTGGTGGAGGCGTGGGCCACCAGGTGGGCCGCGCCGCCGCTGACCGCGCCCACCCCGGCGGCCAGCACGACGAAGCCCAGCTGCGCCACCGTGGACGCCGCCAGCAGCTGCTTGAGCTCCCGCTGGGCCAGCGCCACGAACCCCATCAGCACCGCGGTCACCGCCCCGATCCACGCCGCGGCCGGGCCCGCCCACCCGGTGGAGGCCAGCAGCGGCTCCACCCGGAGCAGGAGGTAGCCGCCCATGGCGACCATGGCCGCGGAGTGCAGCAGCGCGCTCACCGGGCTGGGGCCCTTCATCGCCCCGGAGAGCCAGAAGGAGAACGGCAGCTGCGCGGCCTTGCCTAGGGCCGCCACGAGGATCCCGGCCGCGATCACGTGCCGCCACGGGCTCTCGGCGGCCGGCAGGGCGGACAGGGCCATCCCGGCGCCGCCGGCCAGGGCGGCGCCGGCGGCGACGTAGAGTCCCAAGTCCGCGGTGCGGGTCGTGATGAAGGCGGTGAGTCCGGCCGAGACGCGGTCGGCGTCCCGCCACCAGAACCCGATCAGCGCGTAGGAGGTCGCGCCCATCAGCTCCCAGGCGAACAGCAACGCCGGCAGGCTCGCGGCCGCGGCCGTGGCCAGGGCCGCGGCGGCGAAGAGCAGCATCAGCCCGTGGAACCGCGGCCGGCCCGCCCGGATGCTGCCGGCCGCGAAGACCAGCACCAGCAGCGTCACTCCCGCGACCATCGGGAGGGTGACTGCTGCGAGGGCGTCGACCTCCAGCGCGAAGTCGGCGCCGGCCACGAACGGGTAGGACAGCGCGGGCCGGGTCAGGGCGGCGACCGCCGCGAGGACCGTGGTCACCGCGGCGGTGAGCACCGCGACCGGGGCCGCGGCACGCTCCGCCCGGGTGAGGGCGAGCACCGCGCCCACGGTGGCCGGGAGCACCACCACCGCCAGCAGCACGGCCTGGGATGCGGTCATCGGGAGAGCTCCTCGGCCATGTCGGTCATGTCGGTCTGCCGCCTGCGGTGCAGCAGAGTGGCCACGGCGAAACCCATGGCCATCTCCACGGTCATGGCCGCCAGGACCACCAGCAGCAGCACCTGCCCGGAGGGGTCCGGGGCCAGGAACCACCAGAACCCCGCGGCGGCCAGGAGGACCCCGTTGATCATCAGCTCCAGGCCCATCATCACCATCACCACCACCTGCTGGGACAGGGCCCCGTAGAGCCCGACGGCGAACAGTGCGGCGGCCACGACCAGCACGGCTTCCAAGGTCATCGGCCCACACCCCCCGGCTGCGGGTCGTCGGCCGGGCGGCGGCGCAGGTCGTCACCGAGCCGGTCGTAGCGGGTGCGATGGGCGGCCAGGACCACCCCGGCCACGATGGTGGCCACCATGACCGGGCCCACCACCGCCATCACCAGCATCTTCTCGCCCATGATCTCCAGGCCCAGCGCACGCGTGAGGTCCTCCGGCGGGGCGCCGCGACGCTCCGGCCACGGGACCAGCAGCGCCCCGGCCGCCAGCAGCACGAAAACCCCGGCCGAGGCGCCGATCGCGGTCTTCTTCCCGTGGGTCATGTCCATGGGCATCAGCGCCGGGTTCATGCCCATGAACATCACCATGTAGACCGCCATCACCGCCATCTCCATCACCATCATGAGGATCGTGATGATCCCCAGATAGCTCTGGCCCAGCAGCAGGATCTGCACCCCCACGGCGATGAAGGACAGTGCCAGGGCATAGGTGGCCCGGGCCATGGAGTCCACCACGAACACGAGCGCCCCCGCGGCCACGGCCACCACGGCGAGCACCCAGAACACGATTCCGACCAGCACGGCTCAGCCCTTCCAGACGACGACGAGGGACACGACCAGGTCCTGGAGCACGGCGGCCGGGAGCAGGACCACCCAGCCGATCTCCATGAACCGGTCCGGGCGCAGCAGCGGGATCCTCCGCCGCAGCCACACGAGCACCGCGAGCACCAGCACGGTCTTCACCAGCACCCACGCCCAGCCGGGCAGGACGGGCCCGGCGCCCCCACCGAGGAAGAGCGGCACCGAGAAGGCGGCGCCGGCGGTCAGGAACAGGTAGCGCCCAGCCTGGAGGACGAGGCGGTCGACCCCCGAGAGCTCGGCCAGCACGCCGCCGCCGATGTCGGCAGCCAGCGCCGGGGCGAACGGGCCCCATACGGAGAAGCCGGTCACGCCGATGAGGAAGACGAGGAACGCCACCGGCATCCACACCACGAACCACACGCCGTCCTGGGCCGCGGCGACGTCCCCCACGGCCAGGCTGCCGGCGGCGATCGCCGGGGCCACCAGGGCGAACATCAGCGGCAGCTCGTAGGCCAGCCCGTGCGCCAGGAAGCGGTAGCCGCCCACCAGGCCGTGGGCGGAGTTCGCACCCCAGCCGGCCAGCCAGACCAGCGCCCAGACCATGACGTCCACGGTGTTGAACCACACGACGCCGACGTCCAGGTCCGCCAGCGTCCACTCCCCCAGCGGGAGCACCGCAATCATCAGGAACGCTCCGACCAGCATGCCCGCGCCACCGACCCGCCACAGCAGGGTGTCCGCGGCCACGGTGGTCCGGCGCCGCTGCCGCAGCAACCGCGCCGTACGGCCCAGCGGCGCGCCCCATCCACCGCCGGTGCCCTGCGCCCGGGCCGAGAGCGCCGCATCCAGCGCCACGGCGAAGAAGGCCAAGCCGCACAGGAGGATCCCCGCCAGCACGGCCCATCCGCCGGGGACGGTCGTCACCACGCTCTCAGCCATGCCCCACCTCCTGGACGGCAGGATGCGGATCGAGGCCCAGGCTCGCCACGGCCAGCCGCACGGAGGCCAGCTCCAGCCCGGTCACCAGCTCTGGCAGCACCGCCCACGGCACCGCGCCGTCCTCCACCGGGACCGGCACCGCGCCACCGGCCTCGGCCCGGATCCGTTCCACCCGGGACAGCAGCCGGTCGTGGGCGTCCCCGAGGCAGTGCCGCGGCAACCCGTGGTGCTCCAGAGCGGACGGGTCGAGCGGCAGCACGCCTCGCAGCGACCAGCGGAGCAGCCGTGATCTCCGGATCGTCCGGTGCAGCCGCTCGGCGGCGGCCCGGGCGGCGCCCCGATCGCCGTGCAGGAGGGCGTCCCGGGCGCGGCGGGCGCAGGCCGCCGCGTCCTCGACCCCCGCGAGAGCCAGCAACGCCATGACCTGGTCGCACCACACCACCGCCGCCGGCGCGGGACCGGGACCCGGTCCGCCTGCTCCGGCGCCGTCGACCACGGAGGCTTCGGCGTCGACCACGACATCCCCCTGCAACGAGCAGCGCAGCACGAGCCCGGCCGGCCAGAACGGCAGCACGGGACCCAGCGGCAGGTGGAGCACGTCCATCTCCAGCCCGTCACGGTCCTCCCCGCCCCCGGCCAGGGCGATTCCCCCCGGGGCCATGTCCATCCCGCCGTGGCCACTGTGGTCCATGCCGCCATGACCGCCGTGGTCCATCTCGCCGTGGTCCATGCCCCCGTGGTCCATCCCGCCGTGGCCACTGTGGTCCATGCCGCCATGACCGCCGTGGTCCATCTCGCCGTGGTCCATCTCGCCGTGGTCCATGCCCCCGTGGCCCATGCCCCCGTGACCCCCATGATCCGCGTCCTCGGGGATCTCGGGTTCCTGCGCCCGCTCCTGGGCGTCCGTCCGGTGGTGCGGGGTGTCGAGAAGGAGGGCTGCGGCGGCGTCGAGGGCGGAACCTACAGTTCCGGGCGAGGTGATGTCGGCGCGGACGCGGGGACCGGGCATCTGCTCCCAGAGCCGGTCCACGAGCTCCGAGAGCTCGGGGCCGGGGACACCGCACACCGCCAGGACGTCCGCGTCCGCTGGTGTCCACGCCGGTCGCCACCCACGGCGGAGCAGCTGGTGCTCGACCTCCATCCGGGTCGCCCAGTGCCCCGGGACCTCGACGACGAGGACCCGGGTGGCCCGGACCGCGAGCCGGGCGAGAGCACCGCTTAGGCCCATCGGAAGGCTCCTTCGCGCCAGGCCCAGGCCACGGCGACGAGCAGGGCCCCGAGGAACAGGAACATCTCCACGACCGCGGAGATCCCCTTCTCGATCACGACCACCGCCCACGGATACATGAAGAGCATCTCGACGTCGAAGGCCAGGAACACGATTGAGGCGAGGTACCAGCGGGCGTGGAATCGGGACAGCGCGTGCTCCTGGGGCATCCACCCGGATTGGGCGGGCAGAACCGTCAACGGCTCGGCGGTGATGACGGCAGCGCGGTGGAGTGCATAGAGGAGAACGACGACCGACAGCGCCACCAGGGCCATGGCCACGATCCCGGAGTACACGATGGTCTCCCCTTTCGCGCGGTCGGAACATGGAAGTCTGTCGTTGATCGGTGGGGGCCACCCTAACAGGTGGCCCCACCGATCGCGCTGTTTCAGCTCGGTGATCAGGCGCGGCCGGCGAGCCAGGTGCGGAAGTCCGCGACCTGGGCCTGTTGGGTGGTGATCCCCGCGGTGGCCGCCACTCGCAGCTGCGGGTGCACGGCACGGGACTGCGGCTCGAGGAACTCGATGATCCCGCTGTTGTGGTGCGGAATCATCTTCTGCACGAAGGCGACGTCGAAGTCCTCACCGGCCTCCACGGCCGAGAGTTCCTCGATCATCATCTGGGTCTCCTCCTCCAGGATCTTCATCTCCTCCTGGGCTTCTGCCGGGACCTGGGCCATGGCCTCTTCCGGGGTCAGCCCGTACCACTCCTCCAGCCACCGGGTGAACTGGTCGATCTGGCGCTGCTGGTTGGCGATGATGTTCTCCGCGTGCGTGCGGATGTCCGGGCTGACCCCCCGCTCAAGCTCCAGCTGGGACATCTCGATGGCGGCGCGGTGGTGCGGGATGATCTCGGCCAGGAACGTGATTTCCAGCTCTTCGCCCTCCAGCCCGGCCAGGGTCTCACCGAACTCGTAGGCGGTCGGGGAAGTCGGGTCCGGCTGGAGCATCTCCGTCTGACTGTGGGAGGACACCGGGGCGGCCTCCCAGTGGGAGGATGCCGGCGCAGCGGCTCCGCCCAGCAACGCAGTGGCTACAGCGGCCGCGGAGGCGGCGGCCGCGGTACGGCGGCCTAATGAAATGTAGTGCATGGCAGATTCCCTCTCGGGCGATGAGCCGGTCCCTCGATACCAGCTCGGCGGATGCCGGGCGGTCTGTCACCGGGACCATGGGGCCTTGACCCCGAATCGTGGACACGGTGTCGTTTCGGTTATGCCGCTTCCGTGAGCGTAGCGGAGGCGGCGGTTTCGTAGGCGTTCGGGGCGATGTTCCCGATCGCGGAGTGGCGTCGGCGGGTG
>NZ_BAAARF010000005.1:0-162953 GCF_039532055.1 Kocuria salsicia | reverse complement strand
CTGACACCCAACACCCCCAGGAAACGGGAAAACACCCAGAGGACATCAGGCCATCAACCAAAAACAAAAAATTTGGTATCAACAAACTAGACACACTATTGAGTTGACAAACAACACACCACAACGATTTGACTTGTTCTCGACAAGCTGTTTTCGCTTGGTTGCGATCCGCAAGCTTACCGTTCAGCTTTGCCGTTCGCAACTCCGGGTGAACACCCGGTGAAGCTCTGCAGCACAACCGCCATCCGCTTGCTTGCGGGGACCTACCGTAGCACACGTTTTCGCTGCTGTGCAGCGCGGGTGCTCTGGGTGGATCCCCCGGATCTTGCGGCCCTTCGTCCCGCTCTCGCGGTCGCCGGGGCAACTCGGAAGACATTACACGCGCCCCGGGGAAACGACAAACCCGCGGAGGCTCAGGGCCGTTCGCGGGTTCGTCGTCTGTTGTCTCCCACTCCAGCGGGAGACAACCGCGGTCGTCATTCCTCTCGAGCCTGGCGGCCGCCCTCGAGCGCGGCGTGGCTGACCGGCTTGAGGAAGAGCACGGCCAAAGGGGGAACGGTGAGCTCTGCCGAGGCCGGGGCACCGTTGAAAGCGCCCTCGTTGGCGGTCACCTTCCCCAGGTTTCCGACGCCCGAACCGCCGAAGACCTCGGCATCCGTGTTCAGCACCTCCTCCCACTCGCCGGCCCAGGGCAGACCGAGGCGGAAGTTCTCGTGGGTGTTCCCGGCGAAGTTCGCCACGCTCACGAGCGGGTTGCCCTGATCGTCCCACCGGGTGAACGAGAGGGTGTTGCGCATGGCGTCGTTCGCGTCGATCCACTCGAACCCCGATGGGTCGTTGTCACGCGAGTAGAGCGCGGGGGTGCTGCGGTAGACCTCGTTCAGGCTCTTCACCAGTTCCTGGACGCCGTGGTGCGGCGGAGTCTCGGAGAGCCACCAGTCCAGACCGTGCTCCTGGGACCACTCGGATTCCTGGGCGTACTCGGTCCCCATGAAGATCAGCTGCTTGCCGGGGTGTGCCCACATGTACGCGAGGTAGGCGCGCACACTGGCCAGCTGCTGCCAGCGGTCGCCCGGCATCTTGCGCAGCAGCGATCCCTTCCCGTAGACGACCTCGTCGTGCGAGATCGGCAGGATGAAGTTCTCCGAGAACGCATAGACCAGTGAGAACGTGGCCTTGTTGTGGTGGTAGTGGCGGTTGATCGGATCCTCGGCCATGTACTCGAGGCTGTCGTGCATCCATCCCATGTTCCACTTGATGCCAAAGCCCAGACCGCCCGCGCTGGTCGGCTTGGTGACACCCGGGAAGGATGTGGACTCCTCCGCAATCATCACGACGCCGGGGTTGCGGCGGTACGCCGTTGCGTTGGCCTCCTGCAGGAAGCCGATCGCCTCCAGGTTCTCGCGGCCGCCGTACTGGTTGGGCTCCCACTCGCCGTCGTTGCGGGAGTAGTCGAGGTAGAGCATGGACGCCACAGCGTCCACGCGCAGCCCGTCCACGTGAAACTCCTCGAGCCAGTAGTTCGCGTTGGCCACGAGGAAGTTGCGCACTTCGCGACGACCGTAGTCGAAGATCAGCGTGCCCCAGTCCTTGTGCTCGCCGCGACGGGGGTCCGGGTGCTCGTAGAGGGGCTGGCCGTCGAACTTGGCGAGCGCCCACTCGTCTTTGGGGAAGTGCCCCGGGACCCAGTCCACGAGCACGCCGATGCCCGCCTTGTGCAGCTGGTCCACGAGGTAGCGGAACTCGTCCGGGGAGCCGAAGCGCGAGGACGGCGCGTAGTAACCGGTGACCTGGTAGCCCCAGGACCCGCCGAACGGGTGCTCGGCCACGGGCATGAACTCCACGTGCGTGAACCCCTGCCACGTGAGGTACTCCACGAGCTCCCGCGCGAGGTCGACGTAGCCGAGTCCCATGCGCCACGAGCCGATGTGCATCTCGTACACGCTCATGGGCGCGTTGTGGGGGTCCGTACTCGCGCGCCGAGCCATCCACTCGGCGTCCTGGAACTCGTACTCGGAGTCGAAGACCCGCGACGCGGTGGACGGCGGGATCTCGGTGCCGAATGCCATGGGGTCCGCCTTGTCGCGCCACGCCCCGTCCACCCCGCAGATGCGGAACTTGTAGGTGTCCCCGGACTTCATGCCGGGCACGAACAGCTCCCACACGCCGCTGGAGCCCAGCGAGCGCATCGCCTGCTCGGAGCCGTCCCAGCCGTTGAAGTCGCCGATCACGCGCACAGCCTGGGCGTTGGGCGCCCACACCGCGAAGCTGACACCCGAGACGTCGCCCAGGGGCGAGGGGTAGTGCTGCACGTGCGCGCCCAGAACCGTCCACAGCGTCTCGTGGCGGCCCTCTCCGATGAGGTGCAGGTCCAACTCGCCGAGCGTGGGGGCGAAGCGGTACGGGTCGTCGACCTCTTCCTGGTCCTTGCCCGCGTACGTCACGTCCACGCGGTAGTCGGGGATCTGGCCCTCGTCGTGCGCCGGGACCACACCGGTGAAGATGCCACCCCACTCGTGCTCGAGAGGGAACGTGCCGTTCGGCGTGCGCACCGAGACCTGCGTCGCGAAGCGCCGCAGTGTGCGGATGGTCACGGAGCCGTCCGGGTTGGGGTGCGCTCCGAGCACGGAGTGGGGATCGTGGTAACGGCCCTCGGCGACCGCCGCGAGGACGTCCTGGGCGACAGGCACCGGCCCGCCGGCGGGGCCGGAGGCCGCCGGCGCGGCATCTCCACCGGAGGGACGCGTGGCGTGACGGGCCCCGCGCGCGGGGCTGGAGGCGTCGGAGTCGGAACGGGCGGTCGTCCCCTCCGTGGCCCGGGGGTCAGCGGACGGTGAGGGCTCTGAGGACGCGGCAGGCTCGGAGGAGGGTGCGGGGCCGGTGTTCTGGGGGTGCTCGGTGGTCACGAAATCCTCGGTTCTCGACGGCGTTGACTGGCTCTCGTGGGCTTCGTGACTCACGTTACGGGAGCGTGCACGTTCAAGCGAGCGCACCACGGCCGCCGCAGGGACCTGCACCCAGTCGGGTCGGTTGCGCTGCTCGTAGACGACCTCGTAGAGGGCCTTGTCCAGCCACAGCGCCCGGTAGAGCACGGAGTCCGTGTCCAGAACGTCCCCGCGCGTGGTGCCGTAGCCCGCCAGGAACGCGTCGGAGACCGCGCGCGTCCACTCCTCGGTGTCCTGTTCCGTCTCCTTGGCGGCCATGGCTCCGGCGTAGTCGAAGGAGCGCAGCATTCCCACGACGTCGCGCAGCGCCACGTCCGGGCGCACCCGCTCCTTGATAGGACGCAGCGGCTCGCCTTCGAAGTCGAGGATGCGGAAGCCCTGGTAGTCGCTGTGCAGCACCTGCCCCAGGTGGTAGTCGCCGTGGATGCGCTGCAGGGCCGGGATGCTCCGGGTCTCGGAGAGCTCCTCGAGCAGTGCGTCGACCTGCGGCGTGAGGGACTCGAAGCGTTCCCCGCAGGACTCCCAGGCCCAGCGGATGCGCGAGGCAAGGTCCTCCAGGAAACGACGCCGGGCGGCGTCGTCGACCGTGACGGGCTCGAAGGCACCCAGGAGGTCGGCGTGCACGCGCGCCGTCGTGGCCCCGAGGTCCCGCGCGAGGTCCGTGAAGTCGCTGCCCTGCGTGGCGGCGGAGACAGCCATGGCCCACGCGTCCTCGGAGTGGTCCAGGAACTGCGCGGCCACGGCGAGCTGCCCGGACGTCGTGACCAGGCCCTGGCGCCACTGAGCGTCGAGCCAGCCTGCGGTGGCCGGTACCGCGGTGGAGCCGTGCGAGGTGAGCTTCACGCCGACCTCGACGTCCGGGTTGCGGCCCTCCCCCACCACGCGGAAGAACTTGACGATCACGGCGTCCCCGCCCAGGGCGTCCGTCCGGTCCGCGGTCTGCGCGGGACGCAGGATCACGGAGGTGTTGGACTGCTCCGAGGAGATCACGTGCACCTGCTCCGGGGAGGAGATCCGGTAGTCCGTGTTCAGCGCGCCCGTGTAGCGCCCGTGCAGACCCATGCCGTGGCGCAGGACCCCTCCCTCGGTGAGCTGCGCGTCCATCATCCGCAGCACGCGGTCCAGGAAACCGGGCTCGCCCACGGCATCGTAGAGGTGCAGCGTGGCGCCGTCGTCCGCGGCCTCCGTACCACTCACACGGTCGGCAGCCTCAGTGCCCGGCCTTGCGGAACCCGACGACGCGGCGTCGTCCGCCGCCCTGCGAGCCCCACCCTGGGTCCCGTGACGCGAGCCGCGACGTCGCTCCAGCAGCGAACCGGCCTGCGAGATCGCGCGGCGCAGGAAGGACGCCGAGGCCTCTGCTCCCGCGATCAGCTGCTCGGGCAGCGGGCGGTCCGGACCGCCCACGCAGTAGGAGCCGATCGCGAACCGCTCCAGCTCCGGAATCTCCCGGATGCTGCCCACCACCGGGACGCTGAGCAGCTCCGTACGCTCGCCCACGGTGACCTGCACCAGGTAGATGGTGCGCTGCGTGCCGGGCTCGGACTCCCAGCGGTCGTCCCCGCCGACGTCCGTGCGGCCCACCACGTTCAGCCTCAGCTGGTCCGGGGTGGCCGTGAACGGGAACCACCGCTGGAGCGGCAGCCACTCACGCAGCCGGTCGAGAAGTTGCTGATCCGTCATGTGGGCTCCCCGCTTTCGTCTGGAACTGTCTGTCGCGCGCGCACGGGCGGACCCGCGCGGTCTCACTCGCTGCGTGCGGGCCTGATGATGGGCATCGCCACGGTCTCCGGATGGCTGCCGTCCGTGGCCGGGGCAGTGCGCAGCCGCAGCCAGAAGAAGTCCTGCGAACCGAGCGTGATCCGGTAGTCGCCCTCGTCGGAGAACGACCCGAAGGGCTCGCCGCCGAAGAGTTCCCGGGTGCCACGGCCCGCGTATTCGCCCAGGTGCACCGAGCAGCTCGCGGGCACGTGAGAGAGATTGAAGATGCACAGCAGGGTCTCCCCCACGCCGTCCTCCGAGTCCTCGGGGTCCAGGCGACGCAGAAATGCGAGCACGGACTCGTGGTCCGTGGCCACGTTGACGTACTCGCCCATGCCGAAGGCCGGGTGGGCCTTGCGCACCATGAGCATTTGACGGATCCAGTGCAGCAGCGAGGACGAGGACGCCAGCTGGGTCTCCACGTTCGTCTGCGCGTAGTTGTAGACCAGCGACTGCACCACGGGCAGGTACAGCTTGCCCGGGTCCGCGGTGGAGAACCCCGCGTTGCGGTCCGGGGTCCACTGCATGGGCGTGCGTGAGGCGTCACGGTCGTCGAGCCAGATGTTGTCCCCCATGCCGATCTCGTCCCCGTAGTACAGGAACGGGGAGCCCGGCAGGGAGAGCAGCAGCGCGTGTGCCAGCTCCAGCTCGGCTCGCGAGTTGTCGAGCAGCGGCGCCAGACGGCGTCGGATGCCGATGTTCGCCCGCATCCGGGAGTCCGGTGCGTACCAGCCCAGCATGGCCTGGCGCTCCTCGCTCGTGACCATCTCGAGCGTGAGCTCGTCGTGGTTGCGCAGGAAGGTGCCCCACTGGGTGCCCTTGGGGATCTGCGGTGTGTTCTCCATGGCGGAGATGATCGGCTCGGCCTTCTGATCACGCAGGGAGTAGTAGATCCGCGGCATGATCGGGAAGTGGAAGCACATGTGGCACTCCGGCGCCTCCTCGGTGCCGAAGTACTCCACGACCTCGTGGGGCATCTGGTTCGCCTCCGCGACGATCACCCGCCCGGGGTACTCCCGGTCCACCATCTCGCGCAGCCGCACCAGGAAGTCGTGCGTTCCGGGGAGGTTCTCGCAGTTGGTGCCCTCCTCTTCGATGAGGTACGGAATTGCGTCCGCGCGAAAGCCGTCGATACCCATGTCCAGCCAGAACTTCACCACGTCGAAGACCGCCTCGACGACCTTCGGGTTCTCGAAGTTCAGGTCCGGCTGGTGCGAGAAGAAGCGGTGCCAGAAGAACTGCCGGCGCACCGGGTCGAAGGTCCAGTTCGAGATCTCCGTGTCCACGAAGATGATGCGCGCGTCCTCGTACTTCTCGTCCGTGTCCGACCACACGTAGAAGTCCCCGTAGGGGCCCTCCGGGTCTTCGCGGGAGGCCTGGAACCACGGGTGCTGGTCCGAGGTGTGGTTCAGCGGCAGGTCCGTGATGACGCGCAGGCCACGGGCGTGGGCCTCCGCGACGAGACGCTTGAAGTCGCTGACCGTGCCGAACTCGTCCAGCACGGAGTAGTAGTCGGAGATGTCGTATCCACCGTCGCGCAGCGGGGACTCGTAGAACGGCGGCAGCCACAGGCAGTCGATGCCGAGCCACTGCAGGTAGTCGAGCTTGTCGATCAGGCCGGTGAAGTCACCGGAGCCGTCGCCGTTGGCGTCGGAGAAGGCGCGCACGAGGACCTCGTAGAAGACGGCCTTGCGGTACCACTCGGGGTCGTGGGCGATCCCGGGAGCGTTGAGGTGGAAAGGAGTGGTGCTCATGGTGTGCGGGACTGCCCTCTCGCAGAGACAAGTGTGACGAACGTGAAAGGTACGGGACTCGACGGGCCGCCGCCATGACCGCGGAGTGCCGCGGCGCGCGGCGGCCGGCGGGTCACTTGACGTCCCGGCGGATGCTCAGCACGTGTGCGGGCTCCACGTAGGGGTCCAGACGAACGTAGTTGTGACTGCCCCACTTCCAGCTCGCGCCGGAGATGAGGTCGTCCACCCAGAACGAGCCGTCCTCGTTGAAGTCCTCGTCCCGCAGGTCCAGTGAGTCGAGGTCCAGCCAGACCGTTGCCTCGCGCGTGGCGTGGGGATCGGTGTTGACGACCACGATGACCGTGTCCCGCACCTCCACGCCCCCGTGCTCGACCGTCTTGGTCTTGCTGTAGGCCACGACGGCGTCGTCCGAGGTCGCCTGCACGGTGAGGTTCTGCAGGTCCCCCAGCGCAGGGTGGTCTCTGCGGATCTGGTTCAGGCGGGTGACGTACGGCGCGAGGGACTCGCCGCGTTCCAGGGCACCATCGAAGTCGCGCGGGCGCAGCTGGAACTTCTCGTTGTCGATGTACTCCTCGGCCCCCGGGCGGGCCACATGCTCGAAGAGCTCGAAGCCTGCGTAGAGGCCCCACAGCGGGGAAGCCGTGGCCGCGAGCACGGCTCGCACCTTGAATGCCGCGGGACCGCCGAACTGGAGGTACTCGGTGAGGATGTCCGGGGTATTCACGAAGAAGTTGGGGCGGTAGAAGCCCGAGGTCTCGTGGGAGATCTCCTCGAAGTATTCCTCGATTTCCTCCTTGGTGTTGCGCCAGGTGAAGTACGAGTAGGACTGCTCGAAACCGGCCTTCGCAAGCCCGCGCATCATGGCCGGCCGGGTGAAGGCCTCCGCGAGGAAGACGGTGTCCGGGTGCTTCTCGCGCACGCGGGCGATCAGCCACTCCCAGAACCACAGGGGCTTGGTGTGGGGGTTGTCCACCCGGAAGATGTCCACCCCGTGGCCAATCCACAGCTCCACGATCCGCAGCACCTCGGCCGCGAGGCCTTGGGGGTCGTTGTCAAAGTTCAGGGGGTAGATGTCCTGGTACTTCTTGGGCGGGTTCTCGGCGTAGGCGATGCTGCCGTCCGCGCGCGTGGTGAACCACTGGGGGTGCTCCTGGACCCACGGGTGGTCCGGGGACGCCTGCAGCGCGAGGTCCAGGGCGACCTCGAGACCGAGCCCTTGGGCGTGGGCCACGAAGGCGTCGAAGTCCTCGAACGTGCCCAGGTCCGGGTGGATGGCGTCGTGACCGCCCTCCGGGCCGCCGATGGCCCACGGGGAGCCGGGGTCCTGGGGCCCCGCGGTCAGGGTGTTGTCCGGGCCCTTGCGGTGGTTGCGCCCGATGGGGTGGATCGGAGGCAGGTAGGCGACGTCGAAGCCCATGCGGGCGGCACGGTCCAGCGCCGCCGTGGCCGTGCGGAAGTTCCCGGAGGTCCAGGTTCCCGACTCGGGGTCGTACGTCGCGCCCTCCGAGCGGGGGAAGAACTCGTACCACGCGCCCCGCCCGGCGGCCTCGCGCTCGACCTCGACCGGATAGCGCGCGGACGTGGTCACGAGGTCGCGCAGCGGCCGGTCCTCGACGTAGCGCAGGATCTGCTCGGAGGTGGCGATCTGCCAACGCTCCTCGGGTGTGCGGGAGGTGTCCGTCATGGCTTCGGACGCGTCCTCGAACGCACGGACCTCCTCGGACGAGCGCTCCGACTCCTTCGACGCCGCATCGAAGAGCAGCGCGGCCTCCTGAAACATCAGCTCCACGTCCTGGCCCACCCCGAGCTTGATCTCGGCGGCGTGGTGCCACGTGTCGTAGAGGTCGGACCAGCCCTCCACGGCAAAGCTCCAGCGGCCCTCGGACTCCGGACGCACCACGGCCTCGTAGCGGTCCGTTCCGGTGGCCACGAGCCGCATCCGACGCCGCTGGGTCTCCCGCCCCCGGGGGTCGTAGAGCACCGCGGTCACACCCAGGGAGTCGTGGCCCTCGCGGAACACGGTGGCACCCACCCGAATGTCCTCGCCGGGGATCGCGGTGGCCGGGAAGCGCCCGCCCTCGATCACTGGGCTGACGTCGGTCACGGGGATGCGTCCGTAGACCAGATCCGCGGACGGAAAGTCCATGGGGTCATCCTCGGGGTCCTGCGGCTCGGTGCCCTGGATTTCGGTGCGCCGCGGCTCCGGGGTGACCCCTGGCTCCGGGACGGTGCGCCCGTTGCCGGTCCCGTGGGACTCGCGCGCGACGACGTGGCTGTCGTCCGCCGCGGTCACGGCACTAGCGTGAGGGGCGACGTCCGCGCTCGAGACGGACGGGGCGACGTCCGGCACTCCCGTGGCGGGCACCGGCGGGGTCAGGCGCGAGCCGACGTCCGGGTGCGCGTCACCCGCGTGGGCGTCCGGTGCGGGATCGTGGGACGGGCGACGACCATGGGGCTGTGAGTTCTGCTGCGACACGTGACCAACGTTACCGACTATCCCCGGGATTCTTAAGGCCCCGGGATCCTGGCATGCGGAGGTGTGTCACACGGCGGGGCGTGCGGCACGGGCGGCGTGCCCAGCCGCTAGGCTCGCACTGTGAAGGCCATCCGCAGGTTCACCGTCCGCACCGTCCTCCCCGAGTCGATCGCCCCGCTGGGGCGCCTGGCCAGGAACCTCCGCTGGTCCTGGCACAAACCCACCGAAGACCTCTTCGCCGCGCTCAACCCGCATGCCTGGGAGGCTGTGCACGGGGACCCGGTGAAGCTCCTGGGCTCGCTCACCCGCGAGGAGATCCAGCAGATCTCCCAGGACCCGGAGTTCGTGGCGCGCGTGCGCGCTCTGGACGCGGACCTCGAGACCTATCTCACCGAGCCGCACTGGTACCAGCGCACCCAGGGCCCGGAGGCACCGCGCGCCATTGCCTACTTCTCCGCCGAGTACGGGATCACCCCCGCGCTGCCGCAGTACTCGGGCGGGCTCGGAATCCTCGCCGGGGACCACCTCAAGACCGCCTCTGACATGGGCGTCCCCGTGGTCGGCGTGGGCCTGCTCTACCAGGCGGGGTACTTCAAGCAGTCCCTGTCCCGCGACGGCTGGCAGCAGGAAACCTACCCGGTCCTGGACCCGGACGAGCTGCCACTGACCCTGCTGCGCGAAGCGGACGGCACGCCCGCTCTGATCACGTTGCCCCTGCCGGACGGGCGCAGCCTCTCCGCACAGATCTGGCGCGCGGACGTGGGCCGGGTTCCCCTGCTGCTGCTGGACTCCAACATCCGGCAGAACGACGACGCCGCCCGCAACATCACCGACCGCCTGTACGGCGGCGGCAGCGACCACCGTTTGCAGCAGGAGCTGCTGCTGGGCCTGGGCGGGATCCGCGCGCTGCGCGTTCACAGCCGCCTCACCGGCGCCGCCGCGCCGGAGGTCTACCACTGCAACGAGGGCCACGCCGGGTTCCTGGGCATCGAGCGCATCCAGGAGCTGATGAGCCCCGAGGACGGCTCGGAGCCCATGACCTGGGAGGAAGCGCTCGCGGAGGTCCGCGCCGCCACCGTGTTCACCACCCACACCCCCGTGCCCGCGGGCATCGACCGGTTCGAGCGCGACCAGGTGGGCCACTTCTTCTCCGCCGGGCTCACCCCGGCCGTGCCGCTCGAGCGGATTCTGGACCTCGGCGCCGAGACCTACCCGGACGGGAATCCTGGCAAGTTCAACATGGCCGTGATGGGCCTGCGCCTCGCACAGCGCGCCAACGGCGTGGCCAAGCTGCACGGTGCGGTCTCCCGCTCCATGTTCCACGGCCTGTGGCAGGGCTTCGACGTGGACGAGGTTCCGATCACCTCGATCACCAACGGGGTGCACGTGCCCTCGTGGATCGACCCGCTGGTGTGGGACCTCGCCGTGGAGCCGCAGGAGAACGACCTGCACCCGGCCGCGCGCTGGCGGAAGGTCTACGACGTGCCGGACGCCGAGCTGTGGGCCGTGCGCCGCGTGCTGCGCGAGCGCCTCGTGCGCGACGTCCGCGAGCGCCTGCGCGCCTCGTGGAAGAAGCGCGGTGCCGCAGACGCCGAGCTGGGCTGGACCGAGTCCGTGCTGGACCCGGACGTGCTCACGATCGGCTTCGCCCGGCGCGTGCCCACCTACAAGCGTCTGACGCTCATGCTGCGGGATCCGGCGCGGCTGAAGCGGATCCTGCTGGACCCGCAGCGCCCCGTGCAGCTGGTGGTCGCGGGCAAGTCCCACCCGGCGGACGAGATGGGCAAGCGCATGATCCAGGATCTCGTGCGGTTCACGGACGATCCCGAGGTCCGTCACCGCATCGTCTTCCTGCCGAACTACGACATCGCGATGGCACGCGTGCTCTTCCCGGGCTGCGACGTGTGGCTCAACAACCCCCTGCGCCCGCTGGAGGCGTGCGGAACATCCGGCATGAAGGCCGCGATCAACGGTGGTCTGAACCTCTCCGTCCTGGACGGCTGGTGGGACGAGATGTACGACGGCCAGAACGGGTGGGCCATCCCCACCGCGGACAACAAGGCCAGCACGGACGAGCGGGACGACGTCGAGGCGGCCGCACTCTACGAGCTCATCGAGTCCCACGTGGCGCCCCGCTTCTACGGCGACGGCACAGAGGCCGGTGCCCTCGCGCCGCGGCACGAGACGGCCCCCGCCCCGGACGCGGTCCCTCACCAGTGGCTCGCGATGGTGCGCCACACCCTCGCGACGCTCGGGCCCCGCGTCTCGGCGCGGCGCATGCTCACGGACTACGTGCAGCAGCTCTACGTCCCGGCGTGCGTCTCCGGCCGTGCCGCGGCGGCGGACGACGGCGCAGCAGCCCGGGCCACCGCGCACTGGATCGAGCGCGTGCGGGAGGCCTGGCCGCAGGTGCGGGTGGAGCACGTGGACGCCCAGGGCGTCCACCAGGAGCCGCAGATCGGCGACGAGCTGACCGTCAGCGCGTACGTGGACCTGGGCTCCCTCACCCCCGAGGACGTCACGGTGGAGGTCGGCTACGGGCGGGTGTCCGAGACCGACCACATCCACGAGCGCTCCTACGCCGTGCTGGAGCCGGACGAGCCCCTCGACGGCGGCCGCCAGCTCTTCTCCGGTCCCATCACGATCGACCGCTCGGGGCCTTTCGGGTACACGGTGCGGGTTCTGCCCCGCCACGCGGGTCTCGCCTCCCCTGCTGAGCTCTCCCTGGTGAGCAACGCGGCGGACTGAGACCCCGCACGCAGAGAAAAGAGGCCCCGGACCACTGGTCCGGGGCCTCTTGCGTGCTCAGGTGATCGCGAACATCGCCACGCCCTGCGGCGGGAGCGTGACCTCGTCTCCGGTGCGCCAGCGGTTGCCGGTCAGCTCGTCCAGGTGCGAGTCCGTGGCGAGCACCAGCCGGTAGGTGCTCGCCGCCGTTGCGTCACCCGCTCCCGCCGCGTGGGACGTGCCACGGGCGCCTGGGACGCGGGCGTCGCGGTCCCCGGGGAACCGCTCGGTGCGCGCCGGGTGCTCAAAGGCCGGCAGCACCGCGGCCACCGGGGACTCCGTGCCGTTGAGGACGAAGAGTCCGGCCACTCGCCCGCCGCGGGCGGCGAGTGCGACCTGCAGGGCGCGCTCCCCGTCCGTCTGCCACAGTTCCGCCGTCATGGGCTCCCCTGAGTTCGCGTACCAGTTCAGCACCACGTCCTGCGGCCGCGTGGGGAACTCGTGGGGCTGTCCCGCGAGGAACGCGCGGCGGATCCGGACGAGGCGCTGCGTGATGTGCAGCATCGAGCGGTCGAACGGGGTGAGGGCCCAGTCCACCCACGACAGCCGGTTGTCCTGGCAGTACGCGTTGTTGTTGCCGCCCTGCGAGCGCAGCAGCTCGTCCCCCGCAGTGATCATGGGCACGCCCTGGGAGAACAGCAGGGTGGCCATCATGTTCCGCGCCGTGGCCGCCCTCGCGGAGCGGACGCGGACGTCAGGGGAGAAGCCCTCGTGGTCGTGGTTCCAGGAGTGGTTGTCGTTCGTGCCGTCGGCGTTGCTCTCACGGTTGGCCTCGTTGTGCTTGCTGTCGTAGGCCGTGAGGTCGTAGAGCGTGAAGCCGTCGTGCGCAGTGATGAAGTTGACCGAGGCCAGCGTGGTGCGCCCGTTCGGTGCGAAGAGGTCCGCGGAGCCGGACATGGCCCCCGCGAGCCGCGCGGCGGTGCCGCCCCCTCCCCCGCGGCGCATCGTGCGCTGGCCGGAGAGCCAGAAGTCGCGGACCGTGTCCCGGTACTGGTCGTTCCAGTCCGCCCACCCCGCGGGGAAGCGGCCGGTCTGCCAGCCGCCGGCCCCCACGTCCCACGGCTCGGAGATCATCCGGACTCCCTGCAGCACCGGATCCGCGGCCACGGCCACGAAGAACGGGTGGTTGCGGGTGAAGTGGTGGTGCTCGTCCCGGCCGAGCTCCGGCGCGAGGTCGAAGCGGAAGCCGTCCACGTGGCACTCCTCCACCCAATACCGCAGTGAGTCCAGGGTCATCCGCACCACCTGTGCGTCTGCGAAGTTCACGGAGTTCCCGCAGCCGGTGACGTCCACGTAGTTGCCGTGCTCGTCGTGCCGGTAGTACTCGCCCTCACCCAGCCCCCGCCAGCAGTAGGCCCGCTGGTCCGGACCGCCCTCGGCCGTGTGGTTGTACACGACGTCCAGGTAGACCTGCAGCCCGGCGCGGTGCAGGGCGTCCACCATGTCCTTGAACTCGTCCAGCACCGCGGTGGGCCCCGCCTGCTGGGCCGCGCGCGTGGCGTAGCAGGCGTGCGGGGCGAAGAAGCCCAGGGTGTTGTAGCCCCAGTAGTTCGTGAGTCCGTTGGCCGTGAGGTGCGCCTCGTCCAGGTGCGCGTGCACCGGCAGCAGCTCCACGGCGGTGACCCCCAGCCCATGCAGGTGCTCGAGCACCGCCGGGTGCCCGAGCCCGGCGTACGTGCCGCGCAGCTCGTGGGGGATCTCCGGGTGGAGCATGGTGAGGCCCTTGACGTGCGCCTCGTAGATCACGGTGTCCCGCCAGGGGTGGGCGGGGCGGGGTTCGTCGTGCCACTCGTGGTCCTGCGCCACGACCTCGCTGACGTACATCCCGCCGTAGGCGTCCGGACCGGGGTCCACAACGTCGCCCGGCGGGGCCACGCGGGTCAGTCCCCTTCCATAGGGGTCCAGCAGGACCGGTTCCAGCGCCGGGTCCGGGACGGGGGTGCCGTGCGCCCGGGCCGGGACGAACCCGTAGCGGGTGCCCGCCGGCATGGCAGGGGACACGTCGCGCGCGAGCTCCTGAGCGCTCATGCTCAGCGAGGCCACGCCCCGGGGCCGGGGCACTGTGGCGTAGTGGATTCCGTGGTTCACGCCGTCCAGGCGCAGCCGCTGCCAGGACTCGCCCGGCCGGGCGAAGACCAGGTCCACCTCGTCCAGCCCGGGGGCGTAGACCGCCACGTTGGCGGTGCCGTCACCGGACGGCGAGGGGTGGACCCCCAGCGGGTGGCTACGCGCTTGCACGGCGACGCGCGATCTCGTACAGCGTGATCCCCACGGCCATGGACGCGTTGAGCGACTCCATGGCGGACTCGATGGGAATGGAGACGATTGCGTCGCAGTGCTCGGTGACGAGCCGGGAGAGGCCCTTGCCCTCGGAGCCGACGACCACCACGAGGGGCTCTGTCGCCAGTTCGAGCTGCGGCAGGGACATGTCCCCGCCGCCGTCCAGGCCCACCACGAAGTAACCCTGCTTCTTGCAGTTCTCGAGAGTGCGGGTGAGGTTCGTGGCTTTGGCCACGGGAACGCGTGCGGCGGCACCGGAGCTGGTCTTCCAGGCCGTGGCCGTGACGCCCGCCGAGCGGCGCTCGGGAAGGATCACGCCGTCCCCTGCGAACGCGGAGACGCTGCGGATGATCGCGCCGAGGTTGCGCGGGTCCGTGATGCCGTCCGCCGCCACCAGCAGAGGTGGGTGGCTCTCGTCGCGGCGTGCCATCAGGGAGCTCGCGAGCTCGTCCGCGTCCGGGTACTCGTACGGGGGAACCTGCAGCACCACGCCCTGGTGGATGGCATCCGCGGAGAGACGGTCCAGCTCCGAGCGGGAGGCCTCCAGCGTGGGCACCTGGCGTTCGGCACACAGCTGCAGGATGTCCTTGACGCGGTCGTCCACCTCGATCTTGGTCGCCACGAACAGCGTCTTCGCGGGAACGCCCGCGCGCAGGGCCTCGAGCACCGAGTTGCGCCCGGTCACGAGGTCCTCCTTGATGGGCCCGCCACTCGAGCGCTGGGACCTGCCGTGGGAGCTCTGCTGCCTGCGGGCTGCAGCCTGCTTGGCCTTGTACGCCTTGTGGTAGACGCGGTCCTCGGCCTTGGGCGTGGGGCCCTTGCCCTCGAGGCCCTTGCGGCGCTGACCGCCGCTGCCGACGACCGCGCCCTTCTTCTTCTTGCGGACGGCTCCGGCTCGGTTGTTCTGGGCCATGGGTCAGCACTCCGTGTCTGTCACGGGTCACGGCACGGGGCCGCCCCGGGGTGGTCGGCGATTTCGCTCCAGTTTAGGTCAGCGTCAGGAGCACACGGACCACTCCGCGCCCTGGGGGCCGTCCTGCACGACGACGCCTGCGGCCGCCAGCCGGTCCCGGATCGTGTCCGCCAGGGCCCAGTCCTTCGCCTCCCGCGCGGCCGCGCGCTGGACCAGGAGGTCCTGCACGAGCGAGTCGAGCGCGCGGTGCTCCGCGCCGTCGGCGTCCTGTGGGCCGTCCAGGTCCATCAGCTGCAGCAGGCCCATGACGTCGCTCATCCCCGCGACGGCCGCGACCGCGGACCGCGCCGACGCCGGCTCCGGACCGGCGAGTGCCGAGTTGGCGGCGCGCACCGACTCGTGCAGCGCGGCGAGCGCCCGGGGGACGTTGAGGTCGTCGTCCATGGCCTCCGAGAACGCCTCGGGCACGTCCTGCGGGGTCCAGTCCAGCGCGAGTCCGGCGCGGAGCGCGGCGACCAGGACCGCCTCGACGCGCTCGACGGCGGCGGTGGCCTCCTGCAGGGACGTGGGCCGGTAGTCCAGCACCGACCGGTAGTGCGCCTGTCCCAGGTAGTAGCGCACGGCGAGCGGGCGCGCCTGCTCGAGCATGGCCTCCGGCGAGACGGTGTTGCCGATGGACTTGGACATCTTCTCGCCCTGGTACGTCACGAGCCCGTTGTGCAGCCAGAAGTTCGCGAACTCCCGCCCGGCCGCCGTGGACTGGGCCAGCTCGTTCTCGTGGTGCGGGAAGCGCAGGTCCAGCCCGCCGCCGTGGATGTCGAAGTGCGCGCCCAGGTACTTGTGGGCCATCGCCGAGCACTCCAGGTGCCAGCCCGGACGGCCCCTGCCCCAGGGGGAGTCCCACGACGCCGTGAGGGGTTCGCCCTCCTTGCGCCCCTTCCACAGGGCGAAGTCACGGGGATCCCGCTTGCCCCGGGGATCAGCGTCCGGGGCGTCCTGCATGTCCTCCACCCGCTGCCGGGTGAGCTCCCCGTAGCGGGGCCAGGAGCGGACGTCGAAGTAGACGTCCCCGGAATCGTCGAGGGCTGGGTACGCGTGCCCGGCGTCGACCAGCTCCTGGATCAGGGCGTGCATCTCCGGGACGTGCCCCGTGGCCCGCGGCTCGTAGGTGGGCCGGTCGATCCCCAGTGCGGCGTAGGCCCGTCCGAAGACCCCCTCGAACCGGTAGGCCAGCGCCCACCACTGCTCCAGCGGGTGCTCTCCGGTGAAGCCCTCCTGATAGGAGGCCGCCGAGTTGGCGAGGATCTTGTCGTCGATGTCCGTGACGTTGCGCACCGTGGTCACGCGGTAGCCGCGGAAGCGCAGCCACCGGGCCAGGACATCGAAGACGAGAGCGGAGCGCACGTGTCCGATGTGCGGCGCCCCCTGCACCGTGGCACCGCAGTAGTACAGCCCGGCCTCGCCGGGGTGCACGGGGACGAAGTCCCTGGTGGTCGCGGACGCAGTGTCGTAGAAGCGCAGAGTCACCGGACCAGTCTAACGGGGACGCCCGTGCGGCCCGTGACGCCGGACGCCCAGGACGTCCGGACAGGCGGACCAGCGGTACGTCCAGATGGCGGGGACGTTCAGGCGGTCGGGGCGTGCGGACCGACGGCACGTCCAGGTGCTCGGCACGTTTGGACGGGCCCGACGTTCAGGCCGGCAGCACGAGGGCCGTGGCGATCGCCGCGATACCCTCCCCGCGGCCCGTGAGGCCGAGGGCGTCCGTGGTGGTGGCGCTCAGGTGCACAGGAGCACCGGCCGCCTCCGTGAGCACGGCGGCGGCCTCCTCGCGCCGGGGTGCGAACCTGGGCCGGTTGCCGATCAGCTGCACGGACACGTTGCCCACCCGGAAGCCGGCCGTGGTCACGGTGCGCACGGCCTCGGAGAGGATCGCGACGCCGGAGGCCCCCGCCATCTCCGGACGGTCCGTGCCGAAGTGGGCGCCGAGGTCCCCCACCCCGGCTGCAGAGAACAGAGCGTCCGCGGCCGCGTGCGCCACGACGTCCCCGTCCGAGTGCCCGCTCAGACCGCGCTCGCCGGGCCACAGGAGCCCTGCGATCCACAGGGGGGTCCCCTCCGGGCCGAACGCGTGGACGTCCACGCCGATGCCGGTCAGGGGAAGGGGGTACGGAAGGGGGCTCAAGGTGCTCATGCGCTCATTCTCTCCGTTCCACGCCGGAGCGGGCCGCCACCACTGCCCGTGCGAGCAGCAGGTCCAGGGGACGGGTGACCTTGAAGGACTCCTCGTGGCCTTCGACGAAGTACACCGTGTGCTCGGGGGCGTGGCGCTCCACGAGACTGGCGTCGTCCGTGATGCCCTCGGGACCCGGGGTCGAGGCCGCGTCCGCCTCGCACTCCACCGGAAGCAGGCCGGCAGCCGCGTTGACCCTCACGAGCAGGGCGCGGTCGAAGCCCTGGGGGGTCTGCACGGACCGCAGGCCCGCGCGGTCCACGGTCCCGGTGCTCGCACCGGCCTCGTCCACGCCGCGCACCGTGTCCGTGACGGGCGTGACGGGCACAACCGCCGAGGCCTCGTTGTGAAGGGCGGCGACCACGCGCGCGAAGACGACGGGCGGGGTGAGACAGCGGGCGGCGTCGTGCACCAGGACGTGCTCCGTGTTCTCCGGCAGCTGCGCGAGAGCGCGGGCCACGGACTGCGCACGGGTGGCGCCGCCCGTCACCGCTCGCGCTCCCACGGCACGGGCGAGCGAGCTTAGCTCGGTGTCCCCCTCCGGCACGGTGACGACGACGGCCGCGGCGGGCAGTGCCTCACGCACGGTGCGCAGGGCGTGGGCGAGCAGGGGTCTGCCTGCCACGGGGACGAGCGCCTTGGGCATCCCGTACCCCAGCCGCGTGCCGGAGCCGGCGGCCACCACGACGACGGCGAGCCCGTCCGCAGTGGACGGGCTCGCAACATCAGGGTGTCTCATCAGGAGAGGAGAGGGTGGCTCAGGCGGCCGACAGGATGTCGTCCAGGCGCTTCTCCGCCTCTTCCTCGTCGATCTTCTTGGCCAGGGCCAGTTCGGAGGTGAGGATCTGCCGGGCCTTGGTCAGCATGCGCTTCTCGCCAGCGGAGAGTCCCTTGCCGCGGTCGCGACGCCAGAGGTCGCGCACGACCTCCGCGACCTTCAGGACGTCCCCGGAGGCAAGCTTCTCGAGGTTGGCCTTGTAACGGCGGGACCAGTTGGAGGCCTCCTCGGCGTCCTGGGCCTGCAGCACCGCGATGACCTCTTTGAGGCCGTCCTCGTCCACGACATCCCGGACGCCCACGAGGTCCACGTTCTCCGCGGGAACCTCGATCATCAGGTCTCCCTGGGTGACCTTGAGCCGGAGGTACATCTTCTCTTCGCCCTTGATGGTGCGAGTCTTGATCTCCTCGATGGTTGCAGCACCGTGGTGCGGATAGACAACCGTTTCGCCAACCTCAAATACCATGCACAAACCCCTTTCAGCCCACCAAGTCTACCACGGTGTATGATTCGCCACCCTGTGCTGGGACGCCCCTCGAACGCCGGGCCTGCGGCCCCGCACAGCCGCCGAGCCGCGCCACGGACGAGCCCGGGATGCAGACGATCCGTGGCCAAACCGATAGACTGACCTCAAATTGCCACACGCTGTCAGAGAGCCCGAGGAGTTCGTGCCGTGAAGAACGCCGCCCACAAGAAGTTGCAGCACCTCGGACTGGGTGCGGCAGCGCTTGCCGTCCTGACCAGCGTAAGCGGCTGCGCGTACATCAGCCCGCAGGCCACCACGGACAGCTTCGCCCCGGCGGACGGCATCCAGATGGACCTCGGGGACCTCAAGCTGCGCAACGTCCTGGTGGTCGCCAAGGATGCGAACTCCGAGGGCCGCGTGCTCGGCACGGTCATCAACAACGACGATGCCGCGCAGACCCTCACCATGGACGCGAGCGGCTCCACGGTGAAGATCGACGTTCCCGCCAACAAGGAGGTCATCCTGGAGAAGTCGGAGCCCGTGATGCTCGAGCGTGCCGGCGCCAACCCGGGTCTGATGGTGGACACCACCTTCCGCGCCGGCAGCGACGACGAGACCGTCTCGGTGCCCGTTCTGGACTACACCTACCCCCGCTACGCGAGCTTCATGCCCGGCGGCGTGCCCTCCACTCCGGCGAACCCCTCCAACACACCGAACGCGGAGAAGGCCGAGGGCGGTCACTGACCGCTCCCGGCCCTCTCGCCTGACGAGAAGAGGACCGTGACCCCAAAAGTCACGGTCCTCTTCTCGTGCCCGCACCGGCTCACGGCTCGAACTTGTACCCGAGACCCCGCACGGTGACGATGTGCCGCGGTGAGGACGGATCCGGTTCCACCTTGGAGCGCAGCCGCTTGACGTGGACGTCCAAGGTCTTGGTGTCCCCCACGTAGTCGGAGCCCCACACCCGGTCAATCAGCTGCCCGCGGGTGAGCACGCGGCCGGCGTTGCGCAGCAGCATCTCGAGCAGCTCGAACTCCTTCAGCGGCATGGCCACGGTCTCGGAGCCCACGTGCACCACGTGGCGCTCCACGTCCATGCGCACGGGCCCGGCCGAGACCGTGGCGGTGAGCAGCTCCTCGGGCTCGGCCCTGCGGCGCAGCACCGCCCTGATCCTGGCCACGAGCTCCCGGGAGGAGTAGGGCTTGGTCACGTAGTCGTCCGCCCCGAGCTCCAGGCCCACAACCTTGTCGATCTCCGCGTCCTTGGCGGTGAGCATGATGATCGGAACGCTCGAGCGCTGCCGGATCTGCTTGCACACCTCGGTGCCGGACTGCCCCGGCAGCATGAGGTCCAGCAGCACGAGATCCGCGCCGGCCCTGTCGAACTCGGCGACGGCGCTGATCCCGTCCGCAACAACGCTCACGTCGAAGCCCTCCCGGCCCAGCAGGTAGGCCAGCGGATCACTCAGGGACTCCTCGTCCTCCACCATGAGAATCTGGGTCACGCGCGTTCCTCCACTCGATCGTCGCGTTGCCCGCCGCTCGCGGGCTCCGCCTGGTCCTCGGGGTCGTCCATGGGCGGCAGCAGCAGTGTGAACGTGGAGCCACGCCCCGGCTGCGACCACACGGACACCTCGCCGCCGTGCTGCGCCATGACGTGCTTGACGATGCTCAGCCCCAGCCCCGTGCCGCCGGTCTGGCGGGAGCGCGCACTGTCCACCCGATAGAAGCGCTCGAAGATCCGGTCCTGCTCCGCATCGGAGATCCCCGGGCCCTGGTCCGTGACCGTGACCTGCACCATTCCCCCGCGCTCCCGCAGCCCCACACCCACGCGGGTGTCCTCCGGCGAGTATCGCACGGCGTTGTCGATCAGGTTGCGCACCGCCGTCACCAGCATGTCCGGGTCCCCGAACACAGGGATCTGCACGTGGCCCCCCACCTTCAGGGAGATGTTCCTGCTCTCCGCGGCGAGCCTGCTGCGCTCCACGGCCTCCTGCACGGTGCGGTTGACGTCCACCGCCGTGCCCTTGGCGACAACGTCCGTGCCCTGCAGTCTGGAGAGCTCGATGATGTCCTGCACCATCGCGCTCAGCCGGGCGGACTCCCGCTGCAGGCTCGCGGCGAAGTGCCGCACGGCGTCCTGGTCCTCGGCGGCGTCCTCGATGGCTTCGGAGAGCAGGCTGACGGCGCCCACGGGGGTCTTCAGCTCGTGGGAGACGTTGGCCACGAAGTCGTTGCGGATGGACTGGGCCCGCACGATCTCGGTCTGGTCGTCCGCGAGCAGCAGGATGTACTCGTCCGCGATGGTCACCACGCGCATGTCCAGCACGATGGAGCCCCGCTGCAGCTGGCCCCGCGAGAGCTCGAGGCGCCTCTCCTCGACCACTCCGTTGCGCCGGGTGCTGCGCACCATCTCCAGCAGCTCGTCGTGAACCACGGTGTGCCCGCGCACGAGACCGTAGGCGTACGCGGCGGGAGAGGCCTTCACGACTCCGTCCACGCCGTCGACCACCACGTACGCGAGGCCCAGAGCCGCGAGGATCTCCGCGGTGCCCTCGGGCAGTGTGGGCTCCTGGACGTCCGCGAGGAAGTGGCGACGGCGCTGGCTTGCCCGCACGGCGATCAGCCCGCTGATGCCGAGCAGGAAACCGATGAACCCGGCCAGCAGGGCAATCGTCGTCTCGCTCACGGTGCCAGCTTAGACGCCCGGATCCGCGGCGGGGCCCGGGATCCCTGCCCGCAGCGCGGTGGTTCAGCCAACGTTCACCTGGGCATGGTGGCGCGTTCACTCCCGCCTGTGAACCTGGGCGGAGGTGTGCGAATCCGTCGTGCCGTCTCCCCCGGTGGCAGCCGTGCCCTCCTGGACGCGTAAGCTCTGGGACCAAGAATTGCCCTGAACGAAAGGACGCCCTGTGCGCAAGGTTTTCCAGGCTGAACTCCACCAGGTCGGCGAAGAGCTGATTCAGATCGCCACGCTCGTGCAGCAGGCCCTCGGCAGCGCCCGCACGGCCTTCCTCGACGCAGACATCCAGGTGGCGGAGGAGGTCATCTCCAACGACGCCCGGATCGACTTCCTGCAGAACGACCTGGATGAGCGCTCGATCGACATCCTCGCCCTGCAGTCCCCCGTGGCCTCGGACCTGCGCATGATCGTGGGTGCGCTGCGCATGAGCGCCTCGCTGGAGCGCATGGGCGACCTCGCCCGGCACCTCGCGCAGCTTGCCCGCCTGCGCTTCCCGGAGCCCGTGCTCCCGGAGTCCATGCGGGGTCACTTCGAGCAGATGTTCGACATCGACCTCAAGCTCATCGCCCGCGTGATCACGGCGCTGGAGGACCGCGACATCAGTGAGACGGACGAGATCTTCGCCCTGAAGTCCGAACTCAACGTCAAGCACCAGCAGGTCTTCGAGATGCTCGCGGACCCCAGCTGGAACTCCTCGGTGCCCACCGCCGTGGACGTCACCCTCGCCTCGCGCTACCTCGAGCGGATCGGTGACCACGGCGTCTCCGTGGCCCGCAAGGTCTCCTACCTGGTCACCGGCGACTGGGCCCCCGCCACCGACTCCCGCCCCACCGGCCACGGCCACATCGGCACCGACGCCGGCGAGTGACGCGGCGGGCGACGGCGCGGCGTCCGGTGACGCGGCGACGTCGCCCCCTCCCGGCGCCCGGCACGCCCACCGGACCGCGAGCGCGGTCCGCGACGCCACCCCATCCCGGCCCATCCCGGCCACGACGACGGAATCCCCGTCACCCCACGTGGGGTGACGGGGATTCCGCGTTGTCGGGCGAAGGACTACTTCTTGCCCTGGTTCGCCACGGCCTTGATGGACTCGGCCGCGGCGTCCGGGTCCAGGTAGCGGCCACCGGCGGTCACGGGCCGGAAGTTCTCGTCGAGCTCGTAGTACAGCGGGATGCCCGTGGGGATGTTCAGCCCGGCGATGTCGTCGTCCGAGATGCCGTCCAGGTGCTTCACGAGCGCACGCAGGGAGTTGCCGTGCGCGGCCACCAGAACGGTCTTCCCGGCCTGCAGGTCCGGGACGATCTGCTCGTCCCAGTAGGGCAGGAAGCGCTCGAGGACGTCCTTGAGGCACTCGGTACGGGGCAGGTCCACGACGTCCGCGTACCGGGGGTCCCCGGCCTGGGACCACTCGGAGGAGTCGTCGATGGCGGGCGGCGGGGTGTCGTAGGAGCGGCGCCAGGTCATGAACTGCTCCTCGCCGTACTCCTCGCGGATCTCCGCCTTGTTCTTGCCCTGCAGGGCGCCGTAGTGGCGCTCGTTGAGACGCCAGGAGCGCTTGACGGGGATCCAGAGCCGGTCCGCGGCGTCGAGCGCGAGGTTGGCGGTGTTCATGGCGCGGCGCAGCAGGGACGTGTGGACCACGTCCGGCAGCAGGTCGTTCTCCGCGATCAGTTCACCGCCCCGCGTGGCCTCGGCGCGGCCCTTGTCGGTGAGCGGCACGTCCACCCAGCCGGTGAAGAGGTTCTTCTCGTTCCACTCGGACTGGCCGTGGCGCAGGAGGATGAGCTTGTGGGTCACTGAATCGTTAGCCATGCCCCCATTGTCCCACCCCGCGCGCGCAGGGGGAACGGGTGTCGCCCGGCAGCGGACCCGGTGCCAGTACAGTGTGCGTGTGCCAGCCCAGTCCCGCCCCGTGGGGTCCATCACCCGCGGCACCACCAACCCCAACCGGTTGCGCCGCGCGGACCGCTACCTCACCGGAGTGCTCGCACCGCTGCTGCGCCGCGCGCAGGATCCGCTGCTTGTGGACCTCGGCTTCGGCGCGGCCCCCGTGACCACCGTGGAGCTGCTGCAGCGCGCCCGCACGGCGCGCCCGGACGTGACGCTCGTGGGGGTGGAGATCGACCCGCAACGGGTCGACGCCGCCCGGGTCCACACCCGCCCGGGTCTCGAGTTCCGGCGCGGAGGCTTCGAGATCCCCACCGGTCCGCGCCGGCCCGTGTTCGTGCGGGCCTTCAACGTGCTGCGGCAGTACCCCGTGGAGGAGGTGCCCTGTGCCTGGGAGCTCGCGTGCTCACGGCTCGCGCCGGGCGGAGTGCTGATGGACGGGACGTGCGACGAGATCGGGCGGCTGGCCACCTGGATCTGCGTCACCGGGGAGGGGCCGCAGACGTTCACCGTGAGCATGCGCCCGGGCAGCTACGCCCTGCCGTCGGACGTGGCGGCGCGGCTGCCCAAGATCCTGATCCACCGCAACGTGCCCGGCGAGCGCGTGCACGACTTCCTGGCCGCCGCCGACGCCGCGTGGTCCGTCAACGCCGCGCTGTCCCCGTTCGGTCCGCGCCGACGCTGGATCGCCACGTGCCAGGACCTGAAGGCCGGCGGGTGGCCCGTCATGCACGGGCCGCGGCGGTGGCGGCTCGGGGAGCTCACGGTGTCCTGGGACGCCGTCGCCCCCTCCTGAGGTTCGACGCTCCGGGCCCTACCAGCGGCCGGGGTTGCGGGACTCCCCCGCCACGGCGGGTCGCACGTCCGCGAAGTACACGCCCGCGATCGTGGCGGCCACGAGCATGAGGATCAGCGAGCCCGAGCGAGGAACACCGAAGCTCACGAGCTGCAGCGTGGAGAAGACCGCGCTGAACACCGAGACCACGGCGGCACCGCCGGTGAGGGCCAGCCAGAACGTCTTGGTGCGCTTCCAGGCGCGTTCGAACTGCACCGCGGAACGGCGCACGCAGTCCAGCGCGGCAAGCAGCGCGAGCACCGCCACCACCAGGGTGATGGCGTAGTCCAGGTAGTTCGCCAGTACGAGGGCCCAGGGGTAGGAAGTCACGGGAGCAGTCTACCGATCCGCGAGCGCGTCGAGCCCGGGCAGCAGGTCCTCCCAGAGGTCCTCCACGTTCTCGATCCCCACGGACAGCCGCAGCAGGGACTCCGGCACGCTGGCGGGCTCCTCCGGATGGCGCCGCCGCCGCTCCACGAGGGACTCCACACCGCCCAGCGAGGTGGCCGGGGTCCACACGCGCAGCCCGGCGACGAGGCGCTCGGCCGCGGCGGCGTCGTCGTCGAGGACCACCGAGACCACCGACCCGAAGCCGCCGGCCATCTGGGCCGCGGCCCGCTCGTGGCCGGGATCCTGCGGCAGGCCCGGGTAGCGGACCTCCGCCACGGCCGGGTGCTCCGAGAGCCTGCGGGCGAGTTCCGCGGCGCTGGCCATGGAGCGCTCCACGCGCAGCGCCAGGGTGCGCACACCGCGCAGGGCGAGCCACGCCTCGAACGGGCCGGGAACGGCGCCCTCGAGGGTGCGCTGGGCGTGCAGCCGCTCGCGCAGCTCCGGCGTGGCGCACAGCACCGCGCCCATCAGCACGTCCGAGTGCCCCGCGATGTACTTGGTGGCCGAGTGCACCACGAGGTCCGCGCCGAGGGTCAGGGGCCGCTGCAGCAGGGGCGTGGCGAAGGTGTTGTCCACGCACGTGAGCACGCCCCGCTGCCGCGCACCGCTCAGCAGAGCGGGCAGGTCCGCGACCTCCAGCATGGGGTTGGTGGGGCTCTCGATCCACAGCATGTCGGCGCCGTCGAGGGCGTCCAGGGTGGCGCCGGTGTCCGCGACGTCCACGGTGCGCACGGAGAAGATCCCGCGCTGCTCCCACGCCCGGGCGAGCTGCATGCTTCCCTGGTAGCTGTGCCGCGGCAGCACGAGCGTGCCGCCCACGGGTACGAGCGTGAGCGCGGCGGTGATGGCCGCGAGCCCGGACGCGTAGGACAGCGCGGGGCACGGGGACTCCTCGAGCGCGGCGAGCACCTCCTCGAAGGCCTCCCACGTGGGGTTGGTCTGCCGGGCGTAGGAACGGTCCGTGTCCGCGACCTCACCCACCCCCCGGTAGGTGGAGGTCAGCACCACGGGAGGGTTCACGGGGGCGTCGTGCTCGTGTGCGGGGCGCCCGCCGGCAACCACCACGGTGTCTTTTCGCATCCCTCCACCCTAGTCCGGCCCCCGTCCGGCCCGGCGGCGGCCCACCGTGCGGTGCGCCCTGCCCACCCCGCACCGTCCGCTGTGGGTGTCCGGACCGGTGGCTACAGTGGTGCGCGTGAAGCAAACAACGCGCGGGGCGCTCATCGTGTTCGAAGGCGGTGACGGCGCCGGCAAGTCCACCCAGGTCGCGGCGCTCACCAGGGCCCTGCGCGAGTCCGGCGCCACCGTCACGTGCACGCGCGAACCCGGTGGCACCCCCCTGGCGGAGTCGGTGCGCTCCCTCGTGCTCGATCCCGCCCACGCCCCCGTGGACGCGGAGACCGAGGCGCTGCTCTTCGCCTCGGCGCGCGCGGACCACGTGGCGCGTCTGATCCGCCCGGCCCTGCAGCGCGGGGAGGTGGTGGTCTGCGACCGGTTCGTGGACTCCTCCGTGGCGTACCAGGGAGCGGGCCGCGGGCTCGGCGTGGAGCGCGTGCTCCAGCTCAACGAGTGGGCGCTGCGCGGGCTCGTACCGGACCTCACCGTGGTGCTGGACGTGGACCAGGACACCGCAGAGGCCCGGCGCGGCCTGCGGGGACTGGCCGCGGACCGCATGGAGTCCGAGGCCAGGGCCTTCCACGACGCCGTGAACGCCACCTTCCGTCGGCTCGCCGAGCGGGCGCCGGAGCGCTACCTCGTGCTCGACGCCGCCCAGCCCCCGGAGCGGATCGCGGAGCTGGTGCTCGACCGCGTGCGCGGTGTGGTTCCCGTGCGTGACGAGGTGGCCGGATGAGCGTGTGGGACGAGGTGGTGGGCCAGCCGCGCGTCGTCGAGCAGCTACAACGCGCCGCGCAGGACAAGGACCCCACCCACGCCTGGCTGTTCACGGGACCTCCCGGCTCGGGCCGTTCGACCGCGGCCCGCGCCCTCGCCGCCGCCCTGCTGTGCGAGCACGGCACCGGCTGCGGCCAGTGCCACGCGTGCCGCACCGCCTTCGCCGGCACGCACGCGGACGTCACGAACTTCGTCACGGAGAACCCGCAGATCAGCATCGAGGAAGCCCGCGAACTCGTGGTCAAGGCGCAGGACCGGCCCTCGGTGGGCTCGTGGCGCATCATGATCGTGGAGGACGCTGACCGCATGACGGAGCGCACCTCCAACGTGATGCTCAAGAGCATCGAGGAGCCGCCTCCCCACACCATCTGGCTGCTGTGTGCGCCCTCCCCCATGGACGTGCTCGTGACCATCCGGTCGCGCTGCCGCGCGGTGACGCTGAAGGTCCCGTCCGCGCAGGACGTCGCCCGGCTGCTCGTGGCCCGCCACGGTGTGCCGGAGCAGCGCGCTGAGCAGTGCGCACGGCTCGCCCAGTGCCACGTGGGCGTGGCCACCCGCCTCGCCCTGTACGACGACGCCCGCACCCGCCGCCAGGAAGTGGTCTCGCTGCCCCTGTCCATGCACGGGGTCACCCAGGCCGTGCGGGCCGCGGACCGGCTGCACCGCCTGGCGGTGGACGAGTCCGCGGCGGACGCGGAGGCCCGCAACGACGAGGAGCGGGCCCAGCTGCTCGTGTCCATGGGCGCCCCGGAGACCGGCCGCGTGCCACCGGCCATCCGCGGTGCGCTGAACCGGCTGGAGGCGGACCAGAAGCGTCGCTCCCGCCGGATCCAGACGGACACCCTGGACCGGTTCCTGATCGACCTCACCACGTTCTACCGGGACGTGCTGAGCGTCCAGCTGGGCACCGGGATGCCCCTGGTCAACGAGCACCTGGGGGAACAGATCCGGGGCTACGCGACGAACTCGTCCGCGGAGCAGACGCTGGAGAAGATCGACGTGATCAGCGAGACCCGGCAGCGCATCCGCACCAATGTGAGCGCCCAACTCGCGTTCGAGGCCATGATGGTCTCCATCGTCTGACCCCCCCGAGAGGACCCCGTGCACAACTCCCGTCCCCGCCGCGCCGCCGTGCTGCTCGGCGCCGTCGCCCTGTTCCTCACGGCCTGCTCCGGGGGCGGTCCCCAGGAGGCCAGGGGGTCTGCGGACCCCGACGTCACGGCGAGCGCGGACCCTGCGCTGGAGTCCTACTACACGCAGTCCCTCGACTGGGCTGGCTGCGGCACCACCAGCGAGGGCCAGCAGCTGCCGGAGGACGTCCAGTGCGCGGCGGTCACGGTCCCCGTGGACTACGCGAACCCGTCCGGAGGGAACACGCAGGTGGAGATCGCCCGGCTGCAGGCCACCGGTTCCTCGCCCGAGGGCGCCCTGTTCCTCAACCCCGGTGGGCCGGGCGGCTCCGGCGTGGACATGATGGCCTCCACGGACTACTTCACGTCCAAGGAAGTGCGCAAGGAGTTCGACCTGGTGGGCTTCGACCCGCGCGGGGTCGGCCGGTCGGACGGCATCCGCTGCCTCTCGGACCGCGAGATGGACGAGTGGCGGCAGGAGCCGGCCTTCGATCCCGCCAAGGAGTCCTTGGACGAGGTGCGCACGAGCTCCCGCGAGATCGGCGAGAAGTGCCACCGCAATTCCTCCACCGTGGTCTCCCACATGGACACCCAGAGCGTGGCGAAGGACCTGGACGTCCTGCGCGCCGTGCTGCGCCAGCCCGTGACGCACTACCTGGGCTTCTCCTACGGCACGGAGATCGGCGCCACGTACGCGCACCTGTTTCCCGCGCGCACGGGACGCATGGTGCTCGACGGCGCCGTGGACCCGACCCTCGACGAGCGTGCTTCCGCGCTGGCCCAGGCGGAGGGGTTCGAGGACAACCTGCGGCGCTTCGTGGCGGACTGCCAGGAGAACACCCGGGGGTGCGCCGTGGGCGAGGACGACGTGGACGCCGGGATGACGAAGATCAGGGAGATGCTGCGAGAGGTCTCGGAGGGCCGCACCGCCGTGTCCGACGGGCGCACACTGACGGCCACCAACGCGCTGGAGGGGATCCTGGTGCCCCTCTACTCGACCGCGGGCTATCCGCAGCTCGACAGTGCCCTGCAGGAGGCGTTCGACGGGAAGTACGAGGCCCTCATGGCGTTCTCGGACTCCAACCACGGGCGGAACTCCTCCGGCAAGTACACGAGCAACGTATCCATGGCCTTCACCGCGGTGAGCTGCCTGGACACGGACTCCGCTGACATCAGCGACGCGCAGATGGCCGACGCCGCCAAGGAGATGGCCACCAAGGCCCCCACGTTCGGCCCCTACCTCGGCTACGGTGCGGCCGCGTGCCAGGGGTGGCCGGACCGACCCGTGACCCCCCTCGTGGACTTCCACGCGGACACGGAGGCCCCCGCCCTCGTGGTGGGCACCACCCACGACCCGGCCACGCCCTACCCGTGGGCGCAGTCCCTGGTGAAGCAGCTCGGCGAGGCCCGACTGCTCACTCACGAGGGCTACGGCCACACCGCCTACACCTCGGGCAGTACGTGCGTGACCCGCGCCGTGGACGGCTACCTCCTGAACGGCGCCCTGCCCAATGAGGGGGCCGTGTGCGACGCGAGCTGAGGCCCACTGGGGCGGGCAGCTGATTGGTGGTGCCGCGCCGCGATCTGATACTGTTTCGGCGTGCATCTGGGGTTCTCGCATCCCCGGTCACGCCGCCTTAGCTCAGTCGGTAGAGCGATTCACTCGTAATGAATAGGTCGCCGGTTCGATTCCGGCAGGCGGCTCCGCAGAGGCCCCGTCACCACCAGGTGACGGGGCCTCTCCCGTTTCGCGGCCAGGCCTCGCGGCCATCCCCCGTGCGCCGAACCGCTGCGGCGGTCTCCACAGCTTCGGTGGCCTCCACGGGACGGGACGCCCCCCGCCGAACGCCGTCGTGACTGGAGCCCAAGGCCTACTCGGCCCGGGCAGCCGCCTCGAAGGCCGCGGGCTGTGTGCGCCGCAGCCACCGCGTGTGCACCCGGAAGTTGATCTCCACGAGCACGGAACCCACGAACGCGAAGGCGAGCGAGGCCCACAGCAGGGAGGCGTGGGGCACCTCGAACTGGTGGTACGTCAGGGAGAGCGGGACCACCACGACCAGCACGAGCCCCGCGTACATCGCAACCACGAGCGCCAGCCGGATCCGGGTCAGCGGGCGGGAGCCCACGCACAGGATCCACAGCCCCACGAGCACCAACACCAGGAAGCTCGACGTCTGGAACTCCCGCGTGGAGCTCGCGTGGTCCACGGTGCGCTCGTAGAGGTTCAGCCCCACCACGCACAGCGCCACGACCACGGCGCTCGGCACGGAGAAGTGCAGGGCCCGTTCGAGGTAGCCGGAGACGTAGCGGCGGCTGTTGGGGAGCATCGCCAGGATGAAGGACGGCGCGCCCAGCATCAGGAAGTCCGCCGTGGAGTACTGGCGGGGCAGGAACGGGAAGGTCCAGGCGAGCAGGCCCAGGACCACGCCCATCAGCACCGAGAACCCGGTCTTGGTGAGGAACAGGTGCGTGACGCGCTCGATGTTGGCGATGATCTTCCGTCCCTCAGCGAGTACGGACGGCAGCCGCGAGAACTGCCCGTCCAGCAGCACCAGACGGGAGACGGCCTTGGTGGCCGGCGCCGCGTTGCCCATGGCGATTCCGAGGTCCGCGTGCTTCAGCGCGAGGGCGTCGTTGATTCCGTCACCGGTCATCGCGACCACGCGCCCGCCCTCCTGCAGGCCCAGCACCATGTTCTTCTTCTGGTGCGGGGACACGCGGCCGAACACGCTGTGCTCCCGCGCGGCGCGGTGCAGCTCCTCGCCGTCGTCCGGCAACTGGGTGGCGTCGACCGCACCGTGGGAGACGTCCATCCCGGCCGTCCTGGCGGCGGCGGCCACCGTGGCGGGGTTGTCCCCGGAGAGGACCTTGAGATCGATCCCCTGCTCGGTGAAGTACGCCAGCGTCTCGCGGGCGTCCGAGCGGACCTGCTCACGGAAGGTCAGCAGCAGCTGCGGCTTCACGTCGGGCGGCAGCTCCTGAGCCGCGCGTCTGCGGCCGTCCTTGCCCGGCTCCGCCAGGACCAGGTGCTCGGCGCGGGAGAGCACCATCGTGCGCATCCCGGCGGTGGCGAGGTCCTGCGCGTGCTCCCGCGCCTCACGATGCTCTGCGTCCGCAAGCTGCACCTCCGGGGCACCCAGGATCCACGCGCCGGAGTCCGGGAACTCCACGCCGGAGAAGCGGTTCGCGGAGGAGAAGCCCAGCACCGCCACCGGTTCGTGCGGGTTGGGGTGCTCGTAGCCCTCGGCCAGTGCGGCGGCCGTGGGGTTCGCGTGCGGATCCGCGCCGAACCACGCGAGCGCGGCGGCGGCCTCCGGGGACGGTTCGACCACGTCCGCACGAGTAGCGGCGAGGTCCGCGGCGTCGTCGGGGGCGGCAGCGGGCGCCTCGTGGGCAGTGTCAGAGGGGGCCGACGGCGTGAGGCAGCGGGCGGCGTCGAAGGAGACGCCGCCCTCGGTCAGGGTCCCGGTCTTGTCGAAGCACACCGTGTCCACGCGCGCGAGCACCTCCACGGCGGGCTGCTCCTGGATCAGCACCTCCTGGCGAGCCAGCTTCACTGCGGCCACGGCGAAGGTGATCGTGGTCATCAGGGCGAGGCCCTGGGGCACCATCGAGGCCACGGAGGACACCGAGGCCACCAGGGCGTCCTGCCACGCCCCCGTGTCGAACGCGTGCTGCCAGCCCCCGGCCGCGCGCATCTGCCCGTTGAGCACCACCGCGATGATGGGGACCAGGGCAGTGGAGAGCCACCGGACCACCCGGGCGAGGGAATCGCGCAGCTCGGAGCGGATGGGGGCGAACTGTCGGGCCTCGTTGGCGAGCTTGAAGGCGTGGGACTTCCCGCCCACGGCCGTGACACGCACCGTGCCGGAACCGCTGGTGACGCTCGAGGCAGAGAGGACCTTGTCCCCGGGCTGCTTCACCACGGGGTCGTTCTCGCCGGTCAGCAGGGACTCGTCGATGTCCAAGCCGTCCGCCTCAAGCACCTCGCCGTCTGCCGGGACCTGGTCCCCGCGGGAGAGCAGCAGGACGTCGTCCAGCACGATCTCCTCGAGGGGAACCTTGGTGAGCACGCCGTCACGGCGCACGCTGGCGGGGTCCCGGCGCAGCAGCGCGATCTTGTCCAGCTGCCGCTTGGCCGAGAACTCCTGCACGAAGCCGATCACCACGTTGCTCACAGCTGCCACGAGGAACAGCAGGTCCAGCCAGCGCCCGAGTGCGATCACCACGGCACCGCACAGACCCAGCACGAGGTTGAACAGGGTGAACAGGTGGGTGCGGACGATCGCCCACAGGCTACGTGAGGTGCTGTTGGGCTGCGCGTTCGTCAGCCCGAGCTCCACCCTCTCGGCGACCTCCTGGGAGCTGAGGCCTTCCCGGGGCAGCGTCCCGTCATCGGCCCGTCCGGGGGTGCGTGCGGGGCTCGTGGTCCGGTGGGGCATGGATATCCTTGCGGGCTCGTCGTTGGTCCCCAGTCTATGAGTGGGGACTCCCCGGGTGCGTGACGCCTTGCCGGGCCCGGGGTGGGAACCCTGGCGGGAGCACAACCATTCCACGAGGCTCTGTTGCGCGAGAACAGCGCTCTATAACATGGGAGCAGGACGTTGCGGCTCTGGCTTGCCCAATGATCCGGACAGGGGACGCACGCGAACCCCGGGGGTTCCACGACCGGAAGGGCCGCGGGCCCCCGGGGGTTCCGCGGCCCCGCTCCGTGCTCAGCCAGCCCGTGACCCGCCCCCCACCCGTTCCACCCTGCCGGCCCGTGACGCGGCGCTTCGAGTACGGCGGCAGCCACGGGTCAGTACTGGCCGCGTCTGACGGAGCGGGCCGCCATGAGATCCTCGGCCGCCAGTACGTACTGCGCCACGACAGCCGCCCTGCGCTGGATGGGGGCGGGGTCGGCGAGGGGCGATCGGACGGGCGACGCGTCGTCGTCCCCGGGGGCGGCGACGGCGCTCGGGGCGGTGCCGCGCGCGGAGAACCGCGCCATCGTCAGGGCCTCCGCGGTCTGTGCCATGGAGTTGCCAGCCCGGGAGAGCTGGCGGTGGACGTCCGAGACGTAGCCGTCCGTGGAGTGCGGGATGTCCTGGGTCTGCGAGGGTGCCCGGAAGTGGGCCTCCGCGCACACGGCGCGCACCCGCGGAAGCAGGTCCGCGAGCTCGTTCGCCACGAGGACGGCCATGGCGCGCAGCTCGGGGTCGCGGACGGACTCGAGGATCTGGTGGTACCGGTCCAGCCCCCGCTTGAAGCGGTCGTGGGCCCGGCGCCAGACGCCCTCGCCCAGCTCCCGCTCGTCACGGCGCGTGGCCCTGTAGTCACTGAAGAAACCCACCGACATCCCTTTCCCGTCCACCATCCGCAGGCGGCGGTCCATCCTACCGTCTCAGCAGCACCGGCCCTCGGGGTGGGCGTCCTGCCAGTCCTGCCAGTCCCGCCAGAACTCCCGTTCGGTGAGCGGCTCGGACTCGCACCCGGTGGCGCGGTGGTACTGCAGGTAGCGCTCGTACCTGTCCGCGCCGAGCACTCCGTTGCCGAAACGCACCGCGCCGCGCCACCAGTCGAGGAACCCCGAGCGGCCCCGCCCCGCCTGCTCCACGGCCCCGGTCATCAGTGGTGCCCCCCACCCGTGGGGGTGCGCTGCTCCAGCGGCAGCGCCCTCCACTGCTTCTCAAGTGCCTTCTCGGAGGGCATGGCCACCAGGCCCGACGGCGCGTAGAACCGGGACTCGACCACCGGGTCCTCGTGCGTGCCGCGCCCCCGGCCCCGCAGGGCCTTGACCGTCTCCACGACACCCATGACCACCACCACGATCGTGAGCACCACGAAGAGCACCGAGAGCGTCCCCTGCACGAACGTGTTGCGGACCACGGCTTCCATGGCCTCCACGTTCTTGGCCGTGCCGAAGCTCGTCTTGCCCTGGGCCAGCGCGTCCTTGAAGGCGCCGTGGTTGGCCCAGTAACCCACCTTGGGGTCGGACGAGAAGATCTTTTGCCACGACCCCGTGACGGTCACGAGCACGTCGAAGAGCAGCGGGAGCATGATGATCCACAGGTACTTGAAGCGGTGCAGGTTCGCCGCGATGGCCAGGCACACCGCGAGCGCAATCGCGGCAAGCAGCTGGTTGGCGATGCCGAACAGGGGGTAGAACGTGTTGATCCCGCCCAGCGGGTCGGTGACGCCGAGGATCAGGATGGTGCCCCAGCCCGCGACCATGATCGCGGTGGTCAGCCACGCACCGGTGCGCCAGTTGACGTCCCGGAAGCGCGGGAAGAAGTTGCCGAGGGTGTCGGTGAGCATGAAGCGGGCCACGCGGGTGCCGGCGTCCACGGCGGTGAGGATGAACAGCGCCTCGAACATGATGGCGAAGTGGTACCAAAAGCTCATCATGGATACTCCCCCGAACCACTGCTGCATGATGTGGGAGAGGCCCACAGCCAGGGTGGGTGCGCCACCGGTGCGGGAGACGATGGTCTCCTCCCCCACGGCGTCTGCGGTGCCCTGCAGCAGCTCCGGGGTCACGTGCACGCCGGACAAGCCCAGGGAGTTCACGAACGCCGCCGCACCCTCGACGGTTCCCATCGTGGCTGCCGGAGAGGCGTTCATCGCGAAGTAGATGCCGCGGTCGATGGACACGGCCGCCACGAGCGCCATGATGGCCACGAAGGACTCCATGAGCATGCCGCCGTAGCCGATGAAGCGCGCCTGGCGCTCCTTCTCGATCATCTTGGGAGTTGTGCCGGAGGCGATCAGGGCATGGAACCCGGAGAGCGCACCGCACGCGATGGTGACGAACAGGAACGGGAACAGGGACCCGGTGAACACGGGACCGTCCGAGCGGCCGGCGAACTCGCTGACCGCGGGCACTGTGATCTCCGGGCGCACCACCACGATGGCGGCGGCGAGCAGCAGGATGGTACCCACCTTCATGAACGTGGAGAGGTAGTCGCGCGGGGAGAGCAGCAGCCACACGGGCAGCACGGCGGCCACGAAGCCGTAGCCGATCACGCACCACGCCAGGGTCACCCGGTCCAGAGTGAACAGCTGCGAGCCGAGCTCGGTGTCCGCCACCCAGCCGCCGGCCACGATCACGAGCATCAGCAGCACGAAGCCGATGACCGAGACCTCCATGACCCTGCCCGGGCGCAGGTAGCGCAGGTAGACGCCCATGAACAGGGCGATCGGGATGGTCATGCCCACCGAGAACACGCCCCACGGGGACTCGCCCAGGGCGTTGACCACCACGAGCGCGAGGATGGCCACGATGATGATCATGATGGCCAGCGTGGCGACGATCGCCGCGTAGCCACCCACCACGCCGAGCTCCTCCCTGGCCATCTGGCCGAGGGACCGGCCGCCGCGGCGCATCGAGAAGAACAGCACCAGGTAGTCCTGGACGGCTCCCGCAAGGATCACGCCCACGATGATCCAGATGGTCCCGGGCAGGTAGCCCATCTGCGCCGCGAGCACGGGGCCCACGAGCGGACCGGCGCCTGCGATCGCGGCGAAGTGGTGCCCGTAGAGCACCCGCCGGTCGGTGGGCATGTAGTCCTTGCCGTTCGCGTGGTACTCCGCGGGGGTCGCACGCCGGTCGTCCGGGCGGGTCAGCTTCAGCTCGATGAACTTGGAGTAGAACCGGTAGGCGATGAAGTAGCTGCACACTGCCGCGAACACGAACCAGATGGCGTTCACGGACTCGCCGCGGGCGAAGGCGATCATCACCCACGCCACACCCCCGAGCAGGGCGATGCCCACCCACAGGGCGATCCGCAACGGGGTCCACCGGGTCTGCTCCCGTTCCAGGACCTCGGGGGTCACATGGTTGGGCGGGAGCTCGGCGCTGCCTCCCTGGCTCGGCTGCGGGGACTCCGCCGGGTGGCGGTGCGTTGTGCTCATGGGGGAAGGCTCCGAATCTCGTGCCGGCACCCTGGGTGCCGCGTGTGATGGCGGACACGAGTCTATGCGAGGTGCGCCACGCCCGCGGCCAGGGGGTCAGAGCGCTGGACGGTCGGGTCTGGCTCCCGGCGCGCACCATGCGCAATCCCGCCGACCGCCGCGCGGCGTCGTCGGGCCGGGCCCACGGGCGGCCCGCGCCCCGTCACAGCGTCAGCAGCACCTTGCCCACGTGGGAGCCGGAGTCGAAGTACTCGTGGGCCTGACGCGCCTGCTCCAGGGGGAACGCACGGGAGACGAGCGGGCGCACCCGCCCCGAGGCCACGAGCGGCCAGACGTGCTCGCGCACCGCGGCCATGATGCTCGCCTTCTCCGCCGCGGGCCGGGCGCGCAGCGTGGTGCCGATGACCGCCGCGCGCTTCTGCAGCAGCCGACCGACGTTTAGCTCCCCCTTGGCTCCGCCCTGCATGCCGATGATCACGATCCGCCCGTTCGTCGCGAGGGCCTCGAGGTTCGGGCCCAGGTACGCGGCGCCGACGACGTCGAGGACCACGTCCGCGCCCCGTCCCCCGGTGAGCTCGTGCACGCGCTCCACGAAATCCTCTTCCCGGTAGTTGATGGCCTCGGCACCCAGCTCGCGCACCACGCGCGCCTTCTCCTCGTTGCCCACCGTGGTCAGCACGGTCATGCCGAGCGCCCGGGCCACCTGGATCGCGTGGGTACCGATCCCCCCGGCGCCGCCGTGGACCAGCAGGGTCTCGCCCTCACGCGCGGCCGCCGCCATGAAGACGTTGGAGAACACGGTCGCGGCCACCTCGGGCAGACCCGCTGCGGCCACGGGATCCACGCCGTCGGGCAGCGGCAGCACCTGCGGCCACGGCGCAACGACGCGCTCCGCGTATCCACCCGAATCCACGAGCGCGACGACGCTGTCCCCCACCGCCAGCCCGGCGGCGTCGGGCACGTCCGCACCCAGCGCAGTGACCGTCCCCGAGACCTCGAGCCCGAAGACATCGGTGGCACCCGGCGGGACGGGGTAGTTGCCCTGGCGCTGCAGGACGTCCGCGCGGTTGATGCCCGCGGCCGTCACCTCGATCAGCACCCCGTCCGGGGTCATGCTCGGTTCTGGGGCCTCCCCCACCTCGAGCACCTCGGGGCCACCGGAACGCAGATCTCGTACGGCTCGCATGGGACGTCCTTCCACTCGCTGTCTGGGTCTCACCCCATTCTCCTGCCGCAGCCCCGGCGAGCGCCAGGCGACCCCGCGCGCCGACGTGGACGGGCGCGCCCGTCTGCCCCCCCGGTGGCACCCCGGGCGCGGGGCGTGGAATAATGACGACTCGTTCGCCCGGGCCAGCCCGGTGCCGAGCACAGCTGGAAGGTTGTCCGAGCGGCCTAAGGAGCTGGTCTTGAAAACCAGTGTGCGGTAACCCCGTGCCAAGGGTTCAAATCCCTTACCTTCCGCGGAACCACGAAGCCCCCGTCCTCTGAGCATTCAGGGGACGGGGGCTTCGTGGTTGGTACCGCGGGGGTCAGTGGGGCTCAGAGCCCCACGACCTCCCGCAGCTGCTCGCTGATCGCCCGCAGCCGCTCGGCGGCCTCCGCGCGCGGGACGTCCTGTCCCTCGGCAACGGGCAGCACCACTTCGAGGTAGCACTTGAGCTTGGGCTCCGTGCCGGAGGGGCGCACGATCACGCGGTCGTCCGCCTCCGTGCGGATCAGAACGCCCTCAGTGGGCAGCAGCTCGGGGCTTCCCTCGGCGAGGTCCACGAACTCCGCAACCGGGGAGCCCGCGAGTTCCGCGGGCGGGTGCTCGCGCAGCCGGGCCATGCCGCGGGCGATGAGCGAGAGGTCCGCCACCCGGAACGTCAGCGGAGCGGTCGCGTAGAGCCCGTGCTGCCGGGCGAGCCGGTCCAGCTCGTCCTGCACCGTGGTGCCCCGCTCCTTGAGCCGGGCCACGAGCGAGGCAACGCGCACCGCCGTGGAGACACCGTCCTTGTCGCGCACGGCCGTGGGATCGGTGCAGTAGCCGATGGCCTCCTCGTAGCCGAATCTCAGCCCGGGCGTGCGGGCGATCCATTTGAAGCCCGTGAGGGTCTGCCGGAAAGTGAGACCGTGCTGCGCGGCAATGCGGCCCAACAGGCGGCCGGAGACGATCGAGCACGCGAGGGTGTCCCCCGCGCGGTCCGGGTCCGAGGCGGCGTCCTCACCGAGCAGCGCTCCGAGCTCGTCACCGCTCAGTCGTCGCCAGTCCTGGAGCGGATCGCCGGTGCCCGCGCCGGCGGGGACGGCCACGGCGCAGCGGTCGGCATCCGGGTCCAGGGCGATGGCCACGTCCGATCCCTCGCGGGCCGCGAGCGCCATCAGGAGGTCCATGGCACCGGGTTCCTCGGGGTTGGGGAACGCCACGGTGGGGAAGTCCGGGTCCGGCTCGGCCTGCTCGGCCACGACCGAGACGTTGGGGAATCCCGCCTCGTCCAGCACCCGCAGGGCGGTGCCCAGGCCCACGCCGTGCATGGCGGTCAGTGCGATCGAGATGTCCTGGCCCCCGCCCTCCCCGGCCCGCAGCGAGGCGGCGCGGCGCACGTAGCCGTCGAGCACGGCGTCGTCGGCGGTGGTCACGGCCCCGGGGTCGCGGGGGACCTCATCCGCGAAGGGCGCCGCCGCGATGCGCTCGGCAATCCGGGCGTCGTCCGGCGGCACGATCTGCACGCCCTTCTCGTCGTCGCCAGCCACGGCCCGCCCACCGAGGTAGACCTTGTAGCCGTTGTCCGCGGGTGGGTTGTGGGACGCCGTGACCATCACGCCGGCGTCCGCACCGAGCTCACGCACGGCGTAGGCCACTAGGGGCGTGGGCAGCTGGGCGGGCAGGCGCACCGCGCGGCAACCGGCCGCGGCGAAGACAGCCGCGGCGTCCGCGGCGAAGTCCTCCGAGCCGTGGCGGGCGTCGCAACCGACCACCACGAGGGGCTCCGGGCCCACCCGCTCCACGAGGAACGAGGCCAGCCCGGCGCTCGCCCGGATCACCACGGCGCGGTTCATCCGGGACTCCCCCGCGCCGACCGCCGCACGCAGCCCCGCGGTGCCGAACATGAGCGGTCCTTCGAAGCGGGACTCCAGCTCCGTCAGCGCGGACTCGTCCCCACCCTGGGCCTTCTCCAGCACGGTGGACAGCTCGGCCCGGGTGCGCTCGTCGGGGTCATGGTCAAGCCACTGCTCGACGCGGTCTGCAAGCTGCTGGTTCATCAGGAATCCAGTCCTTCCAGTACCGATGCCGTGCCGGAGAGCCCCAGCCTGGTGGCCCCGGCGTCGACCATGGCAAGTGCGGCCTCCGTGGTGCGGATGCCACCCGAGGCCTTCACGCCCAGACGGCCGCCGACCGTCTCCGCCATGAGCCGCACGGCTTCCACGCTCGCACCACCGGCGGGGTGGAAGCCCGTGGAGGTCTTCACGAAGTCCGCACCGGCGGCCTCCGCGGCCCGGCACGCGGCCACAATTTGCTCGTCGCTCAGCGCCGCGGACTCGATGATGACCTTCAGCACCGTGGGCTCCGGGCACGCCGCACGCACCGACTCGATGTCCTCGCGCACCCCGTCCCAGTTGCCGTCCATGGCGAGCCCGAGGTTGATGACCATGTCCACCTCGTCCGCACCCTGGGCCACGGAGTCCGCGGCCTCCACGGCCTTGACCTCGGAGGGGTGCGCGCCGGAGGGGAAGCCGCACACGGTCGCGAGCTTCACGCCGTCGGGCAGCTCCACGTCCAGACGGGAGGGCGACACGCAGATCGAGTACGCCCCGAGCTCGGAGGCATCGCGGGCGAGGTCCGCGACCTGCTGGGCGGTGGCCTCGGGCTTGAGCAGGGTGTGGTCGACCATGGCGGCGAGCTCTGCGCGGGTGATCATGTGCTTCTCCTTAGTGGTTTTTGGTGCCGCGGCGCGGTGCGCGCCAACGGCGGTCGTGGGGCGCCCTGCCCGCACGGGTGCGCCGGGCGCGTGCTCAGGCGATCCGGTCCAGGACGACGTCCTCCCGGGCGCCGGTGCCCTCGGCCGCGTCCGGGTCGATCATGGCGCCCTCGGCAATGGCCTCGAGCGCACGGTCGAAGCGCTCGGGGGTGTCCGTGTGGAGGGTGAACAGCTTCTGTCCCTTGCGCACGCGCTCGCCCGGCACCGCGTGGATCTCCACGCCGGCCCCCGCCTGCACGGGGTCCCCCTGCCGGGCCCGGCCCGCGCCGAGCCGCCACGAGGCGACCCCCACGGACATGGCGTCCAGCTCGGTGAGCACGCCCTCGGTCTCGGCCAGCACCTCCTGCGTGTGCTTCGCCCGGGGCAGGGGTGCGTCCGGATCCCCGTCCTGTGCGGTGATCATCCGCTTCCAGGTGTCCATGGCGCGGCCATCCTGCAGCGCAGCCTCCGGGTCTGCGTCCTCCACGCCGGCCGCCGAGAGCATCTCCCGTGCCAGCGCCACGGTCAGGCGGACGACGTCGCTCGGCCCGCCGCCGGCCAGCACCTCCACCGACTCGCGCACCTCCAGGGCGTTGCCCACCGTGCGCCCCAGGGGACGGGACATGTCCGTGAGCAGCGCAACGGTGTCCACCCCGTGGTCCTTGCCGAGGTCCACCATGGTGCGGGCCAGCTCACGGGCGTCCTGCTCCGACTTCATGAACGCACCGGGACCGGTCTTGACGTCCAGCACGAGAGCGCCGGTGCCCTCGGCGATCTTCTTGGACATGATCGAGGACGCGATCAGGGGAATGCACTCGACCGTGGAGGTGGTGTCCCGCAGGGCGTAGAGTTTCTTGTCCGCCGGGGCCAGGCCGCTGCCGGCTGCGCAGATCACTGCGCCCACGGTGTCCAGGATCTCCATCATCCGCTCGTTCGAGAGGTCCGCGCGCCACCCCGGGATGGCTTCGAGCTTGTCGAGCGTGCCGCCGGTGTGCCCCAGACCGCGGCCGGAGAGCTGCGGAACGGCCACCCCAAAGCTCGCCACGAGGGGGGCGAGCGGCAGGGTGATCTTGTCCCCCACACCACCGGTGGAGTGCTTGTCCGCGGTGGGCCGGGAGAGCGCCGAGAAGTTCATGCGCTCGCCGGAGTCGATCATGGCCTGGGTCCAGCGGGAGATCTCCGGACGGTCCATGCCGTTGAGGAAGATGGCCATGGCCAGCGCGGACATCTGCTCGTCCGCCACCACGCCGCGCGTGTACGCGTCCACCACCCAGTCGATGGCCTCCGGGGACAGCGTCTCGCGGTCCCTCTTCATGCGGATCACGTCCACGGCATCGAACGCCTCGACCATCGTTCTCACTCCCTCGTGTAGATACGGCGCCGCGCCCCTGCGAGTGCGGAACCCGCGACACGGTTCACCAGCAATCCTAGGCGGCGTGTCGGAAAAAATGTCAACTATAGTTTTGACAAATGTTCGCGCGGGGGCAGAGTCGCCATCGCGCCGGAGTCGAAAGCCGAGGTCGCCGTGGACCGCTTCCAGGGCCTGATCGGGATCGCACTGATCCTGGGCATCATCATCCTTCTCTCCCGCCACCGCAGCGCCATCAAGTGGCGCACGCTCGTGGTGGGCCTGGCCCTGCAGATCGGGGTGGCGCTGCTGATCCTGAAGTGGGGGCCGGGCTACGAGGCCCTGAAGTGGTTCTCCGGGCTGGTCCAGGGGCTGATCGGCTTCACCAACGAGGGCACCAAGTTCGTCTTCGGCGGGCTCATGGGCGAGAACAGCGGCTTCGTCTTCGCGCTCAACGTGCTCCCCGTGATCATCTTCCTGGGCGCACTCATCAGCGCCCTCTACTACCTGCGGATCATCCAGGTCTTCGTGCACGTGCTGGGCACCGTGCTCAACAAGATCATGGGCACCTCCAAGATTGAGTCCGTGTTCGCCTCCACCGTGATCTTCCTGGGGCAGAGCGAGGCTCCCCTGATGATCAAGCCCTACCTGAGCAAGCTCACCCGCTCCGAGCTGTTCGCGTGCATGACCGGCGGCTTCGCCGCGGCGGCCGGCTCCACCCTGGTGGGCTACTCGCTGCTGGGCGCCCCGCTGCCGTACCTGCTGGCCGCTTCGGTGATGAACGCGCCCGGCTCGCTGCTGATCGCCAAGGCGCTGATGCCCGAGACCGAGAAGTCCGAGGCCTCCGTCAACGTCCTCAAGGTGCGGGACACCGAGTCCAAGAACGTGATCGACGCGATCGGCACCGGCGCCCTGAACGGCGGACGGATCGCCGTGGTCGTCGGCTGCCTGCTCATCGCGTTCATCGCGCTGATCGCCTTCGGCTCCGCCGTGCTCGGCTGGGTCGGCTCTCTGTTCGGCTTCGAGGGCTGGTCCCTGGAGGGGCTGTTCGGCATCATCTTCTCGCCGCTCGCGTGGGCCATCGGCGTGCCGTGGCAGGACGCCGCCCAGGTGGGCAACTTCATCGGCCAGAAGACCATCCTCAACGAGTTCGTGGGCTACACCTCGTTCGGACCCGCGATCCCGGACATGGACCCGCAGTCCGTCCTCATCACCACCTTCGCCCTGGCCGGCTTCGCGAACCTCTCCTCGATCGCCATCCAGATCGGCTCCTTCGGCGGGTTGGCCCCGGACCGGCGCGGGGACGTTGCACAGATGGGCATGTTCGCCCTGCTGGCCGGGTTCCTCACCAACATGCTCAACGCCGCACTCGTCGGCGTGATCATGGGGCTGTGACGTGCCTGCACGCACGAGGCGACCGCTGACGCCCACGACGGCGACGATGTCGTCCCCGTTGGCCTCGCCGCGCACCCGGGCCCACGCCCCCACCCGGAGGAGGTGGCCGGCGGCATGGAGCTGAACCCCCGTGATGCCCAGTCTCTAGAGGTGGCCCGGCTGTACTTCCAGCGGGGGCTGTCCCAGGCAGAGGTGGCACGGCAGCTCTCGCTCTCCCGGCCCACGGTGTCCAAACTGGTCCAGCACGCCAAGGACCGCGGGTTCGTGACCATCGAGATCCACGATCCCCGGGAGGTCTCCTCGACCGTGGGCCGCAGGCTCTGCGCGACGTTCGGGCTGACCGACGCCCGCGTGGTCGCCGCTGCGGGGACCGAGGACGAGCTGCTCCACGAGCTCGGCGGCATGGGCGCCCAGGTGCTCGAGGAGAACGTTGCGGACGGAGACCTCGTGGGCATCACGTGGGGCCGCACCATGCGGGCCCTGGCAGCTGCCCTCACGCCTCAGCCGCGCAGCGGGGTGCAGCTGGTCCAGCTCAAGGGCAGCAGCGGTCTGGGGTCTCCTCTCGCGGGCCACCACGAGACCGTGCGGCTGCTGTGCGCGGCCTTCAACGCCTACCCCCACACGCTGCCGTTGCCCGTGCTCTTCGACAGCCCTGGCGTCAAGCGACTCGTGGAGCAGGACCGGCACATCGAGTACGTCCTGGATCTCGGCCGCAGCGCCCGCTCCGCCATCTTCACGGTGGGCTCCGTGACGCAGGACGCGCCGCTGCTGGGGCGTGACTACCTCACAAAGGCGGAGCGCACGGCGATCGCCCGGCACGCAGTGGGAGACCTGTGCTCGCACTTCATCGACGCCCAGGGCCGCCCCGCGGTACCGGAGCTCGACGAGCGCACCGTCTCGATCCCCCTGGCGCACCTGCGTGAGAAGGAGATCCGTATCTGCGTGGCCGGCGGAGCCGGAAAAGTCCCGGTGTTGCGCGCCGCCCTGCAGGCCGGGTACGTCTCCCACCTGGTCACGGACGAGCGCACCGCCCGCGCCCTCCTGGGCTGAGTCCCCCGCGGGGTTCGGCGACGCCGCCCGGGACCTCCGCACTGACCAGTTCGTGCCGTCCCGCGCGGGACAGCGCTGCGACGCCCGCGCGCTGGTGCCCAGCCGGGTCCCGGCGTCTGTCCTCGGCGCCCCGGTCCTCGGCGCCCCGGTCGACGTCGTCGCCCCCTCTGCCGCGACGTCGCCACCCGTGGCGGCCTCACTCACCGCGGCAACCCGGCAGAGCGCCGCTGCACTTCGAACCCGCCGCGGCTCACGCCCCGGCGCGCACCCCCGCGAGGATGTCCCGGGCAATCTGGTCCGCGTCCGCGAGCGTGCGTGCACCGAGGCGCGCTGGCGCCTCGGCCTCCGCAGCGATGGCCACGCCCCACTGCACCGAGGACAGCTGCAAACCGAGCACATAGATGCTCTGCTCCGCGGTGTCCTTCGCGCCCACGGCGCGGTAGACGAAACCGGGAGCTGCGGCGTCGCCCTGCCCCGCCCCGCGGGCGCGCTCCGCTCGGACGTCGAGACCCGTGCTGGTCTCGGGGCTGGCACCGTCGCGGGTTTCCATGAGCCTGCCGCGCACCAGCCCGCGCTCGTGCATGTGGGTGAGCAGCGGGGAGATGTTGCGGTGGACGTCGTTGGTGGGTGACATGGCCTCGATCAGCCAGCGCGAGCGCACCGGCGCGGCCTCCACCCACGGGGACGCCGCCACGAAGCAGCCCTGGGTGCGGTCCACCACGAAGCGCGGCTCGGGGCCCAGGAACCGGACCACCCCGGCACGGGTCAGTGCGGCGAGCTGCTGGATCCGCAGCACCGGCGGCCCGGACGCGAGCCCCTCCACGAGCGGCTCGAACGCGCGGCGCAACTCGTGCACCCAGGAGGAGTCGGAGATCCCGATCTCCGCGAGCACGCACTTGAGCACCGTGCGCGCGGCGTTCAGGGAGGCGATGGCCATCTTGGTGGGGTCGTCCTCGCCGCGCAGGGAGCCGCTGACATCCCGGTCGAGGTGGTGGACCACCGCCGCCGCGTACTCGTCGTGGCTCGCGAAGCTGACGTCCTCGAACGGCCGCGCCAGACGCGCCTGCTGCAGCTGCCTGCCGGGCACCACTGCCTCCGAGACCAGGGCGTCGATGCGGCTTGACCAGTGGGAACCGTCGGGGTCCGTGAGAATGGTGTCCAGGCGGCGCAGGAACTCGCCCGGGTCCGCGGTGAACGCCTCCGGGGTGGTGCGGGCCAGGACCGCGTAGTAGTTCCAGTTCACGTCCTTACGGATCAGCGGCCACAGCTGGCGGTCGAAGGACAGGGGCGTGCCGTCCTCCTCCGCCAAGCGGCGCACGGCGTCGAGCGTAAAGAAGCGGGTCTGCAGGGACTGCGCGTAGTAGCCCGCGAGCGCCGGCTTGGCACGGTACGGGGTGCCGCGCCGGGATCCCGCGACGATGCGCGGTTCGCGACCCGACGGGTGGTAGACCAATCGCTGCGGGTTGTCCGGGACCGAGGTGAAAGTGCCGCCGCGGCCCTCCGTGAGCTGGGCGAGCGCATCGCAGAAGTTCAACCCCATACCCCGCACCAGCACTGTCTCCCCGCTGGGCACCTCGGACCACCACGCATCGGCCGGCACGGTGGGAGGCCAGTACGTGAGCCCGTGCTCGGCAGCGCCGTCCACGAGGTCCTTCTGGGAGGGCCGCAGGTGCGCGTCCAGGTGGCCGAGGGCGAGGACCACGGCGTCCGCGGGCAGCACGTGGCCGCCCGCGAGCTCCACCGCGTACCGGTGCCGGCCGTCCGAGCGGACCCACGCGTCCACGGCCTCACCGCGGTGCACCTCCAGCACCATGCCCGCGGGAAGGTTCTGCCGCAGGGTCTCGAACACCCACTCCAGGTAGCGCCCGTAGACGGCCCGCGGCGGGTACCCCTGGGGCGAGAGCTCGGCGAGCGCCCGCACCTGCTCCTCCGCCAACGGCGTGGTGGGCGTGATCCGGCCGTCGACGACGCCGCGGCGCCACCTCTCGAAGCTCATCCCCCGCAGCGGCTCCGGCGAGGGCACGTCCAGCACGCCCTGTCCCGCGAGGACCGTGGGGAACAGGGACGGGGTGTTCATGAGGAACAGCTCGGACTGGTCGGTGCGCCACACGTGGCCCGGCCCCGGCGGGAAGGGGTCCACGAGGTCCACGTGCGCACGGGCGCCGCTGCTGGCCGAGTGCGCCGCGAGTCGTTCCACCACCGACAGACCCCGGGGGCCGGCCCCCACCACCACCACACGCTGCTCAATACCCATGCCGTCCAGGATATCGACGCCGCACACCTCCGGGAGCGGGGCGCGGGCGGGCGACCGCGGCGTCGTGCCCTCCCGTGCCCTGGCAACGGCCCGGGCGGGGTTCCCGTCAGCGGAGCGCGGCGCGGACCACCTTCCCGGTGCTCCGCGTCCAGGTGTACTGCGTGATCTCACCGGTCTTCACGGTGCGGAAGCGCTGGTAGGCACCCGCGGCGGTCTTCACCTCGGGCGAGGTGGGGTAGCCGCTGCCCGCCTCGTGGCCGTCGCGGGCCCACTGCTTGCCGATGGCCGACGTCTCCACGACGGGCTGCGCCCCGGTCGCCGCACTCCAGATGATCTTGGTGGTCTGCGTCGTCCCCGGGCGCACGAAGTTCTGGTAGGCCCCTGCGGTGCTCGTGGGCAGCTCGTCCTTGGCGGGCAGCCCGAAGGCGGCCGGACCGCCCAGCCGCGAGTAGCGGGTCCCGATGCCCTTCCAGGTCTCGACCCTGTGCGCGCCGGTCTCGTGGGACCAGTAGATGCTGGTGGCCCTGCCGTTCTTCGTGAAGGTCTGCACCACCCCACCCACTCCCGTGCTCAGCTCCCAGGTGGTCGGGGCACCCATGGCTGCGGCGCCTCCGTGCGCGTTGTAGTAGGTGGCAATGGCCCCGTGCACGGTGGGCTTCGCCCTGGCCACAGCCCGGGCCGCGGCGGCGCCGTTCACCTTCCGGTAGCCGCTGACGTTCGAACCGGTGCTGCGCAGGGTGTTGCGAATGGCCTCCACCCCCAGGTCCGGGTTGCGCTCCTTCATGATCGCGATCACCCCGGCCACGTGCGGAGCGGCCATGGAGGTTCCGCTGAGGTCCCCGTAGGCGGGTCTGCCGATCGAGTAGGTGCCCGTGTTCACCGTGGACCAGATGGGGGAACTCGCGTCTCCTCCGGGTGCCACGACGTCGAGCATGGGCCCCCAGTTCGTGTATCCCGTGAGCTGGTTACGGTAGGACGTGGCTCCCACCACGATGGCGCCACCGCAGTTGGCGGGCGAGGCCAGGTTCGCGCTCTTGGCCGCGTTGCCGGCCGCCACCACGAGGGGGACGTTGATCGCGTGCATCCGGTTGATGGCGTTCTGCATCACCGCGGGGCACGTCCCGGAGTCCCACGCCTCCGAGAGGTTGACCACCTTTGCCGGGTTCGCGTTCCTGGGCACTCCGGGGACGGGGATGCCCGCGGACCACATCACGCCGTCCGCGATGTCCGAGACGTACCCGCGGCCATCCGCCCCGAGCACGCGCGCGTGCTGGATCTTCGCGTCGGGGGCCACGCCGGCGATCCCCGCCCGGTTGTTCGTCTGGGCGGCGGCAATGCCCGCCACGTGCGAACCGTGCCACCAGGACGGCCGCCCCGGGCTCCAGTCCCCCTGGTCCTGCGGGTTCGCGTCACGTCCGTTGCCGTCCCGTGAGTGGTAGGTGTCCGAGAGGAAGTCGTAGCCGGGCACCGTCTTGGCGTTGAGGTCCGGGTGGTCGGTCTGGCCAGTGTCCGCAATGCCGATCACCACGCCCTGACCGGTGCCCTGCCACCATGCGTTCGGCACGCCGATGTTTCGCGGACCCCACTGGTAGTTCCAGTTCGTGTCGTTCGGGGTGGCGGGAGGTGTCGCGGCGAGCGCCCCCACCACGATCTGGTCGGGCTCGGCGGACTCCACGGCGGGGTTCGCCTCGATGGCGGCCACCATGTCCTTCTGCTCCGCCGGGGAGAGCATGGTGTCCGTCTCCACGACGTCCTCGCCGCTGCCCGTGGTCCGGACCGTCTTCGCGCGGGGGAGGTCGCTTGCCTGGGCGGCCTGCGCGAGCGCGGCGCTGCGGCGCTCCTGGGGCACATCCTGCTTGTACTCCACGACGAACCGGTCGGTCTCCGGGAGCACACGCCCCTGCCCCGCCGGACCCCGTCCCAGGGATGACACTCCTCCACCCACCGCCGGCTGCACCTGCGCGGCCTGCTCCCCCGACGACGTCGCTCCGCCCGGGGGTGCCGCCGCTGCGGGTCCCGCCGTGGCGATCACGGCCGCCGACAGTCCCGCAGCAATCCAACCGCGCACTCGTGCGTTGCCCATACCCGCTCCTCCTGCTCAGACCCGGGCCCGGTACGCCTCGTACCCAGGCGGGTGGGGGTGGACCTGGTGCTGCTTCCGAAGTGTATCCATCCGCGTAGATATGCGAGAGCAAACACGGAGTTCCCCGAATTGTGAAGGGGGCCCGAGTCTCCCGGGGCCGCGGACGGCGTCCAGCCCGTGAGCGGAGACGGTTCGGGACACACCGCTGCTCGCCCCTCCCTGAGGGCCGTGACTTTCTTGCCGCTGTGGCGACACACCGCTATGCTTGCGCGGCCCCCGCCGGTCTTCCGTGCGGGCGGATGCCGCCTCCTCTCACCGCTCGGAGCCCCCTCATGCCCTCTGCCGCACCGACCGAAGAACGCCCGCAGTCCACCGCCGGGACCACCGCGACCATTGCCGTGCTGCTTGTGGCCGCGTTCGTGGTGATCCTCAACGAGACCGTCCTCAACGTGGCCCTGCCGCACATCATGGCGGACATGGCCGTGAGCGCGGCGACCGTCCAGTGGGTGACCACTTCCTTCATGCTCACCATGGCCGTGGTCATCCCCACCACGGGGTTCCTGCTGCAGCGCTTCGGCACCCGCACGGTCTTCGCCCTGGCCATGGGCAGCTTCTCCCTGGGTACACTGCTCGCCGCCCTGACCCCCAGCTTCGGTGTGCTGATCCTGGCCCGCGTGGTCCAGGCCTTCGGCTCTGCGATCATGCTGCCCCTGCTGATGACCACCATCCTGATGCTCGTGCCCAGGCAACGGCGCGGTGTGGTGATGGGCAACGTGTCCATCGTGATCTCGGTGGCGCCCGCGCTCGGCCCCACACTGTCCGGCGTGATCCTGGCGCACTTCCCGTGGCGCACCATCTTCTGGTTCGTGCTGCCCATCTCCCTGCTGGCGCTGGTGATCGGGCTCGTGCGACTCAAGGACGTCAGCGAGCGCGGCACGCTCACTCTGGACCTGGTCTCCGTGGCGCTTTCCGTGGTGGGCTTCGGGTCCCTCGTGCAGGGGCTCTCCGCCGTGGGCGCGGCCGGCTCCGAGACCGGCGGGCACACCAGCTGGCTCTCCTCGACCGCCGGCGGAATCACCGTGCTGGTGCTCGGAGTGGTGCTCGTGGCGCTGTTCGTGTGGCGTCAGCTCGTCCTGCAGCGGCGCGACGAGCCCTTCCTGGACATGCGCACGTTCCGCCACCGGGACTTCACCGTGTCGGTCGCGGTGCTCGCGCTGGGCATGATGACGCTGTTCGGCGGCGTGATCGTGCTGCCGCTGTACCTGCAGACCGGGCGCGGTCTGGACACCCTCGAGACGGGTCTGATCCTGCTGCCCGGAGGGCTGGTCATGGGGCTGCTGGGCCCGGTGGTCGGACGCCTGTTCGACGCGTGGGGCCCCCGTCCGCTGTCCGTTCCCGGCGCCGCCCTGCTGGCGCTCGTGATGTTCGGCTTCTCCCGACTGCAGGCGGACACCCCCGTGTGGTGGATCGTGACCCTGCAGATCGCGATGTCCGTGGGCCTGGCGCTGATCTTCACCCCGGCCTTCACCGCCGGACTGAACCCACTGCCCCCGCACCTGTACTCGCACGGCTCGGCCACGCTCTCCACGCTGCAGCAGGTGGCCGGCGGCGCCGGTACGGCTCTGCTCGTGGGGGTGCTGCAGGCCGGCACTGTGGTCTCGCGGCGCGCGGACGGCAGCACCGTCACGGACTCCATCCCCGGTGTGCACGCCGCGTTCGTCACGGCCACCGTGATCGCCGTGGCCGTTATGGTGCTGACCTGCTTCATGCGCCGTGGCGAGCACACGGAGCTCTCCCGGACGGGTGACGACACCGCAGCCTGAGGCCCCGGGGTCGCGTGATCTCCCGGGGGCGCGGCCCGCTGAAGCCCCCGGACACCACGAAAGCCGCGGGTCCACTCTCGTGGACCCGCGGCTTTCGTGGTCCGCCCCGCGAACTCGCAGGGACGGACACCGGCGGAGACGGGGGGATTTGAACCCCCGGCCCGGGGTTAAACCGAGCCCTTCATTAGCAGTGAAGTCCATTCGGCCGCTCTGGCACGTCTCCTCGGCCGTCCGTGATGCACCACCCCCGAAGGATGTGGCTCATCACAAAACAACGGATGTCATCGTATCGGCCGGGTGCATGGGCGGTCAAAGCGGTAGGAGATCCAGCACCGTCCCATGGCTCCGTGGTAGTCATGGTGCGTGAGCGTCCCGCTCAGTCCCCGCCGCCCGAAAGGTCCTCCTCCCGTGCGATCACTCGTCGTCACCGCCTGGTTCCCCGACGCGCAGACCCCCAGCCGAACCCCGTTCGTCGTGGAGCACTGCTGGGCCCTGCAGGAGGCGGGGCACGACGTCGCCGTCGTCCACATCACTATCGGCCGCGCCTCGGCGCCCACGTCCCAGGATGTCTACCAGGGCATCCCCGTGACCAGGGTCGCGCTCAACATCGCGGATCCCCTGAGCTACCTGCGGGTGGAGCGCCTGATCGCCACCGGCCTGCGCGGGGCGGACGTCCTGCACACCATGGCCTTCTCCGCCGTCCTCTTCGCCGCGGTGCCCTGGCTGACCCGACGGATCCCGTGGGTGCACACCGAGCACTGGAACGGCGTGGTCAACCCGGCCAGCGTGGGGCCCCTGTGGGAACGCACCGCGTGGCTGCGCCATGCACTGCGGCTGCCGCACGCCGTCACCGGAGTGACCGGCGAGCTGTGCCGGGAGATGGCCCGTTTCTCGCGCCCCGGCGCCACCCACGTGGTGCCATGCGTCGTCGAGAACCCCCACCCGGCGCGGGAGTTCCCCGCAGCGCCCCCGATCCGGCTCGTGGGCGTGGGCGCGCTCATCGACCGCAAGCAGCCCGTCCGCGCGCTCGAGACCGTGGCCGAGCTCGTGGGCCGCGGCGTGGACGTGCACTACACCCTCGTGGGGAACGGCCCGCTCATGCAGACCCTGCGGGATACCGCCCGCAGCCTGGGCATCGAGGACCGGGTGGAGCTCACCGGTCCGATCCCCCCGGCGGAGGTAGCAGACCGGCTCTCCGCCGCCCACATCTTCTTCCTGCCGAGCGAGCAGGAGAACTTCTTCACCGCTGTCGCGGAAGCCATTGCCGCTGGCCGCCCCGCCGCCGTGCCGCTGAGCGGTGGCTTCGACGACTACTGCACGCCCGATAACTCCGTCCTCACGGACAGCTGGGACGTGCCGGTCCTCGCCGACGCCGTCGAGACCGCCTGGGAGCGGTTCCGCCACTCCTCCCCCGCGGAGATCGCGGGCACCGTGCGGTCCCGCTTCTCCCGTGCGGAGGTCGGAACCCTGTTCTCGAGGCTCTACCGCGCGGTCTCGGGCGGGGACCCTCGCACGGCGTCGAGCCGATAAACTCCAGGGCGTGACGAAAACCCCCGCCCCCGCCACGTCCTCCGGCCGCTGGCGGGGCATCCTCTTCCCCCCGCCCAACCACGAGAACCGGGACAACCCCCTCGGGTCCTCATTCGCCCTGACCGTGATTGCGGTCTTCGTGCAGGGGCTATCCCGCTTCGGGTACAGCCTGCTGGTGGGCAACATGCTGGGCAGCGAGATCCTGGGACAGGTCAACCTGGCCATCTCCCTCGCGCTGTTCCTGGTGCTGCTATGGCCCCAGGCCTCCGGGAACGCGGCCTCGAAGTTCATCGCGATGGCGCGCGGGCAGCAGCACCGCGAGGAGCAGCTGTCGGTTGCGGTCTACACCTCCCGCACCGCGGCCCTGGCCTCTGCGGTTCTCGCAGTCGCGGCCGTGGTGATCGCCACCTGGTTCCTGCACCTTCCCCCGAGCTACGCGCTCTCCACCGGGCTGCTGGTTATCGCGCTGTCCGCGTACAACTTCGTGCGCGGCGTGCGTACCGGCAACAACCAGTTCGTCACCACCGCCATCTGGGACTGCATCAGCTCCGGCATCACCCTCACCCTGCTGCTGGTAGTGCTGCTGGGCGGCCTCACGCCGCTGCTGCTCCTGCCCCTGAGCATCGGCTACCTCTGCTACGCCGTCCCTGGCTGGCCCCGACGCTCCGGTGGCCAGCTGCCCGCGTCCCTCAAGCGGCAGATCAACTCGTTCACCGCGTGGGCCGCGGTCAACATCATCACGGCGTCAGGGTTGCTGCAGCTGTCCATGATGCTCGGCAAGCACTACGACACCCCGCTGGCCGTCGGGCAGTACTCGGCCGCGGTGAGCATCGCGACCCCCGCGAGCATGCTCTCCTCGTCCATGCTCGTGGCCCTGGCACCCGCCGTCGCCCGCATGTACACCGCCGGGGACATGGCGGGAGTCCAGCGCCAGCTCGACTCGATCCTGCGCGTGATGGTGCTCGTGTTCCTGCCGGTGTTCGGGGTGGGAATCCTGTGGGCCAGACCTGTGATCCATCTGCTCTACAACGCCCGGGCCCACGAGTTCGAGGGCGCCGTACCCCTGCTGATGGTCCTGTTCTTCGCCGTGTCCGCCACCAGTTTCAACGCCTCCAACTCGCGCCTCAACGGCGGGGAAAGCTGGGGTGTCCGCGCGCTCGCCGGCTGCAACGCCCTGGGTCTGGTCCTCGGCATCGCCACCGTCCTGTGGTGGGGGCCGAGCCTCGGAATCATGTCAGCGGCACTGGGCTACCTGGTCGGGTGCCTCGTGAGCTCCCTGGGGCCCCTGGTCATCGTGTGGATCCACGACCGCATGCACTGGGCGGGGCTGATGACGCGGGTGGCCCTGGGCTACCTGTTGATCCTGGCGGCCCTGTGGTTCATCCTCACCCTGCCGGGTCTGGGCACCACCGTGGTGGCGACCCTGAGTTTCCTCGTTGCCTGGTGCGCGATCTCGTGGCGCGACCTCGCCCCGCGGATGGCCATGGTGGCCCGCAGGCTGCGGCGCTCCTGAGCCACGGCCGTACCGACCTCAGGGACGGCGACACTTTACGAGTCCTCGCCGGTACCTCGCGATCTGCACGGCGCTGGCCACGGCCACGCGCACAGGTGCCTGCCGTGCAAGCAGCCAGCGCGGGCCCTCGGTGAGCAGTGCCGCAGGAGTCCCGAACCGTCGTCGCGCCTCGAGGGCCGCGAGCAGCTCCCCCTCCTCCGCAGTGCCCTCGAGCAGGCTGAGCACGCGCCGGTCTGCACGCGAGAGCTGGCCCGCGACGTGCGGGGCGAAGCCCAGGAGCTCCGCGGCCACCGATTTCGTGGCCTGGGCCCTCCCCTCTCCCCACTGTCCTGAACGCACCGAGCGCTCCACGGCGGGAAAGAAGTTCACGCGGACGTACTTCAGGACGAACGAGGTGCGGAACGCAGCGGACACCCCGGCAAACCAGGGCTTGAGTGCGAGGTCCAGGGCCGCAGCCACCTCGTCCCGGATGGGAAGGGGCTGCCGGGAGACCCTCGCATCCGCATCCGTGTGGACCAGATAGCCCGGCGTCCCCGGGGCAAGGTCGACCCGGCGCGCCCCTGTGCAGAGCGCCACGACGAAGGACTGGTCCTCACCGGTGCGGACGTCCTCGTCGAAGTACGCGGTCAGACGGCGGGCCGTGGCCACGCGCACCAGACCGAACGCGGAACTCCGGTAGGCCAGCCGGTCCCTGACGGGATCGAGCCGGGCAGAGCGGAACGGACGGGTGATGGGGGTGATGTCCACGCGGTCGTTCTCGTGGTGCTGGAACGGCATCACGAGGTCGCTTCCCCGGTGCTCCGCGATCCCGATCCAGCGGGTCACGGCGCCCGGGTCAAGGGTGTCGTCACTGTCCAGGAAGCTGACGTAGCGGGCGGTGGTGCGGCGCAGCGCCTCGTTGCGCGGGACCGCGGCGGTGGTTCCCCGGTCCTCGCACTCCAGCACGTGCACGGCCGCACGGTGCTCCGGGGGCAGCATCTCTCGGACCTGGTCCCCGGTGAGGTGGTGGGCCACCACGGTCACGCGGCACTGACCCGGCGCAGCCCCTCGGGCGGCCAGCCATGCTGAGGCCACGGCGCGTGCGAGCGGTCGCGAGGTGGAGTGGACGGGGATCACGATGTCCACGAGCGGATGAGCCGGGTGTTCGACCATGCCACCAGGATAATTGAGCCCCGTCCGTGGAACCGCCAGCCGATCCCCGTGGACCCCTGCGGGAGGGCGCCTCGGCACATCTGACCCCTGGCACACGGGCACACGGGCACACGGGCACACGGGCACACGGGCACACGGGCAGGTCTACCCCGTGGGGCGTCTGCCCCAGGACGCCCGGGCACGTCGTTCGCCTGCCGCGTCGGCGCCTGAACATCCAAGCCTCTGTGCGCCTCGGTTCCGCGCGGGGCGTCCCGTGCCGAGGGAGCCTGGCTCGACTCAGCCCTGGGACGCGAGCACGAACGGCAGGACCGCCTCCGCTCCCGCTCTCCGCAGCTCCCGGGCCGCTACGGTGAGGCTCCACCGGCTGTCGACGAGGTCGTCCACCAGCAGGATGCTCGCCTGTGGGGCGGACCCGAGCTGCTCGGCAAGCTGCGGCGGGACCACGAAACGGTCCCACACCTCTGCCAGCCGGTAGGCGCTGTTGCCGCCGTGGCTGCCCCGGGGGATGTCCGGATTCAGATTTAGCGCACCCCAGTACGGCAGGTGCCCGGCGGAGGCGATCCCGCGGGCGAGAGAGTCCACGAGCCGCGGCCGGGACACGGACGGCATGGCCACCACAGCGGTGGGCCGCCGCTGCCAGTCCCACTGGGCGAGCACGGAGATGCTCGCCCGCCCGAGGTCCGCCGTGACCTCGGAGTCCACGGGTGCACCGTCCTCCCCCGCCCGGAAGACCTCCCGCAGCCGCTGGCCCCAGCCGAGATCCGTGAGCCGTGCCAGCGCCCTGCCACGCTCGGCCCGCTCCGTCTCCGGGATCTTCCCCTTCAGCGGCAGCCCAAGCCTGTCCATGCCCGTGGGCCACTGGGCACGCGGCTCGACCGGCAGGCCTGCCCGGTGCAGAGCGGCGTCCGCGGCGTCCGAGGCCTGGGCGTCGACACCCGTGGCGTACCAGGGCCCCGCGCACACATCGCACCGCCCGCAGGGCTGCGCCGTGGGATCGTCCAGCTGCCGGGTGAGGAACCGCATGCGGCACTCGGTGGTGGCCTGGTAGTCCAGCATGGCCTGCTGCTCGGCTTCCCGAGCCCGCCGCACGCGCTCGTAGCGCGGGGCGTCGTAGCTCCACGGCCTGCCCGTACTCTGCCAGCCGCCGGCCACGCGCTCCACGGCGCCGTCCACCGCGAGCACCTTCAGCAGCAGCTCCAGGGGCGAGCGCTTGATGTTGACCCGGGGCTCCAGCGCGGCCACCGACAGCGGCCCGCCGTGCTCCGCGAGCGCCGTGAGCACCGCCATGGCCTTCTCCTGCGTGGGCATGGAGGCTGTGGCGAAGTACTCCCAGATCTCCCGGTCCTCGGCTCCGGGCAGCAGCAGGACGTCCGCACTGTCCGTGGCACGCCCGGCTCGTCCCACCTGCTGGTAGTAGGCGACCGGTGAGGACGGCGCACCCAGGTGCACCACAAAGCCGAGATCCGGCTTGTCGAAGCCCATGCCCAGCGCGGACGTGGCCACGAGGGCCTTGACCTGATTCTCCTTGAGTGCGGCCTCGAGCTCCTCGCGCTCCGCGGCGTCCGTGCGGCCGGTGTAGGAGGCGACGGCGTGCCCGGCGTCCGACAGCGCCCGCGCGGTGTCCTCCGCCGCACCGATGGTCAGGGCGTAGATGATCCCGCTGCCCGGCAGCTCCTCGAGGTGCTGGAGCAGCCACGCGAGCCGGATGGCGGCGGAGGGCAGCTTCAGCACGCCGAGCCGCAGGGACGCCCGGGAGAGGGGACCGCGCAGCATGAAGACCTCCTGCTGGTATCCGGAGCCCACGCCGAGCTGCTCGCGGACGTCCTCGATCACGCGCTCGTTCGCGGTGGCCGTGGTGGCCAGCACTGCCACGGACTCCGGCAGGTCCGCGAGCATGTCCTTGATCCGGCGGTAGTCCGGGCGGAAGTCGTGTCCCCAGTCCGAGATGCAGTGTGCCTCGTCCACCACGAGCAGGCCGAGCCGGGAGACGAGCTGCGGGAGCTGCTCGTCTCGGAAGCGCGGGTTGTTGAGACGTTCCGGGGAGACGAGCAGGACATCCAGCTCCCCGCGGTCCAGTGCCGCGCTGATCTCGGACCACTCCGTGGGGTTGGCGGAGGAGATGGCCGCAGCGCGCACACCCGCGCGCTGCGCGGCGGAGACCTGGTCCCGCATCAGCGCCAGCAGCGGAGAGATGATGAGGGTTGGCCCGAAGCCCTGGGCGCGCATCAGCAGCGCCGAAAGGAAGTAGACGGCGGACTTCCCCCACCCTGTGCGCTGAACCACGAGCGCCCGGCGGTGGTCCTGGACGAGCGCCGAGATGGCCTCGAACTGCCCCGGGTGGAAGTCCGCCGCGGGGCTGCCCGTGAGGTCCCGCAGGTGGCGCTGCGCGCGCTCGCGCAGCGAAGTGGTGCCGTGTTCCGCCGTCTCGGTCATGGGCGAAGTCTCGCAGGTGCCTCGGACACGAATAAGCGGCCTGCGGTGCCGGCGCGGGGCTGCCCGTCAACGTGATACGTCCGCTGCACCCGGACCCTTCCCCCGAAGCGGTCCTCTCGGTGCAGCGGACGCACACGCCGGTAACCGGCGCGGATCAGATCCGCTCGGAGCACACGCCCCCCGGCGTGGACCCCGTTGCAACGCTCCACAAGACGTCCCGGTCCTGTCACGCCCCCAGCGTGTCAGGGGACCGGATCACGACGATCTGCGCGGCCCGTATTCCCCCCGGTCATGACCGCGCGTCGCTCGTTCTCCCGTGGTGCGATGACTTCATGCTGACACGTCACTCCCGGGATTTCCACCGCTGCGGAAGCACCTGCAGACCCATCACAATTCTGTGGACAAGCCACTTACAAAGCATATTCACGCATGTCAGAAGCCGTTTATAGGCGGTCGAACCCCGCCACCGCGGCGGCCCGACCCGGCGCACGTACCGCAAAATGGGGACAGACCGAACGACCGGTGGGCCCGCTGCAGGACGCCGGAGGCCACACATGAAGAAGCCCCGCGCCGGTCGGAACCGGGACGGGGCTGGAGGGTGCGCCCTGTGGGGCTCGAACCCACGACCCATGGATTAAAAGTCCACTGCTCTACCAACTGAGCTAAAGGCGCGTGCCCGATCTCGCGGTGCGGCGATCGGGCACCGCCACTCTACCGCAGGCACGCCGCGGATTCGCTCCGCCCGTCCGCGCGGCGTCGTCGCTCCTCGTGCCTCCGGCTGCGACGGGCCTTAAAGTGGGGGTGCGCGGCAGTGGGAAGTGCCAGGCAGTGCGGATCCCGGCGGCGGGGAACCCGCGGTGGGACCCGCACGGTGTGGGATCCTTGGGGCAACATCCGAACCCGCCGTGCAGGCCCCGCCACCGGGGTCCTGCCAGCCCCGGCCCGCCGCGCCACCGCCGTACCCGGGCCGACCCCCAATCCCCAGGAGTGATCCGTGAGCACCGTTCCCATGACCAAGCTGGGCCCCTCGCCCGTCACGGAGTACCTGCGCCGCGTCGTGGCGGACCTGCGCGAGGTGGAGGGCGGCGCCGTCAACACCTCGATCCCGGAGCTTGCGAACGCGGACCCCTCGACCGTGGGCATCGCCGTGGCCACCGTGGACGGCGCGCTGTACCAGGCCGGTGACACCAAGCAGGAGTTCAGCATCCAGTCCATCTCCAAGGCCTTCACGTATGCGCAGGCGCTGACGGACCGCGGTGTGGAGGGTGTCTTCGAGAAGATCGACGTGGAGCCCAGCGGGGACGCCTTCAACGAGATATCCCTGCAGCCGGACACCGGACGTCCCTCCAACCCCATGATCAACGCCGGGGCCATCGCGTCCACCTCGCTGGTGCGCAACACGTCCCACGGCTCGCGCATGGAGCGCATCCTGCGGCTGTACTCGCGCTGCGCCGGCCGGCAGCTGCGGATCAACAAGACCGTGCAGGCACAGGAGCGCCGGGCCGGGGACCGCAACCGCGCCCTGGGCTGGCTGCTGACCTCCCGCGGGATCATCGAGGGCGATCCCACACGCGCCCTGGAAGACTACTTCAGCCAGTGCGCGGTGATGCTCAACTGCGTGGACCTGGCCCGGATGGGTGCCACGCTCGCCGCGGGCGGCAGGAACCCGGTGACCGGGGAGCGTGTGCTGGAGCCCCCGGTGGTCTCGGACGTCCTGTCCGTGATGAGCACGTGCGGCATGTACGACGACGCCGGGCGCTGGGCGCTGCGCGTGGGTTTGCCCGCGAAGTCGGGTGTGAGCGGCGGCGTCGTCGCTGTGCTGCCCGGCCAGCTCGCGGTGGCGGTGTTCTCCCCGCCGCTGGACCGGCACGGAAACTCGGTGCGCGGCGTGGCGGCGTGCGAGCGGCTCACCAAGGACCTGGACCTGCACTTCGCGCGCACCGAGCGCAACGGACACTCCACCGTGCGCGCCGAGTACACCCTCGCGGAGGCGCCGTCCCTCGTGCGTCGCAACGAGGCCGCCACGGAGGTCCTCGAGGAGCACGGTGAGGACGCACGGATCATCGAGCTGCAGGGGGACCTGCGCTTCGCGGGTGCGGAGACCGCCGTCCGCACGGTGCGGGAGGCCGCACGGCAGTCCCGCTACGTGCTCGTGGACATCCGCCAGGTGGACGACATGGCTCGGTTCGTGATCCCCATGCTCGGTCGCGCGGCGGAGCAGGTGGAGAACACGGGCCACCACGTGGTGCTGATCGCGGAGAAGGGCAACGAGCACGCCGGGCATCTGGAGCACCCCATGCCGGTGTTCACCACGCGCGCCGAGGCCCTCACCTGGGCTGAGGACCGGATCCTCGAGGAGTTCGGCGGAGGCGAGTGCACTCCGGACAAGGTGGCCTCCACCCGCTCCGAGCTGCTGAGCACCATGGACGAGGAGGACGTCCGCCGCATCCGCGCGCACACCGAGCCCGTGTCGTGGGACGCCGGCGCCACCGTGCTACGCGCCGGCCAGAAGTTCAACGGCGTGTTCATGGTGACCTCGGGGCGTGTGGAGGTCTCCCGCCGCTCCCCGCAGGGCGACCGGGTGGAGCTGGAGATCATCGGCCCGGGAATGAGCTTCGGCGAGATCGCCATGGGCACCGGGCTGCGCCACCTGGTGAGCTTCACGGCCCTGTCGGACGTCACCGCCCAGCGGCTGTCCCCGGAGGCCATCGCGCAGATCGAGGAGGAGGACCCGCGCCTGGCGCTGCGCTGGTGGCGAGCCGTAGGCCAGCAGGCGATGCTGCGCATCGAGGAGCGCTGGCGCCAGCGCGCCGGGGAGACCCACACGGCCGGCTGAGCTCGTGACCGCGGTCATGAACCGGCCGGGGACCCCGGGCGTACACTCGGGCGCATGCCCGAACGCCGTACTCACCACTCACCCGTGAAGTTCTCACCGCAGATGTTCGAGGCCCAGGAGGGCGGGACCGATCCCGCTCGGGTCTCCGAGGCCGCGCACCTCGCCGCCCAGGCCCTCGTCTCCCGCGGCAGGGACTCCCAGGACCCTGCGGTCCGGGAACGCCTGGTGCGCCTCACGGACGAGCAGGGCCTCGAGGGGATCGCCGAGATGTGGTCCGAGGCCCCCGCGGTGTCCCTGCCGGGCACGCTCTGGCGCCTCTACGCGCTGCGTGCCTCCGCACGCAAGGACCCGGACCGCATGAGCCGCTGGTTCGCCGCCGGGCGGTACACCGCGCAGGTGCCGAACGTCGTGGCCGGGGTCGCGGACCCGCCGGGTGCGCAGGAGATCTGCGACGTCGCGGACACCATCCTCTCTGGCGCGTTCGAGGGCGAGTTCGACGTCGCCCTGGAGCGTTTCGCGGCGTTCGCCCGGGTGGTCGCCGCGGGCCAGGAGCACACACTGGACGTGCCCGGTCTCAGCGTGCGCGATCCGTGGGAGCGGATCCCCCGGCTGCTGCGCACGGCCGAGGACCTGGAGGCCGCCGCGCAGGCCTGGCGGGCCGGCTCGCTCGAGTAGGCACCGCGGCGTCGTCGCCCACCGCGCCCGCGCCGTCGGCCTCGCCGGGGACGCCGTCGTCGACGCCGTGCTGTCGTCGCCCACCACGCCCACGTTGCCGGGCCGCAACGCCGGGCCGCGCCTGGTGCCGCCCACGGGGTGCCGCGGTGCGGCGGATCGGGCCTCGCCCCACCGGGGTTGAGGCGGCCCCGGGGGCTCGCGCTACGATGGGTGCAGGTGTCGGGCCGTGGCAGCCCCGGGCTCCATCATTTAGCCGCTTCGAGCGGCCTTCCGCCGAGAGGCGCTCCCGGTCCGGCACCGCCTACTTCTCCCCCTCTCTTCGCGCGGGTTTGCGCGCCTCCACCCGTGCCCCGTCACGGTACTCCCCACCTGTAACCTTCGTTCGGTACAGTTGCGCCGACACGAAGCCGAGCACGAGGCTGACGGAGCCCAGGACGCGGGAGGACGGACGGATGGCCTTTCGGATCTTCCCGGAGGACGAGCGCGTCACGGACCTGCTGGTCCAGATGGCCCAGTGCGTCCTGACGGCGGTGGAGCAGCTCTCGGAGCACCTCGGGCAGATCGACAAGGTCTGGGAGCTGCCCATCACGGACCTCCTGGACACCGAGGACCGCTGCACCAACCTCTACTTCTCCCTGATGACCACCACGCGCTCCTCCTACGTGGTGCCCATCCCCCGCCAGGACGTCTACGTGCTGGGCCACTGGCTGCTGCGCGCCGTGCAGTGCCTCGTGGCGTGCGCCGAGCTCCACCGCCAGTACAAGGTGGAACGGCCCAGCTCCCACGCCACCGAGCAGCTCGCCGTAATCCAGCACATGGCCCACATGACGCTCAAGGCCATGGGCCGCCTGACCAGCCTGGAGGAGCTCGACGACTACTGGTTCGAGATGATCCGGCTGACCCGCCAGGCCGAGCGCACCCAGCGCAGCTACCGGGCCAGCCTGCTGGACGAGTTCAAGGCCGGTCAGGCCATCCGCCGAATGGACACCGCCCAGCAGCTCTTCGACGCCGCGCAGGCCCTCGGCCAGGTCTCCTCCGAGGTGGGCCGGATCCTCGTGGCGGAGTCCTGAGCCCGTGACCGAGCTGCTGGCCCTGCTGGGGATCCTCCTCACGCTCGTCTTCACGGTGGTCAACGGCTTCCACGACGCCTCCAACGCCGTGGCGCTGCCCGTGCGCTTCAACGCCCTCACCCCGCGCGTGGCGCTGTGGCTGGGAGCGGTGTTCAACCTCGTGGGCGCGCTGCTCGTGGGGCTGGTGCTGAACCGGATGATCACCTTCGAGATCCCCGTGCCGTTGGACGTGGTGGGGGTCGTGGCGCTGCTGTGCTCGCTCGTGACCGCGATCGGCTGGGACCTCGCCACCTGGTGGTGGCGGATGCCGTCCTCCTCCACCGCGGCGATCGGCGGCGCGGTGGTGGGTGCCCTGCTGGGGGCGCGCGCCGTGGGGCTGCTCCACGGCCCCCTGCCGGTGGGCCCCTACCTCTCGTGGAACGTGCTGGTGCCCCTGGTCGTCTCCCCGGTGGTCGCGTTCGCTGCCGCCTACCTGCTGGTGCCGCCCCTGGTGCACCTGGTCCGCCACGAGACGCCGGGGCGCGTGAACTTCCGCTCGGGCGTGGTGCAGGCCACGGGTGCCGCGGCCATCCACTTCGGCCACGGGATCCAGCACGCCCGCCGCACCCTGTGGATCCTCATGGTCCTGATGCTCGTGCTCGGCTCCGGCTTCTCCCGCGGCAGCATCCCCGTGTGGCTGGTCCTGCTGGTGGGCCTCTGCCTGGGCTTCGGGACGCTGCTGGGCGGGTGGCGGATCGCCTACACGCTCTCCTCGCGCGTGGTCACCCTGGACCCCCTGCGCGGTGCGATCGCCCAGACGGTCTCCGGCGCCCTGCTCTTCGTGGGCGGCTTCCTCTCCCCCATCCCGCTGTCCACCTCGCAGACGAGCACGGGCGCGATCCTCGGCGCCGGCTCCACCCAGAAGTTCCGCACCGTCTACCACAAGACCGTGGTGCGCCTGCTCCTCACGTGGATCGTCACCGCCCCGCTGTGCGGGCTGGTCTCGGGGATGCTCTTCCTCGCGCTGTCTCCCCTTCTCCCCGCCCTGCTCTGAGCCGACGACGACGCTGCACGGCCACGTCCGGACGCCACTGCCCTGTCCCCGTGCCCGAAGCCTGAGCCCGAGCCACGGGTGACCCGGCCCCGCACCCATAGCGGCACGGCCCCATCCCGGGGGCCATGCGACGTCGTCGTGCCCTGCCGCGCCAGCCAGAGGATCAGCCGAAGCGCCCCGAGACGTAGTCCTCGGTCTCCTGCTTCTGCGGCGTGTTGAAGATCTCGGACGTGGGCGCGTACTCGATCAGGCGCCCGGGCTTGCCGGTGCCCTCGATGTTGAAGAACGCGGTCTTGTCCGAGACACGCGAGGCCTGCTGCATGTTGTGGGTCACGATCACCACGGTGTAGTCGGTCTTGATGTCGTTGATGAGGTCCTCGATGGCCAGCGTGGAGATGGGGTCCAGCGCGGAGCACGGCTCGTCCATGAGGATCACCTCGGGCTTCACCGCGATCGCGCGGGCGATGCACAGGCGCTGCTGCTGCCCGCCGGAGAGCCCCGATCCCGGCTTGCCCAGCCGGTCCTTGACCTCGTTCCACAGGTTGGCGCCGCGCAGGGAGCTCTCCACGAGGTCGTCGGCGTCGCTGCTCGAGATCCGCTTGTTGTTCAGCTTCACGCCCGCCAGGACGTTGTCCCGGATGGACATGGTGGGGAACGGGTTGGGGCGCTGGAAGACCATCCCCACCATGGAGCGCACGGTGACCGGGTCCACGCCCTTGCCGTAGAGGTCGTCCCCGTCCAGGAGCACCTTGCCCTCCGCGCGCGCCCCGGGGATGACCTCGTGCATGCGGTTGAGGGTGCGCAGGAACGTGGACTTGCCGCAGCCGGAGGGGCCGATGAACGCGGTCACGGAGCGCGGCTCGATGTTCATGCTGACGTCCTGCACGGCCAGGAAGTCGCCGTAGTAGACGTTGAGGTGTTCGACGTCGATGCGTTTCGACATGGGTGTCAGTCCTTCGCTCAGGTGGTTAGGGCCGCGCTCAGCGCCCGGCGGTCTTGGGGGCGAACGCCCGGGCGATCAGGCGCGCCACGAGGTTCAGCAGCATCACGATGATGATGAGGATCAGGGCCGCGGCCCACGCCCGCTGCAGCGAGGGGTCGGGGTTCGTGGGCGACGTCGGGTTCATGATCTGGTAGTAGATGAACGTGGGCAGCGTGGTCATCCAGCCGGAGAACGAGTTCCAGTTGATGGCCGTGGCGAAGCCCGCCGTCACCAGCAGGGGCGCGGTCTCACCGATCACGCGCGCGATCGCCAGCGTCACGCCGGACGCGATGCCCGAGATCGCGGTGGGGATGACCACCTTGAGGATGGTGCGCCACTTGCGCACGCCCAGCGCGTAGGAGGCCTCGCGCAGCTCGTTGGGCACGATCCGCAGCATCTCCTCCGTGTTCTTGACCACCGTGGGGATCATCAGCACGGTCAGTGCCACGGCGGCCACGAAGCCCGTGCGGGTGGAGGGCCCGAAGATCATCCCGAACAGGGCCGCGGCGAAGAGACCGGCCACGATGGACGGGATGCCGGTCATCACGTCCACGAAGAACGTGATCGCCTTGCCGAGCCAGCCGCCCTGGGAGTACTCGACCAGGTAGATGGCGGTGAGCAGGCCCACCGGCACCGACATGACCGTGGCCCAGAAGGTGATGGACACCGTGCCCACGATCGCGTGGTACGCACCGCCCACCACCTCGCCGGAGGATCCCGCGGTGTTGTCCTGCAGGCCGGTGACCCCGTTCATGGAGGTCCACAGCATGTTGCCGGTCAGCCCGGGGACGCCGTTGACGAGCACCGTCCAGATCACGGAGACCAGCGGGATGACCGCCAGGACGAAGGCCGTGTAGACCAGGAAGGTCATCAGCGAGTCCTTCCCGGCGCGGGAGCCCTCGATGAGCCCCACGGCGAGCGGTCCCACCACCAGGAAGATCACCGCGGCGAACAGCGCCCACAGGGCGATGCCGAAGCCCACCAGCGCGGCGAGCGCGGCACCCGCCACCACGGCGACGACGCCCACCACGGGCACGAGCCAGCGGGGCCGCTGCCCGCGCGTGAGCTTGGAGCGGCGCACCGGCGAGACGCCGGGGCCGGGCTGGGAGGTCTGCGTGGACGTGGACATCAGTTGGCCCCCGAGAATTCCTTGTAGCGGGCGATGATGGCGCGGGCAATCATGTTGACCACCAGGGTGATGAGGAACAGCACCAGCCCGGCGGCGATCAGCTCGGACAGCCGCAGGCCGTAGGCCTCCGGGAAGTTCAGGGCGATCTCCGCCGCGATGGTCTGGTTGCCGGACTTGACGAGGGACGCGATCATCGGTCCGGACGAGAGCACCAGGGCCACCGCCATGGTCTCGCCGAGGGCGCGGCCGAGCGCGAGCATGATCGAGGAGACGATCCCCGGGCGCGCGAAGGGCAGCACGGACATGCGGATCATCTCCCAGCGCGTGGCGCCCAGGGCGAGCGCGGCCTCCTCGTGCAGCTTGGGGGTCTGGGAGAAGATCTCGCGGGACATGGACGTGATGATGGGCAGGATCATGATGGCGAGCACGATGCCCGCGGTGAGCATGGTCTTGCCGGTCTGGGACGCGGGGCCCGTGAAGAAGGGGATGAACCCGGCGTGCTCGCTGAGCCAGGTGTACAGCGGCACGAGCGCGGGGGCGAGCACGGTGGCGCCCCACGCGCCGTAGATCACGGAGGGGATCGCCGCGAGCAGGTCGATCACATAGCCGACCGGGGTGGAGATCCGCGCCGGTGCGTAGTGCGAGATGTAGAGGGCCACGAGGATGCCCACGGGCGTGGCGATCAGCAGGGCGATCACCGAGGCGATCAGCGTTCCGACCACGAGCGGGCCGATGTAGCTGAAGAACCCGGCGCCCCCGGTGATCTCGGCCGCGGGGGCGGTGAACGTGGGCAGCGCCTGCAGCAGCAGGAACAGCGCCACGGCCGCCAGGACCGCGAAGATCAGGGTCCCCGCGGCCAGGCTGAGCCCGGAGAAGACGGCGTCACCGGCACGCCCGCCCGCGGACGAGCTGGTCCCGGGTCTGCGTGCACTGAGGGTGGTGGACATGGAACAGTCCCTTCGATCAAGGTCTGGTGCGTGCTGGGCGAAGGCCACCGCCCAGCCTAGGGGCTCGTGGGCCCCGGGGGCGTGGCTGCGGCGTCGGCTCCCCGTGAGGTGCCGACGCCGCGTCCGTGCGCTGCGGGCGGGTCAGCCCTTCGCGGAGATGGACTCCACGGCGGCCTTGGCCTCGTCCCGCAGGGACTGGGACAGCGGGGCGGAGCCGGCGGAGTCCGCGGCGGCCTTCTGGCCGTCCTCGGAGACCACGTACTTCTCGAAGGACTTCACGAGGTCCGCCGTCTCCTGGGAGTCGTAGGTGGAGCACACCACGTGGTAGGAGATCAGCACCAGCGGGTAGGCCCCGGCCTCCGTGGTGGCGCGGTCGATGTCGATGGCCATGTCGTGCTCGCCGCGGCCCTCGACCTGCTTGGAGACCTCCACGGCCTTGGCGGCGGCGTCCGCGGAGTGGGCCACGTACTTCTCACCCACCTTGATGGCCGCGGTGCCGAGGTCCCCCACGGCGGAGGAGTCCGCGTACGTCACGGCGCCCTCGGTGCTGGAGGTCGTGGAAACCACGCCGGAGGTGCCCTTGTTGTTCTCGGCCGCGTACTTGGTGGGCCACGCCTGGGCAGGCTCCTCCGTCCAGTCCTGGGGCGCGGCCTTGGAGAGGTAGTCCGTGAAGTTCTCGGTGGTGCCGGAGTCGTCGCTGCGGTGCACCACGGTCACGGCTGTGTCCGGCAGATCGGCGTCCGGGTTCTGCTTCTTGATCTCGTCCGCGTTCCACTTCTTGATCTCGCCCTTGAAGATCTTGGCGATCGTGGGCGCGTCCAGGTTCAGCGACTTCACGCCCGGCAGGTTGAAGGCCACCGAGATCGGGGAGACGTAGACGGGCAGGTCCAGGGCCCCGGCGTCACCGCACTGCTTCTTCGCCTGGGAGACCTCGTCCTCGGAGAGGTACGCGTCCGAACCGGCGAAGTTCGCCCCGCCCGCCAGAAACGCCTTGCGCCCGGCTCCGGAGCCGTCCGGCGAGTACTGCACCGTGGCACCGCTGTTCGCGGACTGGAAGCCGTTCTGCCACGCGGTCATGGCGGCCTGCTGCGAGGAGGCGCCGATGCCGGTCAGGGTCCCGGAGACCCCGCTCTGCTCCCCCGAGCCGCCCCCGGCACTTCCGGTGGGGTTGTCGGAGCCGCAAGCGGTCAGGGCGAGGGCACCAATGGCCAGGACTGCGGCGGAGCGGCCGACGTGCGAAAGCTTCACAGTTTTTCCCTTCGAAAGCATGTACCGGTGGAGCGGGTGAACGGGGCCGAACGGGTCTCGGCGTGCACCACCGCAGCGCTCTCAGTGCGCCCAGCGCTCACCGTAGGCATCGAACGTGGACAGCGTCGGCCACGAAGGTGAACGGGCGATTAACAACTGGCACAGGGGCTGTCGGAGGGAGAGCCTAGGATGGCCTCATGGCCTCCTCGGAAGCAGCTACCCACCGCTCCCGACTCCGCCGTGTCCCCGAGATCGCGGGCCGTCGCGGCCGCACCGGGTGGGTGCGGATGACCGCAGGCTACTTTCAGGCGGTCCAGATGACGGTGGCCGCCGTGGGGGCGTACGTGATCGCCGAGCGGCTGCTGGGCCACCACGGCCCCATCTTCGCCGCCACCGCCGCCCTCGTCTCCCTCGGCTACGCCAAGGGAGGGCTGCGCTACCGCCGCGTGCTCGAGGTCTCCATCGGCTGCACGCTCGGGATCGTCGTGGGCGACCTCCTGATCCACCTGCTGGGTCCCGGGGAGTGGCAGGCCGCCGTCGTCCTGCTCGTGTCCCTGCTGCTCGCCCGGTTCCTGGACAACGGCGCCATCTTCACCACCCAGATGGGTCTGCAGTCCGTGCTCGTGGTGCTGCTGCCACCCTCCCAGGACGGCGTGTTCGCCCGCTCGCTCGACGCGGTCGTGGGCTGCTTGTGCGCGCTCGTGCTCGCGTACATCGTGCCGCAGGACCCGCGCCGCGAACCCCGCCAGGACCTCAGCAAGCTCATTGACGAGTTCACGCGCATTCTCACCGACTGCTCGCACGCCGTCGCGGACACCGACTCCCGGCTCGCGTGGCACGCTCTGGTCCGGGGACGCCAGACCCAGCCGCTGGTGGACTCGGTGCGCACGGGGCTCATGGGCTCGCGCGAGATCACGTACGCGTCCCCCCTCTACCGGCGCCACCGCCACGAGATCGACGAGCTGAGTGAGAGCATCCGCTACCTCGACCTCGCGGTGCGCAACTCCCGGGTCTTCGCACGCCGCCTCGCGTCCGTGCTCAACAGGGTCACGCTCGCCGACGACGCCGTGACTTCCCTCTCCGGGGCCCTCGCCGACCTCTCGGACGCCGTCCTGAGCCTGGGCCACGCCCTGGCCGAGAGCCACGAGCAGACGAGGGAGAGCTACCTGCGCCAGACGCGCAACGAGCTGTTCTCCGTGGCCCAGCGTCTGGAACCTGGTGCCATGGGCATCCGCACTATGGAGGGCGAGGCGCTCGTGCTGCTGCTGCGTCCCATGGTGGTGGACCTGCTCGAGGCCGCAGGGGTCTCCCACGAGACCGCCGCCAAGAGCCTCCCGGCGCTCGGCGGGCAGTGAGGCGGCGGGGCCGGCCCGGTCGCCTATGCGCGTCGGAGCCGCCCCCTATGGTGAGTCCATGAGCACGAAGACCCGTAAGCCCTCCGTGACCTACCGCTGCACGGAGTGTGGGTGGACCACCGCCAAGTGGGTGGGGCGCTGCGGTGAGTGCCAGGCCTGGGGAACCGTCCAGGAGATGGGCGGCAGCCAGGAGCACGGTCGCACCCGAGCGGCGTCCTCCGTGGCCACTCCGGCACGGCCCATCTCCCAGGTGGACTCCTCCGTCGCGCGGTTCACCCCCACCCAGGTTCCCGAGCTGGACAGGGTGCTCGGGGGCGGGCTCGTCCCGGGCGCCGTGATCCTGCTCGCCGGTGAACCCGGCGTGGGCAAGTCCACCCTGCTGCTGGACGCCGCCGCGAAGGTTGCCGCGGGCGCCGCGGGTGAGGCGATGCGCACCGCGGGGCCGAACGCCAGTACCGGCGAGGGCGCGGAACGCGCGTCCGGTTCGCGGGCAACGTCGTCCGGGGCCTCCCCTCGCACCGTGCTCTACGTGACCGGGGAGGAGTCCGCCGCGCAGGTGAAGCTGAGAGCCGAGCGGATCAACGCACTCTCAGACACGCTGTACCTGGCGGCGGAGTCGGACCTCTCGGCGGCACTGGCGCAAGTCGAGGCGCTGTCCCCGGACCTGCTGGTCGTGGACTCCGTGCAGACGTTGGCGAGCTCGGAGATCGAGGGCTCCGCCGGCGGTGTGAGCCAGGTGCGGGAGGTGGCCGCGAGCCTCATCCACGCCGCGAAGACCAGGAACATGACCACCCTGCTCGTGGGCCACGTGACCAAGGAGGGCTCGATCGCCGGGCCCCGGCTGCTCGAGCACCTCGTGGACGTGGTGTGCCAGTTCGAGGGTGACAAGCACTCGCGCATCCGGCTGCTGCGGGCCGTCAAGAACCGCTTCGGGCCCACGGACGAGGTGGGGTGCTTCGACCTCGAGGAGAACGGCATCCGCTCCGTCTCGGACCCCTCGGGACTGTTCGTCTCCCGCACCCCCGTGCCGGTGGCGGGCACGTGCCTGAGCGTCACGGTGGAGGGCCGCCGACCCCTGCTCGCCGAGGTCCAGGCGCTGCTGGACAAGTCGAGCACCGCGCAGCCGCGGCGGGCCACCGCCGGGCTGGACGGCTCCCGCGTAGCCATGCTGCTGGCCGTGCTGCAGCGCAGGGCCGGCGTGGCCCTCGCCTCCATGGACTGCTACGTCTCCACGGTGGGCGGGGTGCGGCTCACGGAGCCCGCCACGGACCTGGCCGTGTGCATGGCCCTGGCCTCCGCCGCGCAGGACCGCCCGCTGCCGCAGCGGCTCGTGTGCTTCGGGGAGATCGGGCTGGCCGGGGAGGTGCGGCCGGTGCCGGAGATCAACCGTCGGATCCAGGAGGTCGCCCGCCTGGGATTCACCCACGCGGTCGTCCCCGCCTCGCCCAGCGGCCCGGGGAAGATCCCGCCGGGGTTCTCGGTGCGGGAGGTCACCACGGTGAACCAGGCCATGGAGCTGCTCTTCCCGCCGCGGGCCGGCTGAGCCCGTGGGCCGCGGCGGGCGAGGACGGGCCGCGGGCTGGCCGCAGAGCCTGCACCACGCTGTGCGCGGCCCGTACAGAGACCCGTACATAGAATGGTGTCGTGGTGAAGACACGTGAAACCGCTCTGCGGAAGACCCTCGCGCGGGTCGCCCCCGGGACCGAGCTGCGGACCGGGCTGGAGCGCATCCTGCGGGGTCGCACGGGTGCGCTGATCGTCCTCGGCTTCGAGCGCTCCATGGAGTCGCTGTGCTCCGGGGGCTTCGACATCGACACGGACTTCACCCCCACCAAGCTGCGCGAGCTCGCCAAGATGGACGGTGCGATCGTGTGCGACAGGGACGCCTCCCGCCTCCTGAAGGCCGGGGTCCAGCTCATGCCGGATGCACGAATCACCACTCAGGAGTCCGGCACGCGGCACCGCTCCGCGGAGCGCACCGCCAAGCAGACCGGCCTGCCCGTGATCTCGGTGAGCCAGTCGATGAGCGTGATCACCATCTACGTGGACGACTACCGGTACGTCATCGAGGGCTCGCAGGCCATCATGGCCCGGGCGAACCAGGCGCTGCAGACCCTCGAGCACTACAGCCACCGTCTGGAGCAGGTGCTCGGGGCCCTCTCGGCCCTCGAGATCGAGGCGGCGGTGACCGCACGGGACGTCGCCCTCACCCTGCAGCGCATGGAGATGGTCCGGCGCATTTCGGAGGAGATCGGGTGGTACGTGCTGGAGCTCGGCGAGGACGGGCGGCTGATCTCCCTGCAGCTCGAGGAGCTCACCGCCGGCACCGGTCCCGGCCCGGACGTCGTCCTGCGGGACTACCTCCCGGACCCCACCCCCGCCGAGGAGCTGGACGCGGCCCTGGAGCGACTGGCGGAGCTGTCCTCCGCGGACCTCATCGACCTGCAGAAGGTCGCCTCCGCCGCGGGTCTCACGGCACCGCAGGGGAGCCTGGAGACAGACCTCCACCCCCACGGCTACCGGCTGCTCGAGGGGATCAAGTCCATGCCGCGCGCGGTGGCCAAGCGACTCGTGGCGCAGTTCGACGGGCTGCAGTCCCTGATGGCCGCGAACCTCGAGGACCTGATGTCCGTGGAGGGCATCGGCGAGCAGCGGGCCCGCACGGTCCGCGAGTCCCTCTCCCGCATGGCAGAGACGAGCCTGCTCGACCGCTTCATGTGAGCCGCTGCCGTCCAGCGGCACGCTCCTGGGGGCGCGAGCCAACCGGCCGGAGGTGGCGACCGCCGCCCCGGGCGAGAGTTTCTCCTGCCGAGAAAAGCGCCGCTGGCTGTGAACGCCCCCTCGCGGTCAGGGCCGCCTACTGCAGGACGAACGCCACCTGGGGGCTGCTGTCCTCGCCCAGGGAGGCCGTGAGGTTGTAGTACCCCGCGAGCGCTTCCGCCTGACCGGCGGGGCAGCCCTCTGCGGTGCGGACGCGGTTCCAGGTCAGCCGCGACGTCTCCTTCTGCCCCGCGTCGAGCGTGACCGTCTTGTCCTCGCCCGGGGCGGCGCAGTGGCGCGAGTCGAACACGGTGTCCGAGCCGGAGGTCACCACGAACGCCATCTGCTTGCTGCCGGCGTTCACGGTGCACTGGTTGTCCCCGGTGTTCTCCAGGGTCATCACGAGCACGGGCTCCTCCTTGGTGGCGTAGGTCTCCTTGTCGGTGGAGGCCGTGACCGTGAGGTTCGTCCCGCACGCCTGGGGGGTGCTGCTCGTGCTGGGCGATGACGACGGCGCCGCGCTGCCGGAGCCCGACGGGCTGGGACGGGGCGTGAAGTCGGCGAACTTCTGGTCCGGATTGGCCGTGACCTGGGTGCTCGCCGCCGACGCAGGGGCCGGTGCCGGGTCCTCGTCTCCGGAGCCCGACGACGTCACAGCACGGATGCCCATGGTGACACCCCCGACGAGGAACAGGGCGAGGAGCACCAGCACGGACAGCGCCACCAGGCGGCGTCGCCGGTAGACGTGGTCCGGCAGGCGGGCCTCCGAGCCCCCGTCGTCGGAGGGGTGCGTGGGGGGATCGTGACGCTCGGAACCGTGGGAAGCCATGGTCTCCAGGTTACCGTGGGGAGTTATGAACTCGAGCGCCGGGCCCGCCGCGGAAGACCCCCAGCAGGACGTCCCCCAGGGCATCCACCGCACCGTGATCGAGTGGTACCGGCGCGCCGCACGGGACCTCCCCTGGCGGGCACCGGAGCGCACCCCGTGGCAGGTGCTCGTCAGCGAGATCATGCTGCAGCAGACCCCCGTGGTGCGCGTGCTGCCCGTGTGGCGGCGCTGGATGCAGCAGTGGCCGGAGCCCCGGGACCTGGCGGAGGCCTCCCCGGCGGACGTCGTCCGCGCCTGGGATCGGCTCGGCTACCCCCGCCGCGCCCTGCGGCTGCACGCTGCCGCCCAGAGCATCCGTGACGAGCACGGCGGGCGGGTGCCGAGCAGGCACTCCGAGCTGCTCGCGCTGCCCGGGATCGGGGCGTACACCGCCGCCGCGGTGGCCGTCTTCGCGTTCGGCCAGCGCCACGCGGTGGTGGACACCAACATCCGGCGCGTGGAGGCCCGGCTGTTCACGGGGCGAGCGCTGCCCTCCCGTTCCCTCACGGCCGCCGAGACGCGGCTCGCCGAGGAGCTGCTGCCCCGGGGCGTCCCCGAGTCCGTCGCGTGGAACCAGGCCGTCATGGAGCTTGGCGCCCTGGTCTGCACGGCACGTTCTCCGCGCTGCTCCGACTGCCCGGTGCGGGAGGACTGCGCGTGGCTGGCCGCGGGCAGCCCCCCGGCCGAGGACGTGCCGCGCGGGCAGGCGTGGCACGGAACCGACCGGCAGGTGCGCGGTGCACTCATGGCCGTGCTGCGTGCCGCGGAGGAACCGGTGCCCCGCCGCCTGCTGCTCGCGGACGCCTCCTCCGCAGAGCAGCTCGCCACGGAGCACGGGGCGCCGCCGCAGGTGGTCGTGGACGGTCTCACCGCCCTGTGGCGGCTGCCCGCCCCGGCCGAGCAGCGCGAACGCGCCCTGGCCGGGCTGCTCGCGGACGGCCTGGCCGCCGAGTCCGACGGCGGGCTCAGCCTTCCGGTGTGACGGCGCCGCCCGGTGTGGTGGCGATTCCCGGTGTGACGGCGCCTTCCGATATGGCGGTGCCTTCCGGTGTGACGGAACGGATCATCCGGGTGTTGCCCAGCGTGTTCGGCTTCACCCGGGCGAGGTCCAGGTACTCGGCCACACCCTCGTCGTGGGAGCGCAGCAGCTCCGCGAACACCTCCGGCGGGATGGTCTCCTGGTTCGCCATGACCTCGAAGCCGTGCGCCGCGAAGAAGTCCACCTCGAACGTGAGGCAGAAGACCCGGCTCACCCCCAGCCGGGAGGCCCGCGCCAGCAGCTCCCGGATCATGCCCCCGCCCACGCCGTGCCCGCGCGCCGCCGGGGACGTGGCGAGCGTGCGCACCTCCGCGAGGTCCTCCCACATCACGTGCAGCGCACCGCACCCCACCAGGGTCCCCTCGCCGTCCTCCGCGACCACGAACTCCTGGATGCTCTCGTAGTAGGTGACCGTGTCCTTGGTGATCAGGATGCGCTCGGCCGCCATGGGCGCCACGAGCTCCTTGATCCCGTGGACGTCGGTGGTCCGGGCGGGGCGGATGCGGATCTCTGTCATGGCCCCGACTGTACGCGGTGGCCCGCCGCCAACGACCGGCTCGGAGCCGACCAGGCAACGCGGAGAGGTGCCTGCCCGGCAATGCGGAGCGGGGACCGGACACGACAACGCGAGCGGGCGGCGTCGTGAACCGCTGTGGTCCACGACGCCGCCCGCTCGCGTCAGGGGGTCCGTGCCGGTCTCCCGGCACGGCCCGTCAGGCTCAGGCCTGGGCCTGCGCCGCTCCCCCGCCGGTGTCGCCACCGGTGTGGGGCGAGCGCGGGACGTCCTTGCCGGACTGGCTGTCGTCCCCGTCCGTGAGGCTCGGCGTGTCCTCGATCTCCTGCAGCTCCTCGGCCGAGAGCTCGGACATGGGCGTGGAGGAGAAGGTGAAGGCGGCGTCGTCGCCCTCTCCCTCGACACCCACGGTGATCTTCTCGCCGGAGGCGATCTCACCGAACAGGATCCGCTCCGAGAGCTGGTCCTCGATCTCGCGCTGCATGGTCCGGCGCAGCGGACGCGCACCCATGGAGGGGTCGTAGCCGCGCTTGGCCACGAGCTTCTTGGCCTCGTCCGTGAGCGTGATCGACATGTCCTGCTCGCGCAGCCGCTGCTGCAGCCGCGCCACGAACAGGTCCACGATCTGCACGATCTCGGACTCGCTCAGCTGCGGGAACACGATGATCTCGTCCACGCGGTTGAGGAACTCGGGGCGGAAGTGCTCCTTGAGCTCCTCCTGCACCTTGGCCTGCATGCGGTCGTAGGACGTCGCCGCGTCCCCGCTGGCCTGGAAGCCCACGGGAACCGTGCGGGAGATGTCCCGGGTGCCCAGGTTGGTGGTCATGATGATCACTGTGTTCTTGAAGTCCACCACGCGGCCCTGCGAGTCGGTCAGACGACCGTCCTCGAGGATCTGCAGCAGCGAGTTGAACAGGTCCTGGTGCGCCTTCTCGACCTCGTCGAAGAGCACCACGGAGAACGGCTTGCGGCGGACCTTCTCGGTCAGCTGGCCGCCCTCCTCGTAGCCCACGTAGCCCGGAGGGGCACCGAAGAGCCGCGAGACCGTGTGCTTCTCCTGGTACTCGGACATGTCCAGCGTGATCAGGGCGTCCTCGTCGCCGAACAGGAACTCCGCGAGCGCCTTGGCCAGCTCGGTCTTGCCCACGCCGGTGGGTCCGGCGAAGATGAACGAGCCACCGGGGCGACGGGGATCCTTCAGACCCGCGCGGGTGCGGCGGATCGAGCGGGACAGTGCCTTGATGGCCTCGTCCTGCCCGATGACGCGCTTGTGCAGCTCGTCCTCCATGTGCAGGAGCCGTCCGGACTCCTCCTCGGAGAGCTTGTACACCGGCACTCCCGTGGAGGCTGAGAGCACGTCCGAGATGACCTCCGGGGTCACCTCCGAGATCTGCTCGTCCCCCTCTCGCCAGGCCTTGTCCTTCTGGTCCCGCTCCGCGATGAGCTTCTGCTCGGTGTCACGCAGGGCCGCGGCCTTCTCGTAGTCCTGGCCGTCGATCGCGGCTTCCTTGCCCTGCTTGGTCTCCGCGATCTTCTCGTCCAGGGCCTTGATCTCCGGCGGTGCCGTCATGCGCTTGATGCGCAGGCGGGCACCGGCCTCGTCGATCAGGTCGATGGCCTTGTCCGGCAGGAAACGGTCCGAGATGTAGCGCGCGGACATGTGCACGGCGGCGTCCAGGGCGTCGTCCGAGATGGACACGCGGTGGTGCGCCTCGTACTTGTCCCGCAGGCCCTTGAGGATCTCCACAGCGTGGGCCTCGGAGGGCTCGTCCACCTGGATGGGCTGGAAGCGGCGCTCCAGGGCGGCGTCCTTCTCGATGTGCTTGCGGTACTCGTCCAGCGTGGTGGCGCCGATGGTCTGCAGCTCGCCCCGCGCCAGCATGGGCTTGAGGATGGAGGCGGCATCGATCGCGCCCTCAGCGGCACCGGCACCCACCAGGGTGTGGATCTCGTCGATGAACAGGATGATGTCACCGCGCGTGCGGATCTCCTTGAGGACCTTCTTGAGCCGTTCCTCGAAGTCGCCGCGGTAGCGCGAACCCGCCACCAGGGAACCGAGGTCCAGCGTGTAGAGCTGCTTGTCCTTCAGCGTCTCGGGCACGTCCCCGCGCACGATTGCCTGGGCCAGGCCCTCCACCACGGCGGTCTTGCCGACGCCGGGCTCGCCGATCAGCACAGGGTTGTTCTTGGTGCGCCGCGAGAGCACCTGCATGACGCGCTCCATCTCGCGGTAGCGTCCAATCACAGGGTCCAGCTGAGACTCGCGGGCGGCCGCGGTGAGGTTGCGGCCGAACTGGTCCAACACGGCGGAGCCTGCGGGGGTTCCCTCCGCACGACCACCGGAGCCGACGCCGGCGGCCTCCTTCTCGCCGCCACCGCTGCCGGACTGGTAGCCCGAGATGAGCTCCAGCACGGTGGCACGCACCTTGGCGGGATCCGCCCCGAGCTTGACGAGCACCTGGGAGGCCACGCCCTCGCCGGCACGAATGATGCCGAGCAGGATGTGCTCGGTGCCGATGTAGTTGTGCCCCAGCTGCAGGGCCTCGCGCAGCGAGTGCTCCAGCACCTTCTTGGCGCGGGGCGTGAACGGGATGTGGCCCGACGGCGCCTGCTGGCCCGGACCGATGATGTCCTGGACCTGCTCGCGCGCGGCGCTCAACGTGATGCCCATGGACTCGAGGGCCTTGGCGGCAACACCCTCGCCTTCATGGATCAGGCCGAGCAGCAGGTGCTCGGTCCCGATGTAGTTGTGGTTGAGCATCCTGGCCTCTTCCTGGGCCAGCACGACGACCCTGCGGGCACGGTCGGTGAAGCGTTCGAACATGGATACTCCTTCATTGATCTCTGCCCACGATGCTAGGCACCTGAGTCGCCGCTCCGGGCACTGTTCGCCACTGGCGCACGGTATCCAGCCCTCAGCAAAATTCCTCCCCCGGTGCCGCGCGCGCATGCGCGCCCCGCCGCTTTCCCCACCGACGACGACGGCCGGAACACGTCAGTGCTGGCGTGTTCCGGCCGTTGCCGGGTGGTGCCGCGGGTCAGCACGTGACTCTCCCACGGCACCGCACGGTCCGCAGCTGCCCGGGAGGGGTCCCGGGTGGCAGACCGTGGCGGATCAGTTGCCGTTCTCGGCGTAGTACTGGTCCTGGATGTCCTGGTGGATCCGGCCGCGGTCCGAGACCTGCAGGCCCTTCTCCTTGGCCCACGCGCGGATCTTGGGGGTCTCCGGGTTGCCGGAGCGGTTGGGACGAGTGGTGGCGGTGGTGGTGCGCCCGCTCTTGGCGGTGGCGCGGCGCCCTGCGGTCACGTACGGCCGCATGGCGTCGCGCAGCTTGGTCGCATTCGCGGAGCTGAGGTCGATCTCGTACTGGCCCCCGTCCAGACCGAAGCGCACCGTCTCGTTGGCCTCGCCGCCGTCGATGTCGTCCTCAAGAATGATCTTCACGGTCTGAGCCATGTCATCTCCTCCAAGTGCCCGCGGGCAGAATAGTTCTTTTGCTTTGCTGTGGTGAACGAAAGGTGTGGGGTGAACCGCAGAATACGCCGCCCGTCCCCGAATCCGCCCACGCGCCCAGCATGCGCTGCAGTACATTCATGACATTGCGGGCGGAGTGTAAATCGAACGCGCGCCGATTTCCCCGAATCACATGCCCCATCATTGCACGCAATTCGTCAATTGTCATGACAGCCTATTCCGCGCGCCCGGGGTCTTCCGGTGATTCACGAATAGGAATGCTGTTGCGCAGGGCCAGTCCGCGCTGCGGCCGCTGCATTTCCTGCTCGTGTCCAAAGGGCGCTGCGTCCCCCTCACGCTCCCGCACCTCGCGGTACCAGCGCTCGGCGTCCTGCTGCGCCCGTGTCTGCGCACTGCGCTCGGCCCGATCCCCGCGGAACAGCCAGCGCATCACCAGGTAGAACACCACACCCACGCCCAGCGAGGGGAGAAATACGGCCAGGTAATCCATGCGGGTGATCATCCTCCGGGGGTCTGTGCGATTGCTGTGCGCGAGTGTACTGCGGGTCGAATCACTCGGGCTTCATGAGTGGGAAGAGAATGGTCTCCCGGATTCCGAGGTTCGTGAAAAGCATGATGAGACGGTCCAGACCGAGTCCGAGTCCGCCCATGGGCGGCGCTCCGTGTTCCAGGGCGCGCAGGAAGTCCTCGTCCAGCTGCATGGCCTCGTCGTCCCCGGCCGCGGCCAGGCGGGACTGCGCCACGAGGCGTTCGCGCTGCACCACGGGGTCCACCAGCTCGGAGAACGCAGTGCCGCGCTCCATGCCGCCGATGATCAGGTCCCAGGCCTCGATCAGGCCGGGCTCCGAGCGGTGCTGGCGCGCCAGCGGCTGAGCGGCCGGCGGGTAGTCGCACACGAACGTGGGCTGCAGCAGGGTGGGCTCCACGATCTCTCCGAAGAGCTCGATCACGAGCTTCTGCGCGTCCCAGGCGGGGTTGACCGGGATCTCGCGCTCGGCCGCGGCCGTGCGCAGCACCTCCGCGGGGGTGTCCGGGGTGATCTCGCGCCCCACGGCCTCGGACAGCGCCGGGTACACGGAGAGCCACTTCCACTCGCCGAACAGCTCGATCCGGCCCTGGGGGGTGTCCACGCCCTCGACGCCCAGCACGCGGGCGCACTCCTGGATGATCGTCCTGATGCGATCGGCCATCGTGAACTGGTCCCCGTAGGCCTCGTAGGCCTCCAGAGTGGTGAACTCGGGACTGTGGGAGGAGTCCACGCCCTCATTGCGAAACACGCGCCCGATCTCGAACACGCGCTCGATCCCGCCCACCACGGCGCGCTTGAGGTAGAGCTCGGTGGCGATGCGCAGGGTCATGTCCTGGTCGAACGCGTTGAGGTGCGTCTCGAACGGGCGCGCGGCGGCACCGCCGTGAACCAGCTGGAGCATGGGGGTCTCGATCTCGACGTAGCCCTGCTCCTCCATCACGCGACGCACGGTGCGGATGATCGCGGAGCGGGTGAGCACAACGTCGCGCGCCTCCTGGCGCACGATCAGGTCCAGGTAGCGCTGGCGCACCCTGGTCTCCTCGTTGAGCTCCTTGTGCATGGTGGGCAAAGGGCGCAGGGCCTTGGACGCCATCGTCCAGGAGTCAGCCATCACGGAGAGCTCGCCGCGGCGGGAGCTGATCACGCGGCCCGTGACGGCCACGAAGTCGCCCAGGTCCACGAGGGCCTTCCACTGCGCGAGGGGCTCGTCCCCCACGTTCGCCTTGGAGAGCATGACCTGCAGGCGGGTGCCGTCCCCCTCCTGGAGGGTTCCGAAGCACAGCTTGCCCGTGTTGCGCACGTGCACCACGCGCCCGGCCACGGTGACCATGTGCTCGGTCTCCTGGCCGGACTCCAGGTGGCCGAACTGCTCGCGCACCTCGGCCAGGGTGGCGGTACGGTTCACACCCACCGGGTACGGTGCCATCCCGGCGTCCGAAGCCGCCTGGCGCTTCTCGGCGCGCACCAGCATCTGGTCGTTGAGCTCGTGTGCGCTCAGCTCGGGGTCGGAGCTGGGGGACGCTGCGGGAACGGTGGTTTCAGGCTGTTCGGTCACAGTCGACCAGGATACCGTTCACGCGGGTATCCGCATGTTGTCGATCAGTCGGGTGGGGCCCACCCACGCCGCCACCAGTGCGAGCGCGCCGGGGCGGGGTTCCGTGACCGCAAGCGTGTCGGGATCCACGGTCACGAGGTAGTCGAGGGAGACCTCCGGTTCTGCGGCCACGCGGCGTCGGGCCTCGTCCAGAGTGAGCTCCCCGGCGGCCAGGGCCCGCAGGGTGGCGTTGAGCACGAGCGCGTGCCCGGCCTGCTCCGGTGAGAGGTACTGGTTGCGGGATGACAGCGCAAGGCCCTGCCCGGAGCGGACGATGGGCACCGGGCGGATCTCCACGCGGAGGTTGAAGTCACGCACCATGCGCTGCATGAGCAGCAGCTGCTGGGCGTCCTTCTCACCGAAGTAGGCCCGGAACGGGATCCGCGGGCCGGGGTCCACGATGGTGAGCAGCTTGTTCACCACGGTCAGCGCGCCGTCGAAGTGACCGGGGCGCGTGGCCCCCTCCAGCACGGCACCGGCCGCACCCGACGTCACGGACACCACCGGTGTGCCACCCGGGTACATCTCCTCCACCGAGGGGGCGAACACGAGGTCCACGCCCTCCTGCGCGAGCATCCGGACGTCCTGCGCCAGCTGCCGCGGGTAGCTCTCGAAGTCCTCCCCCGGGCCGAACTGCAGGGGGTTCACGAAGACCGAGACGACGGCGACGTCGTTCTCCGCCCGCGTGCGGCGCGCAATCTGCAGGTGCCCCGGGTGCAGCGCGCCCATGGTGGGCAGCAGCCCCACGCTCGCCGCGCCGGCCGCGGTGCGCGCGGCCACCTCATCGCGCAGCTGCGCCACGGTGGTGCACACCGCCGGTTCCGTCACGGCCGTTCCCCTTCCTCGAGCGCGGTCAGCACCGCGCGGTACGTCGTCTCGTCCAGTCTGCCGGACGCGCGGGCCCGTTCGGCCGTCTGCCGTCCCAGGGCCAGATAACCGGTCAGCAGCTGGGGCCCAGTGTCGGGGCCCGTGGCCGCAGCGCCGCCCGCCAGCTCCCGCAGGGCGGCCACGTGCGCCTCGACGGTGGCCACGTCCCCGCGCGCCACCGGGCCCGTGAGCGCGTTCTCCCCGGAGGCCAGTGCGTTGTCCACCGTGGCGCGTACGAGCGGGCCGAGGACGCGGTCCGGGCGCTCGACCCCGATCTCCCCGAGCAGCTGCATGGACTCACCGAGCAGCGTCATGACGTGGTTCGATCCGTGGGCGAGGGCCGCATGGTAGAGCGGGCGGTCCGCCTCGGCGACCACCACCGGATCGGCTCCCATCTCCACCACGAGCGCCTGGGCGATGGGGAGCACGGGTGCCGCGGCGGTGACCCCGAAGCTGCAGTCCACGAGCCGCTGCAGGTCCAGGCTCAGTCCCGTGAAGGTCATCGCGGGGTGGATGGCCAGGCCGATCCCGCCCGCGGCACGCACCGGTTCCAGCACGTCCGTGCCGTAGCGGCCCGCCGTGTGCACCACGAGCTGGCCGGGCTGCCACGCACCGGTCTGCGCGAGGCCGCTCACGAGCCCCGGCAGCTGGTCGTCCGGGACGGCGAGCAGAACGAGCTCGCTGCGCTCCACGATGGTGGGGACGTCCAGCACGGGCACGTCCGGCAGCAGGGCGGCGGCTCGTTCCCGGCTCTCGGACGAGGACGCGTGGACACCGACGACGGCGTGTCCCGCCGCTCGCAGGGCGGCACCGAGTACGGCCCCCACCTTCCCTGCACTGATGACGCCCACACCGAGACGGCCTGGGCGGTGACTGGGCTGGGGCACGGAGAACTCCTCGGGAGGGACGATGGCACCCACAGGCTAGCGCACGCCGGTGCGGGGAACATGGGGCGGTCAGGGGCGAAGCGGGACGGGTCCGCCGGCACGCGGGATGTCAACCGCGACGTCGCTGCCTCGGGTGTCCGAGGTGACGGCCCCGGCGTTCCCGCGGTGCGCGCCGACCCGCTCGCGCGCGGCTCGCGCGAGCTCGCTCTGGCGCCACTGCGCCTCGCGGGCGCGGTCCACGTCCAGGTGGTCCACGGACGTCGTCACGCTTCCGGCCGTCACGTGCACAGCAAAGCTCGCGAGCCGCAGGCGACGCTCCAGCGGCCCCTGCGAGAGCGCGACGGACTGCGTCTTGTGGTGCGGGACCACGCTCGCGTGCCGACTGAGCCGGCCACGGCGCAGCACCAGGGAGGAGTCGTCCATCGCGAAGCCGGTGCGCCGCCACGTGACCGGGTCGAACCACCGGGCACGCCGCGGACTGGTGGTGAACCGGCCGCCGTCCCCCACGCCGTCGAGGCCCTCGGTCACGAGCGGTTCCGGGTCGTCCGGCAGGGGCAGGAGCAGGGCCAGGATCACGCGCACCTGCTCGGCCGTGCCCACGGGGAGCACGAGCGAGCCCAGTCCCTCGGCCGCCTCCGCACCACCCTTGCCCGCGGTGGTCACGACCACCCGGTGACCGCCGAAGATGCGCCACAGGGCGGGCCGCGTCACCTCCAGCGCCTGCACCCGGCCGGTGGGGATGGTCGAGGAGCGCTCGTTGAACAGCCCCGCTCGGGACCGGACACCGCTGGGAACCTCGCTGAGCGTGAAACCCCAGCTCTTCTCGAGCCGCCCGTAGAGCCCGGAGACCACGCCCAGCAGCATCGGGACGGCGGTGGGCACCAGCACGAGCAGCGCGTCCGGGTAGACCACCCACGCCACGGCGGCAGCCACCAGCACCAGGGCCAGCAGCACCGCGGGCACCGAGCACACGAGGCTCAGCAGAACCCTTCCTGTGGGCACGGTGAAGACCTGCCGCAGCTCGTCCTTCTCCGTGAGCAGCCCGTACTTCCGGGCCACGCGCACGTCCACGCCGTCACGGTCGGGCATCGACGACGAGGCCGTCCCCGCTTCCTCCACTGCGGCACCCGGCGGAATGCTCGCCTCGCCGGGGGCACCGCGCACAGCTCCCGTCCCGGCCGCCGGTGCGGCGGCCGTGCCCGAACTGTCCCAGGGAGCCGTATGCGCCGCTGCGCCGCCGGTCGGGAGAGCCCCACCCTCGGACGCCGCCACCTTCCCGGAGGTTCCGCCTGCCTGGCCGACGACGCTGCCGTCTGCGGACGCGGCCGATTCGACGGTGCCCTGCGCGAGGATGGCCGAGTCCCCCGTGCGCTGCCCGCGGGAGACGGCGAGTGCGTCGTCGGCGGCCTCGTGGGAAGCCACGAGCAGCTGCTTCCGCAGCAGCCGGGCGTGGTCGCGGCCCAGGTAGGAGAGCTCGAGGACGCTGGACCCGCCGTCGGCCACGTCGAACTTCAGAGCCGCCAGACCCAGGATCCGGGGCAGGAACTTGCGCTCGATGTCGATGCCCTGGACGCGATCCAGCCGCGCCTGGCGCTGGGTGCGGAAGAACCACCCGCTCCGGAAGCGGACGTGCTCCCGCGTGATCTGGTAGCGCGTGAACCACCACGAGAGCAGCCCCAGACCGATCAGCAGGCCCAGCACACCGCACAAAAGGGCGATGAACAGTCCAGCTCCCACCACCTGGACGGGGCCGCCCACGTCCACGCTGATGGGCTCGCCCTTGATCAGGGCAGAGACGATGTCCTCCACGAACGTGTGGCCGATGCCCCAGACGAGCGCCACGAGCAGGAGCCAGCTGCGCACGAACGGCGTGAGGGGGTGCACGCGGTGCCACACGTCCGGGGCGTCCGGCTGGAGGGGCTCCAGGCCCCCGCTGCGGCCGGGCGACGTCGTGTCCGCGGTGTCTGCCCACGGCTGGTCGACGAAGGGCTGGCCCCCTGCAGGCTGGTCCCCGAAGGGCTGGCCACCGGGGGTTGCGCACGCCATCACAGGCCCACCATGTGGGCTTCACCGCGCTCCGTGAGCTGCTCCCGCAGCCGGTCCGCCTCCTCGCGGGGCAGTCCGGGCAGCACTGCGTCGGTGCCCGCGGAGGCCGTGTGCAGCGTGACCGAGGCCAGCCCGAAGGCGTTGAGGACCGGCCCCGTGCTGATCTCCACGTACTGCATGCGCCCGTACGGCACCACAGTCACGGTGCGGAAGAAGAGACCCTTGCGCAGCCACAGCTCGGTGGGTGCCTGCGCGTAGCCGATGGCGCGCACCCGGCGCGGGGTCAGGCACAGTTGCACCACGCCCCACGCGAGCACGACCGCCGGGGGCAACCACAGCCACCACTGCACCCCGCCGCTCCAGACGCCGAGCAGCGCCAGGAGGACCGGGACCGAGACGATGGCCGTCCAGATCACCGTGGTCACCACCCTGTTCAGCAGCCGCGCCGTGACGTAGCGCGGGGACACGCGGTGCCACGTCAGCTCCGCGGGGGAGAGCTCATGGGGGTCATTCGTGGCGGGCATACCCTCCCTCTCCTGTCGCGTACGGGTCTTGCCGTCCACCGTAGGGGGTTTCCTCCCCCGCGTCCGGGTCATCCGGTGGCAGGCGGCAGGATTTCTCCACGATCCACCCGAGCACCACGAGCAGCAGACCGGCCACCACCTGGGCCACGCACTGCCACAGCGGCTCCTGGGTGGAGCGCAGCGCGAGCAGGCTCAGCTGGTCCCCGCCGATCCCCGTGTGCCAGCCCGCGCACAGCACCCCGTAGTACGCGATGGCCTGCGCCGCTGCGGCAGTGCCGACGGCCCACACCGGGTCGTACGGCTTGCGACGGGCCTGGTCCCTGCGCCGCGCGCCCTCCCTCTCCGGGTCCCGGTAGGCCCGCAGCCGCAGCCCGAGGTAGCCGACGACGATCCCCGCCCCCAGCTCCGCCACGAGACTCACCCACGGCAGGATCAGCAGCGCCTGGTGGGCACCGCTGACCACGTGGTTGATGCTCCAGCCCACGGCGGCGGACACGGCCGCCACCACCACGAGGGTCCACGGGTTCAGGTAGCGCACGGGGCCTCTCCCTCCTGTTCGGGCAAGCACAGGACGACGTCGGTCACGGTCAGGTCCGCGCGGTCCGGTGCTGTGTCCGCGAGCTCGCGCACGGAACGCCCCTCCAGCACCGCGGCGGGGTCCATGAGCGCCCAGGGCTCGAGCACGAACGCGCGCTCGGCGGCACGCGGGTGCGGCAGGATCAGCCGCGGGTCATCGCTGCGCACGCCCTCGAAGCACACGACGTCCAGGTCCAGGGTGCGGGGACCCCAGCGCACCTCGCGGGTGCGCCCGTGCGCGTTCTCGATGCGCTGGCACGCGCTGAGCACCTCGTCCGGACCGAGCTGCGTGGCCAGCTCCACCACGGCGTTGAGGTAGTCCGGCGAGTTCGCGGGTCCGCCCACAGGGCGGGTCTCGACCACGGGCGAGCACGCCTGCACGCGCGTGCGGGGAACGGCGTCCAGGGCCGCCACTGCGTCGCGCAGCACGGCCGCTCGGTCGCCGAGGTTCGCCCCCAGGGCGACGACGCACCGGGACGCCATCAGCGACCGCCCTCCGGCGCCACGGGGGTGTCCTCCCCTGCGCGGGAGCGGAAGATGCTCACCGCCACGTCCGAGAAGGTGACGTCAATGGGCGCCTTGGGCTTGTGGACGGTCACGTCCAGGGCGCGCACGGCGGTGAAGCGCTGCAGCAGGCAGCGGGCGATCTCCTCCGCGAGCGCCTCGATGAGCTGGAAGCGCGTGCCGATGATGATCTCCCGCACCATCTCCGCGACCTCCCCGTAGTGCACGGTGAGCGTGAGCTCGTCCGTGGCACCGGACGGGCGCAGGTCCACGTAGAGCACGAGGTCCACGAAGAAGGGCTGCCCGCTGCGGCGCTCCTTCTCGAAGACGCCGTGGTAGCCCACAGCCCCCAGGCCGGTGAGCGTGATGCGGTCGCAGTGGTTCGCGACGGGGACGATCTTGTTCATGACGGGTTCAGCTTCCAGGATCCCGGGGGTGCAGGGCGGGTGGTTCGACGCCCAGCCACGCGTGCGCGGTGGTGACCGCGTCCACGGTGGCCGCGACGTCGTGGACTCGCACTGCCCAGGCTCCCCCGAACGCGGCCAGTGCGCTGATGGCTGCCGTGGCGCCGTCGCGTCCCGTGGCCGGGCGGGGTTCCCCGCCCTCGGCCAGCAGGGCGCCCAGGAACCGCTTGCGCGACGCCGCCACGAGGACCTTGTGGCCCATCTCCCGCAGCCGCGGCAGGGCCCGGAGCAACTCCCAGTCCTGCCCGCCGGCCTTGGCGAATCCGAGCCCCGGGTCCACGATCAGCCGTTCGGGGTGCACGCCCGCGGCGAGCAGGCGGTCTCGGACCCCGGCGAGCTCGCGGAGCACGTCCGCAACGGTGTCGTCGTAGTGGGTCAGGGTGGTCATGGTCTCGGGCGTCCCGCGCGAGTGCATGAGAACGTAGGGTGCGCCGCTGCGACCGGCCAGTTCGACCATCTCGGGGCTGACGTTCGTCCCGGAGACGTCGTTGACCAAGTGGGCGCCGGCCGCCAGTGCAGCCTCGGCCGTCTCCGCGTTGAAGGTGTCCACGCTGACGACGACGCCACGGCGGCTTAGTTCGCGGATCACCGTGAGGATGCGGCGCTGCTCCTCCTGCGGTGCCACGCGCGTGCTGTGCGGGCGGGTGGACTCACCGCCCACGTCCACGATGTCCGCACCGGCCCGCGCGAGCCGCAGCCCGTGCTCTACCGCGGCGGACTCGGTGTCGTGGTGGCCGCCGTCGCTGAAGGAGTCCGGCGTGACGTTGAGGATACCCATGACCAGGGTCCGCCCGGTGGGCAGGGCCGCGAAGGAGCCCCAGCCGAGGGCATCCTGCGGTCCGGTGTCGCCGGAGACCGGCCGCGGGGCACCCGGGTGGAGCACAGCGGCGTCGTGCGCGCCGTTCACCGCCGGTGCTCCGCGGCAATCAGGTTCATGGCCTCCGCGCGGGTGGCGGGGTCGCGCAGCTGCCCACGCACGGCCGAGGTCACGGTGCGGGCGCCCGGCTTGCGGACTCCGCGCATGGACATGCACAGGTGCTCGCACTCGACCACGACGATCGCGCCCGCCGGGTTCAGGTGCGTCACCAGCGCCTCGACCACCTGTGTGGTGAGCCGTTCCTGCACCTGGGGCCGCTTCGCAAAGAGGTCCACGAGCCGTGCGAGCTTGGACAGGCCGGTGACCTTGCCCTCCGGACCCGGGATGTAGCCCACGTGGGCCACGCCGTGGAACGGCACCAGGTGGTGCTCGCACGTGGAGTAGAACGGGATGTCCTTCACGAGCACCATCTCGGAGTGCCCGATGTCGAACGAGGTGGCGAGTAGCTTCGCCGGGTCCTCGTGCAGGCCCGCGAAGATCTCCGCGTAGGCCCGCGCCACCCGCTCAGGGGTGTCCTCCAGTCCGCTGCGGTCCGGGTCCTCCCCCACGGCCAGCAGGATCTCCCGGACCGCCGCCGCGATGCGGGGCTGGTCCACGGCGGGGGACGCCGACGCGACCGCGGCCAACTCCTCGTAGGATCCCGAGACCGGCTCGGGGACACCGTGCTGATCAGCGGACGTCATTCAGCGGCTCTCCCGCCGGACACCGCCCGGTTCCTGGCCGGGCTCGCCGGCCGTGGAGCCACCGGTCGCGGAACCGCCCGGGCCGGACTGGTCCTCGCCGCCCGGCCGGGGGTCCTGGTGCTCGGGCACCTCGAGGGGATGCTCCGGCTTGGCGCCCACCGCCTGGTCCTGCGGGGCCATGGTGCTGGGGTCCTGAAGGTTCTTGCGACGGGCCTCCTCGCGCTCGGCCGCGGTGACGACCGGCGGGGTGTACGAGACCTCACGCTCCTCACCGGACTGCCACACCGGGCGCACGTCCCGCAGGGTGACGTCCCGGAAGATCTCGCGGATCTGGGCCTCGTTGAGGGTCTCCTTCTCCAGCAGCTCCAGCGCCAGGCGGTCCAGCACGGCCCGGTTCTGCAGCAGGATCTGGTGGGCCTCGTCGTGGGCCTGCTCGAGCAGCAGACGCACCTCGTCGTCCACCACGGCCAGCGTGCGGTCCGAGTACTCCTTGCCTCCGGAGCCCATTTCACGGCCCACGAACGGGTCCGAGTTGTCCCCGCCGATCTTCACGGAGCCGATCTTCGAGCTCATGCCGTACTGCGTGACCATCTTCCGGGCCGTGTCCGTGGCCTTCTGGATGTCGTTGGAGGCACCGGTGGAGGGGTCGTGGAAGACGATCTCCTCCGCGGCTCGCCCGCCCATGGCGTAGGCCATCTGGTCCAGCAGCTCGTTGCGGGTGGTCGAGTACTTGTCGTCCGTGGGCATCACCATGGTGTAGCCCAGGGCGCGGCCGCGCGGCAGGATCGTGATCTTGGTGACGGGGTCCGTGTTGCGCAGTGCAGCGGCGACGAGCGCGTGACCGCCCTCGTGGTACGCCGTGACCTTGCGCTCGAGCTCCTTCATGACGCGCGAACGCTTCTGCGGGCCGGCGATCACGCGGTCGATCGCCTCGTCCACCGCGCGGTCGTCGATCAGCTGGGCGTGGGAACGGGCGGTCAGCAGGGCCGCCTCGTTCATCACGTTGGCGAGCTCCGCGCCGGTGAAGCCCGGGGTCCGCTTGGCCACGGACGCGAGGTCCACGTTGTCCGCGAGCGGCTTGTTCTTCGAGTGCACGCGCAGGATCTGCTCGCGACCCTTCATGTCCGGGGCGTCCACGCCGATCTGACGGTCGAAGCGACCCGGGCGCAGCAGTGCGGGGTCCAGCACGTCCGGACGGTTGGTGGCCGCGATCAGGATCACGTTGGTGTTGGCGTCAAAGCCGTCCATCTCCACCAGGAGCTGGTTCAGGGTCTGCTCGCGCTCGTCGTTGCCGCCGCCCATGCCTGCGCCGCGCTGGCGGCCCACGGCGTCGATCTCGTCCACGAAGATGATGGCCGGGGAGTTCTCCTTGGCCTGCTGGAACAGGTCACGCACACGGGACGCGCCCACGCCCACGAACATCTCCACGAAGTCCGAGCCGGAGATCGAGTAGAACGGCACGCCCGCCTCGCCCGCCACGGCCTTGGCCAGCAGGGTCTTGCCGGTGCCCGGGGGCCCGTAGAGCAGCACGCCCTTGGGGACCTTGGCGCCCACGGCGGTGAAGCGGTCGTGCTCCACCAGGAACTGTTTGATCTCGTCGAGCTCCTGGACGGCCTCGTCCGCGCCCGCCACGTCCGCGAACGTGACCTCGGAGTTCTCCTTGTTGAACATCTTGGCCTTGGAGCGGCCGAATTTCATGGCCTGCCCGCCGGTCTGCATGCGGGAGAACACGAACCAGAAGATCCCCAGGATGATGAGGAACGGGAGCATGAAGCGCACCAGGGAGAGGAACCAGTTGTTCTCCACCGGCTGGTCCGTGAACCCGCTGAGGTGGGCGTCGTCCATGCTCTTGACGACCTCCTCCGCACGCGGCTGCACGTAGAAGAACTCGACGTCCTTGCCGAGGTTCTGGTCATTCTGGTTGAGGTCGTCCTTGAGTGAGAGTTCGACCTTCTGCTCACCGTCGTAGATCTTGGCCTCGTTGACCTTGCCGTCGTGCAGCAGCTGCAGGCCCACGTTGGTGTCCACGCGGGAGGAGGTGGGGCTGAACATCATGGCGCCCACGGGCACCAGGACCACGATGGCGAGCAGGATCCAGAAGAGCGGTCCCTTGAAGAAACTTGTGGGTTTTTTTGCCGTGGCCAAGCCGTTGATCCTCCCGTGGACGTGACACGTTGCCGAGCGCGGCCCGTTCCCTGCGGGTGGCCCTCCGGGTGGAGTGCCAGGAATCCGATGGCCGTGACGCGTGTGCCACAATCTATCGTCTCGTGTGGCGCCAGTTCGTCTCGAGTGCGGTCCGTTCTTTCACAGCGCACACGATCGGCTCACGCTACCCCGCCCGTCCCGGCGTTGACTGGGAGCGGGCACGACGCCGCCGGGAGACGCGCGTGGCCCCGCAGCGCGGCGTCGTCGTCGGGGATGCCTGGTTCTCGGCGGTCGCGAGGTGCCGGCGCGGACCACGGTTCGGGGAACCACATTCTCCACCGCCGCTGCGCGCGGGCGGGCTCAGGAGTAGACGTGCGGCGCGAGCGTGGCGATGCAGTCCAGCGTGCGGTACTGCTCGGCGAAGTCCAGGCCGTAGCCCACCACGAACTCGTTGGGGATGTCCCAACCCACGTAGCGGACGTCGATGCTCGTCTTCATGGCCTCCGGCTTGCGCAGCAGCGTGCAGATCTCCACGGAGTTGGGCCCGCGGGACTCCAGGTTGGTGCGCAGCCACGAGAGTGTGAGGCCGGAGTCGATGATGTCCTCCACGATCAGCACGTCCTTGCCGTGCAGGTCCGTGTCGAGGTCCTTGAGGATGCGCACCACACCGGAGGACTTGGTGCCGGAACCGTACGAGGACACCGCCATCCAGTCCATGGGGTACTGGCCCTCGAGTTCGCGCATGAGGTCCGCCATGACCATCACCGCGCCCTTGAGCACACCCACGAGCAGCACCTGCCGGCCCTCGTAGTCACGGTCGATCTGCTGCGCGAGGTCGTGGACCTTCTCTGCGATCTGTTCCTTGGTGAACAGGATGCTGCTGAGGTCCTCGCTGACGTGTTCCGGCTTCACTGGGCACTCCCGGGGTTGTTCTGGGTGGGCGTCGTCTGCTGGGGCGTGCTCCCGGAACCGCCTCGCAGCTCCAGGCACCCCCGCGCGTGCTCGGCGTCCGCGCGGTGCCGCCACGCAGTCACCTTACCCGCCAGCTGGACGGGTCCAGCGGCGCCGTGGCCGAGCGCGAAGTCCTCGAGCGCGGCGAGCCGCTCGAACGTGGGCGTCTCCCCTCCGGCGAGCGCGCAGGCGCGCGCGAGCAGACGGCGTCGCAGGGCGGGTGGTGTCGCCTGCACCGTGGCGGCGTCCAGGACCACGGACGACGGCGCGGCGCCCCCCGGGCGCTCCGGTTCCCGCTGGGCGCGGGGCCCAGGAGATAGATGGGCCGGTCTGGGATCCTGTTCGGGAGCGGACTGCGGTGTGCGCTGCCGAGCCGTGCCGGGCTGAACCAGGGCGGCGGCGAGCGCGGCGAGAGCCTGCTCGTCCAAGTAGTCGGCGTCCGCGCCGAGCACCGAGGCGGTGCGGGCCAGCGCCTTGGCGACGCCTGGTCCGAGCTCGCGCTCGAGGTGCGGCAGGACGTCGTGGCGGATCCGCGAGCGGGTCAGCGTGGTGTCCCGGTTGGTGGGGTCGAGCCACGGGTCCAGGCCCTCCGCGGCGCAGACCGTCTCGGTCTCCGTGCGGGTGAGCCACAGGAACGGTCGCAGATACGTCACACCGTCCAGGACGTGGCGCTCGGACATTCCCGCCAGCGAGCGCGTGCCTGAGCCCCGCGTGAGGCCGAGCAGCACGGTCTCCGCCTGGTCGTCCCGCGTGTGGCCCAGCAGCACCGCCGCCGCTCCCGTGCGAGCCACAGCGCGCTGGAATGCGGCGTAGCGGGCGAGACGGGCGGCCATCTCCGGGCCGTGCCCGCGCTGCGAGACGGTGACCCGCTCCACGAGCACGGGATCCGCTCCCGCAACTCGCAGCACCTCAGCGGTGCGCCGCGCGACCGCCTGGGACCCGTCCTGGAGCTGGTGGTCGACCACGACGGCCCCCACCCGCAGGCCGCCGCGGCGCTGCAGGTGCAGTGCCGCGGCGGCCAGCGCGAGCGAGTCCCCGCCACCGCTGCACCCCACGAGCACGAGTGGTGGTGCAGATCCCGCGGTGTCCAGTCCGGACACACCGCGGGCAACGGCCCGCCGCGCCCGCGCGACCACGGGATTCAGCCGCCCGAAGCGCCCCTGCTGCACCCCTCAGCCCCGTGCGTGCCCGGAGCGCTGCGCGGTCTCCTCCGCCATGGCCAGCACCTTGGACAGCACCGGCGTGCTCTCCCCGAGCATGACCAGCGCGCGTTCCAGTTCCCCCACCGGAACCACGGAAGCCAGCGCGCTCACGGCGTCCGTGTTCGTGGCGATCCCGGTGCGGATCTGGGACGTGGAGAGCACCGGCTGGGATGCCTCCACCCTGGTCAGAACGGCCTCCCGGTCCGAGGTGCTCACGCTGTCCTCGAGCATGACCAGGCGTTCGTAGACCGCCGGATTTCCGATTTTGATGCGTCTGCCGCTGATGAGTTGGGAGAGCATGGGCGCCGACAGACCCAGAACCTGGGCCAGCCGACGCTGCGTAATACCGTAGGCCCCCACCACGGCGCCAAAACGCTCTGACAACGGCTGTCCGTACAGCCGTACCTGTTGTTCGATGTTTTCAGAGCTCACGGGGTCATCTTGACATACCCGTCTGAACGATCACCTGGCAGGTGCGGACTCAGCGCAGGACCCGCTCCACCCACGCCCGGGGGTCGTGGATCTCCGCCTCGGTGGGCAGTGTCTGCGGGGAGCTCCACACGGTGTTGAAGCGGTCCATGCCCTCGCGCTCCACAATGTGCTCCACGAACTTCTGGCCGTTGCTGTACTGACGCATCTTGGCGTCCATGCCCAGCACCGAACGGATGAAGCGGTCCACCACACCGTGGTCCGCGGAACGGTTGTCGAAGCGCCGACGGATGGTCTTCACGGTGGGCACGATCCTCGCGTCCACGGCGTCCATGACCGCGTTCGCATGACCTTCCAGCAAGGACATCACCGCGGTGACGTGGGAGACCGTGGCCCGCTCCTGCGCGGTGAGCAGGTGGGTCAGCGGGCCAAGACCCGCGTCCGGGCGCTCACCGCGCGAACGGCCCGTGACGGATGACGCCAGCGCACGCACCCGGTCCCACACGGAGGCGTCCAGGGAGCCGAGGCTCGTGATCTGCTCCAGCATGTGGTCCCGCAGCCACGGCGCGGCGGCAAACTGCACGCGGTGGGTCTGCTCGTGCAGGCACACCCACAGCCGGAAGTCCTCCGGTGCCACGTTGAGCTCCTTCTCCGTCCACAGCACGTTGGGCGCCACGAACATCAGGCGGCCACCGGGGTGGGAGCGGGCCGCGGTCTCGGAGACGAGCCCCGCGTAGGGGTCGTACTGGCCGAGCACCTTCGAGGACAGGAAGCCCACGAACGCAGCCATCTCCGCGGCGGTGGCCGTGGGTGCCACACCGCGCCTGGCGGCGTCGAACTTCTGGGGGTCCTTGGCGCGCAGCCGGTCGAAGACGGGCTGCATCAGCACGGAGAACGTCTGGGTGTTCGCCTTCGCCCAGCCCGCGCGGTCCACCACCAGAACGGTGGAGTCCCGCAGGTTCTCGGCTGCGTCCAGGCGGGTGATCGTGTGCACGTGGTGCACAGACTCGTGCGCGAAGTAGCGCAGGGACTCCACGGCCTTGGACATCTCGCGCGGGGCCGGGGTAGGTCCCGGAGGAGTCATCTTGGCGGCTAGCTGCGCGGCTGCATCCCAGTCGACGAGCGAACGCTGCGTCAGTTCTTGGCTCATGCGCCCACTCAACCACACGGCCCCGACGCCGCGTTGGGGGTTTCCCGCCCCACCTCCTGGCAAGTCCCCGGCGGCTTCCTGCACGGCCGCAGTGCGGTGCGCGGGAGTCGGCCGTGCTGTGCTCGAGCCGTTGCCGTGGTGTCGGGCGGCCAGCCACCGGGCGGTCAGGTGACTGCGCTGTCCGGTGCTTGGCTGGTGGGGTGCCCGCCTGGGGGGGGTGCGTGGCCGGGTGAGCGCGTGGGCTGCCAGGCGGGTGGGTGGTCGCCGTTGCGTCAGGCGGCACCAGTCAGGGCGGCCACGGCGGTGTCCACGGTGTTCCGGGCGCGGTCCGTCTTCCCCTTCACGCCGTTGAGCACCAGGGAGTAGACGAGCACGTTGCCGTCCTCGCACTGGACGTAGCCGGAGAGCGATGCCACGTCCAGCAGTGTGCCCGTCTTGGCGCGGGTGCGTCCTCGGGCGGCCGCTTCCGAGGAGTCGTCGAAGCGCTGGGCCAGTGTTCCCGCGCCGCCGCCCACGGGCAGCCCCCGCCCGTAGGGGGCGAAGCGCTGCTCCGTGACCAGCGCGCGGACGGTGCGCGCGAGGACCAGCGGCGTGAGCCGGTCTGCCGCGGCCATGCCGCTCGCGTCCTTGACCGCGAGGCCGTCGGTGGCAATGCCCTGCTCCTGCAGGGCCTCCGGCAGCATCTCCTGCACACCGGCCACGCTGCCCTCGCGCCCCGAGGCGACGGCAGCGACCCGGGCGAGGGTCTCCGCGAGGGAGTTGTCCGAGTGGGCGAGCATGTAGGCGCTCTGCTCGTGCACGGGTGCGGACTCCACGGCCGCGAGCTCCTCGGCGTCCTGCGGTGCCGCGGCGGTCCCCTTGACGGACACGCGGGCGCCTCCCAACTGCTCGGAGAGCCGGTCCGCGAACGCCTGCGCGGCGGCTGCCGCGGGGTCCGAGGGGCGGCTGCCCTGGGAACCGGGGTCCGCACCGTCCGCCGTGGGCACCCGGTGCGAGTACAGGGCGATGGGCGCCACCCGGGTGATCTCCCCGGACTCTATGTCCTCCGGGTCCCAGTCCGGGTTCAGGTCCGCCCCCGTGAACAGGCTCGTGTCCACGGCCACGGTCACACCGTTCGAAGCGGCTTCTGGAGCCCGCTCGCGCAGGGCGTCCGCGGTGCGCCGGGCGAGCGTCCCGAGACCGGCACGGCCGTTGACAGCCTCCGGGTCCCCGTCCCCGGGTGAGAGCAGCGTGTCCCCTCCCGCCACCAGGGTGAGCTTGCCAGGGTCCTCCCCCGTGACCACCGTGGTCCGCAGACGTTCGTGCGGGTCCAGGTGCTCAGCGAGGCTCAGCGCAGTCACCAGCTTCTGGTTCGAGGCGGGGACCACGGCCCGCTCCGGGGACTCCCCCGCCACGACATCGTCCGAGTCCACCGCGAGAACGGCGGCGCCCGCCGTTCCCGGGGCACCCTCCAGCACCCCGTCCAGGGCGCGCTGCACGGCATCCGCGTCCACCGGGGGCGCCTCCTCCGAGTCCCCCGCCACCGACGGGTTCGCGGCCGCAGTGTCGCCCGAGCCGTCGACGGCGCCAGAACCGGTGCCGGTGCTCGCGCCGGAGCCGGGTGCGACCTCCGCCAGCGCCGCGGGCACCGCGACGACCGACGCAACCACCAGCGCGACGACGAGCAGCACGCACACGACGGGCCACACGAGGTGGCGCGCCGGGGTCTTGTGCGGGGTTGCGAGCATGAGCCGATTCTTCCGTGCCGCTCCGACGCGGACAACCTCACGACGCCGCGACACCACCACCCCGCAGAGAACCCACGTTGCCATGGCCCCTGACGCCGCAGTCCTCGTGCCGGGGCCCGCGCGGAGACCGCCACCGATGCGGGCCGGCCGCGGGGGAGGCCGGTATCGTGGGACGCATCAGCTCGGACGCGCGCCGTCGGAGCGCCGCCGTGTGCGACGCCCCGGGGCAATCCACCGCGGCGCGCACCACTACGAACCAAGGAGTTTCACCATGGAGTTGGACGTCACCATCGAGATCCCGCGCGGCTCGCGCGTCAAGTACGAGATCGACCACGAGACCGGCCGGATCCGCCTGGACCGCGTGCTCTTCACCTCCATGCAGTACCCCACGCACTACGGCTACTTCGAGGACACCCTGGGCGAGGACGGCGACCCCCTGGACGCCATGGTCATCATGGACGTCGACATCATGCCCGGTGTGATCCTGGAGGCCCGCCCCATCGCCGTCTTCAACATGACCGACGAGGCCGGCGGAGACGCCAAGGTGCTGTGCGTATCCACGGACAAGCGCTACGACGGGATCCAGGGCCTCGAGGACGTCAACGAGTTCCTGCAGAAGGAGATCCAGCACTTCTTCGAGCGCTACAAGGACCTCGAGCCCAACAAGTGGGTCAAGGGCGAGGGCTGGGAGGGCAAGGAGACCGCCGAGCGCCTGATCGTCGAGGCACAGGAGCGCTTCCAGCAGTCCCAGTACGACACCGCCGCGGAGGCGGAGCAGGACGACTGAGCTCCCGCACTCACCGCGTGATGCAGATCCCCGCCCTCGGAGCACCCCTCCGGCGGCGGGGATCGCCCGTTCAGAACCCGTCCCTTATGCCTGTCGCCGGGACGTGGTGGGATGATCGCAGCCCGTTGCGCGGGTGGTGAAACCGTCACCGCCCGCCGTATCCCCGGAGGTGGTGCCCGTGTTTGATGCGCAGTCGAGCGACGTGGAGCGCGTGTACGTCTTCCACGGCACGGACTCCACCCAGGTGCTGGGTCCCGAGCACCTCATGGGCCGGGTGCGAGGGCTGCTGACGGCCGCGGGGACGGCGGCTGCCCCGGGACCCCCGCTGCACCCGGACATCACCCTGCGCCCGTTCACCGCCGAGGCCGGTCAGGATCCCGGTGGGTCCGGCGGCAGCTGGGCACGCCAGCACAGCACGGTGTCGGACCTCTCCGTGGAGATCGGTGCGCAGCGCTTCTGGGACCGCGTTGAGGCAGGCAGCTGGGCCACGTGGCGCGAGCAGTGGCCGGACTCGCCGGACGGAGCACTCTTCCCGCCCAGTCCACCGGACTGGCTGCTCCGCGCACCCCGCTGGGAGCTGGACCCGCTCGCTCCCGCGCTGGGACCGGCGGCCTCCGGGGGATGGGTCCGCAGCCCCGCGCAGGGCTGGGGAGATCCCGCCGCGGGTGCCGGAACCGGGACCGGAGGGCTTCCCGCTCCCCGGGGGCACCACGGGGTGGGTCTGTTCCAGCTGACGGACCTGGAGTCCTTCTGGGTCTTCTCACCGGAGGCCGAGACCAGGCGCATCGTCACCCGGTGCGAGTCCCTCGCCCGGGACCACCCGGCGTTCACGTGGCTCACGGGCTACTTCGACGCCCGGGACGTCGCGGGCTCCCTGCGTCTGCCCGCAGAGTGCCTGCCCGTGCTGGAGACGGATCTCGCAGCCGCCGGGTACACGGTGGACACCTGGTGGTGACGGGGCTCAGCCCTGCAGGCCGCCGGACTCGCACAGCCGCAGCAGCGTGGCCGCCGCGGGGCGGGCCCGCCACTCCTCGTGCCACAGGGAGCGCACCACAGCCTTGGACACCGCCTGCGGGGTGATGCCCAGCTGCCGGGCCACGGTCTTCTGCTGGCCGCGGGCGCCGGGAACCAGGAGGTCCACCACACGCCACTCGGCGTCGCTGCGCACGCTCACAATGTGGCCCACGAGTCGCAGCACGGCCTCCGCCTGCTCTGCCGCCTCCGGGTCCGCCGCGCTGACCCGCACGGCCACGCGCTCCGTGCTGCGGGTGTGCTGGGCGGCGTCGTGCCCGAAACCCATGCCGGGACCTTCCGCCGTGACGGCCACCCGGCCGTCCTCCTGGTCGACGGGCGTGAGGAACACGTCCCCCACCCCGATCCCCACGGCGTAGGCGTCGTCGCGCAGGGCCACCATCGCTGCGGTCACTGCAACGTCTGCGTCCTCGGTGAGCCCGCGCACGACCCCCGCCGCCGACGGCTGGAAGGGTGCGCGCACGGACAGCCCGCTCAGCAGCCGGCACACCTCGCGGTCCGTGGCGGGATCAGGACGGGAGGCGTCCGCCACGCGCTGGGTCAGGGTCAGGACGAACACGGTCCCAGTATCGCAGTTCCATGCCATTTCACGGGCAGCACCGCCCGCGTGCCAGACGCGGCGCCCGGGCGCAGTGCCCGACCACGGTGCCTGACCTCGGAGCCCCGGGCCACGGCATTCCTGAGGACGGCGCCCTGGTCAACGGTGCTCCGGCCGCAGAGGTCCCCGGATACCAGGCCCGCGGAGCCCCCGGGGGATGCCGCAGAGCCGCGCGGCTCAGAGCAGCGAGCGCAGGACTGCCGCAGCGCCGTCGTCGTAGACGCTGTCCGTGACCTCGCGGCTCACGGCGGCGACCTCGTCCGGGGCCTGGCCCATGGCCACCCCGCGTGCGGCCCACTGCAGCATCTCGATGTCGTTGCGTCCGTCCCCCATGGCCACGGTGTGAGCGGGGTCCACGTCCAGGTGCTGGCGGATCTGCTCCAGCGCGCTCGCCTTGGACACGCCGTTCGCGGCCACGTCCAGCCACGAGGACCAGCCCACGGAGTAGGCCACGCCGTGCAGCCCGGCACGCTCGATGGCGTCCGCGAAGTCCCCGGGAGCGTCCGTGGCGCTGTAGACCACCAGGCGCACGGCGGGGATTTGGGCGAGTTCGTGCAGGTCCACGGGCACGGCCTCGATGCCGAAGGAGGCGTCCTGGAAGCGCTCCGTGGAGTAGAACTTCCCGTCCGCGCCCTCGAGCGCGAACTTGGCGGTGGGCAGCGTGCTCGCGAGCGCCTCCAGTGCGTGGGCGGGGTCGAAGCTCACGCGGTCGGTGACCTCGTAGTGCTCGGGCAGCTCGGGGTCCAGGCGCAGGGTCACGCCGCCGTTGGAGCACACGGCGAAGCCGGAGTCGATGTGTGCCTGGCGGATCACGGGCAGGGTGGCGCCCATGGAGCGGCCGGTGGAGATCACCACGTGGTGCCCGGCGGCCACCACGGCGCGCAGGGCGTCCTTCACGCCGCGGGACATCCGGCCGTCGTGGTCCACGAGGGTGCCGTCCACGTCCAGGGCCACGAGGTAGCGTGCGCCCTCCTCGCGGGTCCAGGAGCTGGTGCGAGGGGTCTGGACCTTCAGGGGCGCGAAGGCGTCGGCCGCGCTCTTCGCGCGCTCGTCGGTGTGCCGGTCGTCGATGCCGGTTCGGGTATCAGTCATGACAGTCATGGTGTCACATCACCATGGCGGCACGTCCTGCGGTGGACGCCCCGGTGACCTGCGGGTGACGTCCGGGCCACGGGGCGGCAAACGACGACGCCCGCGCACCGTGCGCGGGCACGGCGGGCGGGCGACATCGTCGGGGAGCAGCGTCGTCGGGCGGGGGGCGCGGCTGCTCACGCGACGGGGCGCATGACCTCCTGGCCGCGCATGTACGGGCGCAGGATCTGCGGGATCGTCACGGAGCCGTCCGTCTGCTGGTGGGTCTCGAGCAGCGCCACGAGCCAGCGGGTGGTGGCGAGCGTACCGTTGAGGGTGGCGACGGCGCGCGTGCCGCCCTTCTTGACCTTGCCGTTAGCGTCCGTGGTCTCGGGCAGCCGCTCGCGGATGTTGAGCCGGCGCGCCTGGTAGGTGGTGCAGTTGGAGGTGGAGGTCAGCTCGCGGTACTTGCCCTGCGTGGGGATCCAGGCCTCGCAGTCGAACTTGCGGGCGGCGGAGGTGCCGAGGTCCCCCGCGGCGGTGTCAATCACACGGTAGCTCAGACCGCAGGCCTGCAGCATCTGCTCCTCCCACGCGAGCAGCTTCTCGTGCTCGGCGGCGGCGTCCTCCGGACGGCAGTAGACGAACATCTCCAGTTTGTTGAACTGGTGCACGCGGATGATGCCGCGGGTGTCCTTGCCCGCGGAACCGGCCTCGCGTCGGTAGCACGAGGACCACCCGGCGTAGCGCAGCGGGCCGTCGGAGAGGTTCAGGATCTCGTCCTGGTGGTACCCGGCCAGCGCCACCTCGGAGGTGCCCACCAGGTAGAGGTCATCCTTGCCCACGCGGTAGATCTCGTCGTCGTGCTCCACGTCGAAGCCCGTGCCGTTCATGACGGCCGGGCGCACCAAGTTGGGCGTGGTCATGGGGACAAACCCGTTGTCCAGGGCGAGGTCCTGCGCGGCCATCAGCAGCGCGGTCTCCAGGCGGGCGACGTCCCGCTTGAGGAAGTAGAACCGGGAGCCGGAGACCTTCGCACCGCGCTCCATGTCGATGCCGTCCAGCAGCTCCCCGAGCGCCAGGTGGTCGCGGGGCTCGAACCCCTCGGCCGCGAAGTCCCGGGGTGTGCCCTCGGTGCGCAGCAGCACGAAGTCGTCCTCACCGCCGGAGGGGATGCCCTCCACGATGACGTTGGGGAACTGTGCCACGAGCTCCTGCTGCTGGGCCTGTGCATCATCCGCGGTGGCCTGCGCGGTCTTCACATCCGCGGCAAGCTGCTTGACCTGGGTCAGCAGCTGCTGTTTTTCCTCACCCTGGGCCTTGGCCACCTTCTTGCCGAAGGCGTTCTGCTCCGCGCGCAGGGACTCGAAGTCCGTGATCGCACTGCGACGCCGGGAGTCCGCCTCCAGGATGCGGTCCACGAGCCCCGCGTCCGCCCCGCGGGCGGTCTGGGAGGCACGGTAGGTTTCGGGGTCGGCGCGCAGGTCGTTGATGTCGATCACCCTTCCAGGGTATCCAACCGGGCGGTGTCCCGGGGAACGGGGAGGCCGGACCCGTAGACTTGCCGCTGTCGACAACCAGCGTGAACCGATCCCCGGAAGGGACTCAGTGCCGGACAACAAGTGGCAGCCCCAGCGAGTGGCCATGGTGGTCAACCCGATCAAGGCCCAGGCGGGAGTGGCCCGGGATGCGCTGATCGTGGCGTGCCGCAAGGCCGGCTGGGCAGACCCGGTGATCTACGAGACTGAGATCGACGACCCCGGATTCTCCATGGCGCGGCGCGCTGTGGAGTCCGGTGCCGACGTCGTGCTGGCCGCGGGCGGGGACGGCACCATTCGCGCGGTGGGCGAGTCTCTGGTGGGCGGGGAGATTCCCCTGGGTCTCGTGCCGCTCGGCACCGGCAACCTGCTGGCCCGGAACCTGCACGCGGACCTTACGGACCCGCACCACTCCGTGGACGTGGCGCTGTTCGGCTCGCAGAAGGCGATCGACTCCATCACCATGCACCTGGAGACCGAGGACGGGCGCACGGAGGACCACCGCTTCCTGGTCATGGGCGGCGCGGGCTTCGACGCCCAGATCATGGCGGACACCAAGGACGACCTCAAGAACCTCGTGGGGTGGGCCGCCTACGGCGAGGCCGGGATGCGCCATCTGTTCAGCCACCCACGGTGGGCGCGCTTCAGCGTGGACGGCGGCCCGTGGGAGTCCCGCCTGGTGCGTTCCGTCATGGTGTGCAACTGCGGCGAGCTCACCGCCGGGCTGATCCTGGTGCCGAAGGCCAAGCTGGACGACGGCTACCTGGACCTCGTGGTGATGTCCCCGCGCTCGGTCCTTGGCTGGCTGGGAATGGTGGCCAAGGTGGCCTTCCGCCACCGCCACGACCTGCCGGTGATCGACTTCTACAGCGGCAAGTCCGTGCGCGTGGAGTTCCACGAGCCCATCGAGTGCGAGGTGGACGGGGACCTGCTCGGCAGCATCACCGCCCTGGAGTCCATCGTGGACCACCGCTCCCTGCGGGTCCGCGTGCCACCCTCCCAGGCAGACTGACCCAGCCCGGCTGACAGGAGGACCCGGTTCTCCTGGGAGAGCCGGGTCCTCCTGTCAGGGGCTCGCGGGCACCGCGCGGGGACCGCGGCCGGGCGCGGCCGGAACGGGACGCGACGACGTGGCCGTCGTCACCCCCGCCGGGGGGCAAGGTCAGAAGGCCCCGGCCACCGCGAACAGCAGGGCCGCGAGCGCGAAGCCGAGCACGCCGATGATGGTCTCGAGCACCGTCCACGTCTTGAACGTGGTGCGCACGTCCATCTCCAGGAACCGGCCCACGAGCCAGAACCCGGAGTCGTTGACGTGGGAGAGCACCACGGAACCGGCCGCCACGGCCACGACCATCGCCGCCAGCTGCACGCCGTTGAAGTCGCCCGCGAGCACGGCGGGAGAAATCAGCCCCGCCGCAGTGGTCAGGGCCACGGTGGCCGAGCCCTGCGCCACGCGCATCACAGCGGCGATCAGGAAGCCCGCGAGGATCACGGGGATCCCCAGATCCGCGAGCACGTCCTCGAGGGCGGCACCGATCCCGGAGGTGCGCAGCACGCCACCGAACATCCCGCCGGCGCCGGTGATGAGGATGACCGAGCACACGGGACCCAGTGCGGAGTCGAACGTCTTCTCGATCGCGGTGCCGCTGAGCCCACGGGCCCGGCCGATGCACAGCGCGGCCACGATCAGTGTGATGGTCAGCGCGAGGGGGGTCTCGCCGAGGGAGCGCAGCAGCTGGAACCATGTCTGGGATGCGGTCTCCTGGGACACCGCCCCGGATTTCGCGAGGGTTCCCAGACCGGTGTTGAGGAAGATCAGCACCATGGGCAGCAGCAGCATGGCCACCACGGTGCCCACCTTCGGCGGGTTCCGCACGTCCTCGGCCTCGCCCAAAATCGTGGGCACGGGCAGGGAGATCCGGCGTCCGACCACCTTGCCGAAAAGGTAGGAGGACACGTACCACGCGGGGATCGCACAGATCAGGCCCACCAGGATGATGTAGCCCACGTTGGCCTCGAAGAACGTGGCCGCGGTGACGGGCCCCGGGTGCGGTGGCAGGAACACGTGCATCACGGAGAACGCGCCCACGGCGGGCAGCGCGTAGGTCAGCACGCTGCCTCCCAGGCGGCGGGCCACCGAGAAGACCACGGGAAGCATGACCACCAGGCCTGCGTCGAAGAAGATCGGGAAGCCGAACAGCAGGGAGGCCACGCCGAGCGCGAGCGGTGCGCGCTTCTCGCCGAAGGCCCGGATCAGCCGGTCCGCGAGCACCTGCGCGCCGCCGGAGGTTTCCAGCAGGCGCCCGAGCATCGCGCCGAGGCCCACGAGCAGCGCAACGCTCGCGAGCGTCTTGCCGAAGCCGTCAAGCATCACGGGGACCACCTGGTCCGTGGGGATCCCGGTGGCGAAGGCCGTGAGGGCCGAGATGATGATCAGTGCCAGGAACGCGTGCACGCGCAGCTTGATGATGAGCACCAGCAGCACGGCAATGGCCGCCGCTGCGATGAGCAGGAGGGGGCCTGCGGTGAGCGTCTGGCTCCAGCCCTCGATGTCCATGGACGTCACTGTCCTTTCAGGTTGTCGACCCACGAGCGGGCCTGGATGAACGCGGCGTCACTGTGGTGCTTCGCCACGCGGACCTCTCGCCTGTCCGCGCGGGGGTAGGAGCCGAGGAAACGGGTGCGGGGACAGATCCGGCGCACGCCCATGAGGGCGTCAGCGACGCGGTCGTCCTGGATGTGGCCGTCGATGTCCACAGAGAAGAAGTAGTCGCCCAGGTGGGTCTTGGTGGGGCGGGACTCGATACGGGTGAGGTTCACGCCGCGGGTGGCGAACTGCTCGAGGATCTCCAGCAGCGCCCCGGGGCGGTCCTCCCACAGGGGGACCACCAGCGAGGTCTTGTCCGCGCCGGTGGGGGCGGGCATGGTGGCGTCCGGGCGGGCCACGAGCACGAAGCGGGTCACGGCCTTCTCGTTGTCGCTGATGTCCTCCGCGAGCACCTGCAGCTCCGGGTGCCGCTGCACGACCACCGGCGAGCACACCCCGGCGTCGTATCCCAGGCCCTGGGTGCTGACCCCGCCGCGGCCGTCGAGCATGGCCACCGCGGAGGCCGCCGTGGACGGCGCCGGGACGTACGTGACGCCTGGCAGGTTCGTCTCGGCCCAGCCACGGATCTGCGCCCACGCGTGCGTGTGGGTCGAGACGGTGCGGACGTCCTGCAGCCGCACGCCGTCCGGTGCCACGAGCACGAAGCGGATGGGCACGAGGATCTCCTGCAAGATCCGCAGCTCGGCGCCGAAGGAGACGTCGTCGAGGGTGGCGCTCACCCCGCCCTCCACCGAGTTCTCGAGGGGCACGACGGCGGCGTCCACCGTCTCCTCGCGCACCGCGGCGAGTGCGGCCGGCACCGAGTTCATGGGGATGCACTCGGCGTCCGGCGCCCCCGGAACCTGCATCAGTGCGGCTTCGGTGAAGGTGCCCTCAGGACCGAGGAACGCGTAGCGACGGGCGCGTGGCCCCGGGTCCGAGGGACCCGGGGCCACGCCGGAGACCGCCGCGTTCACAGAACGCGCGCCGTTTCCCCGGTCTCGGACACGATGGGTCTGCCTGCGTCCGCCCACGCACCCATGCCGCCCAGCACGTTCACGGGGTCGTAGCCGTACTGCGCGAGGTACGCCGTGGCGCGCAGTGACCGACCGCCGGAGCGGCAGATCACGTAGACGTCCACGTCCAGCGGCACCTCGTCGGTACGCTCGGCGAGCTGCGAGAGCGGCAGGTGCTGGGCGCCCTCGATGTGCCCGGCATCCCACTCGTCCTGCTCGCGCACGTCCAGCACGGGTGCGCCCGCGGGGATCTCGTCCACGCTCGCGGACGGCAGGTTGTTGATGTTGTCCATGTGCTCCTCCAGCCTCGGTCCCGCCGCTTTTCGCGGCGCCCCGGATTTACCAGTGCTCCACCCTAGCGGCAGGGCAACCGATTCCGGCGGGTCCGGGGGCCGTGGCGCGGCTCACGTCCACGGTCCGGGGGACGACGGTGCTCAGCGCGTGCCGGGGCCCCGCCCCTCGCCCTCGGCGGCACCGTTCCCCACGGCGTCGTGGTGCCCTGCCTCGTCGTCGTGCTCCTCGTTCGAGGGTGTGAGGTCAGGCAGGCCGTTGCGGCGCACGTGGCGTCGGGAGATCTCGTAGCCGATGTTCGTGGCCACCAGGATCAGCACACCGGCCAGGAGGCTGTAGTACCAGTGGGGGTTGCTGAAGTCGAACATGATGTAGAGGGAGAGCACCGTGAGGAACACCAGGCACACGTAGTTGGTCACGGGCGCACCGGGCATCTTGAAGTGAACGGGCGCGACCTGCCCGCGGGCGACCTGGCGCCGGTAGCCCAGGTGGGAGACGAAGATTGAGATCCAACCGAAGAGCACGAAGATTGAGCAGGCGCTGAGCACCACTTCGAACGCGTCCGAGGCGCCCAGCGCGTAGATCATCACGATGCCGACCAGGTCGAAGCCGAAGATGCACAGCAGCGCCCCCGTGGGCACACCGCGGTGACCCACCGAGGCCATCACCTTGGGCGCCTGGCCGTGCGCGGAGAGGTTGCGCAGCAGCCGCACGCTCGCGTAGAGGGTCGCGTTCACGCCGGAGATCGCCGCCGTGAGCACCACGAAGTTCATGATCCCGGCCAGCGCGGGGATGTGCAGGGAGGCGAGCGCGGTGACGAACGGGGACTCGTCTCCGGAGTACTCGTCCGTGGGCAGCAGCATGGAAAGCACCAGGATGGAGCCGATGTAGAACAGGGCGATGCGCAGCACCACGGAGTTGATGGCCTTGGGCATGGACTTCTCCGGGTCCTTGGCCTCACCCGCGGACACGCCCACGATCTCGATCGCGGAGAAGGAGAAGACCACGCCGGTCATCACGACCACCAGCACGAGCACTCCCCGTGTGGCGAAGCCGCCGCTCCACAGGTTGGTGACCGACGCCGCGGTGGGGGCGTGGAAGATGTCACCGGCGACCACCAGGACGAGGCCCGCCGCCAGGAAAAGCAGGATCGCGAGCACCTTGACCATGGCCGCCCACGTCTCGATGAACCCGTAGAGCTTCACGCTGAGCAGGTTGCAGCCCACGATCGTCATCGCCGCGACCAGGGACGGGATCCATCCCGGGATCTCTGGCCACCAGAACTGCACGTACACCGCGAGCGCGGCGATCTCGCCCACCCCGGCCACGGCGGAGAGCGCTACATAGATCCACCCCGTCATGAACGCGAAGCGGTCGCCCACGAACTCGCGCGCGTAGGAGACCCACGCGCCCGTGGTGGGGCGGTGGATCACGAGCTCCCCCAGGGCGCGCATGAGCAGGTACACCACGGCGGAGACCACCAGGTAGGAGACGACCAGCGCGGGGCCCGCCGCCGCGAGGCGCCCGCCGATGCCCAGGAACAGGCCCACGCCGATGGCACCACCGATGCCGATCATCTGGATCTGGAAGTGGCCCAGGGACTTCTTGTACCCCTGGTCCCCCCTCTCGTGGAAAACGGGCATGGGGCCGGTGGCCGGGGCCTGTGGATCGAAGGGCATGGTGTTCTCCTGCTGTGCGAGGTGGGGCACATCCGTGCGAGAGGCCAGTGGCCCGTCCACACCCCGGGGCGGGGGTGGCCGATGCCGTTGCCTCGAGGGTAGTCGCCGCGCGGGGGGCGACCCCGGTTTGCGTCAGCCCCTCCCGGGCGCGGGCCGGGTGAGCGGGCCGGGGGCCGCGCGTGGTCACCGGTCACGGTCGGTCGCCGCCGGGTCACGGCCCGTCATGGCCCGTGACGTCGCGTGACACGGGGCACACCCGCGCGAGACGATGGGCGGACTCGCCCGCTCGCCCGAGCACGACGTCGTGCCCGGAACCCGGTGCGCGGACCACGCACACGACCCCGAGGACGGCACCACCATGGCACTCGACGTGATCTTCACGAACGGCTCCATCCACACGCAGGACCCCGGGCACCCCCTGGTGCACGCGCTGGGGGTGCACGGCGGCAGGATCGTGAGCGTGGACGAGCAGCTGCCCCGTGAGGCCTTCGACCGAGTGGTGAACCTGCGCGGCGCCACGGTGGTCCCGGGCTTCCACGACGCGCACTGCCACCTGAGTCTGCTCGGCGAGGCGCTCGTGCAGGTGGACGTGAGCCCGCGGGCTGCGCCCACCATGGCGGAGCTGCTGGAGCGGATCGGCGCGGCCGCGCGAGACTCGGAGCCGGGCGAGTGGGTCATGGGCCAGGGCTACGACCAGAACTACCTGGACGGCCACCACCCGCTGGCTGTGGAGCTGGACGCCGTGGCCCCGCTGAACCCTGTGTGGCTGTGGCACAACTCGCGCCACATGGCGGTAGCGAACTCGGCCGCCTTCGCGGTGGCCGGCTACCCGGGGCGCGCCGGCTTCACCGTCCCGGAGGGCGGCCGCGTCCCGCTGGACGACGACGGCTCGGCACAGGGCCTGCTCGAGGAGACCGCCCGCGCGCTGGTCTCGGACCACCTCCCGGCCAAGACCACGCGCGCGGTGGCCGAGCAGATCGGGGCCGCGGGCGACGTCGCCGTGGCCGCGGGAATCACGTCCATCACCGAACCGGGGCTCGGGGCCCCCGCGCACCTGGGTCAGTCCCCCACGGACATCGCCGCCTACCAGCTCGCCCGGGACGAGGGGCTGCTGCGCGTGCGCGCCACCGTGATGCCCTACCTCACAACCCTGCACCCCGTGGACCCTACCGGGCTCACGGTGGCCGAGCCGTACCCGCACGAGGGCCAGGGGTTCGGACTGGATCTCGGCATCCGCTCCGGGATGGGCGACGAGTGGTTGCGCATCGGCGCGGTCAAGGTGCTCTCGGACGGCTCGCTGATCGGGCGCTCCGCGCTGATGACGGTGGGCTACGAGCCCGAGACCTCCCCCGCGGACGACGCTCTGTCCGCGGAGGGCGAGCCCCACTCCTGCGCCGCGGAGGAGAACCTCGGATACCTGCAGTTCCCCCGCGAGTGGCTCGAGGCCCGACTCGTGGCCGCCCACGAGAACGGCTGGCAGCTGGCCGTCCACGCCATCGGCGACGGCGCCGTGGACGTGGTCCTGGACATCATCGAAGAGGCCCAGCGCCGGTTCCCGCGCGAGGACTGCCGCCACCGCATCGAGCACTTCGGAGTGGCCAGCGAGGAGCAGGTGGCACGCGCGGCGTCGCTCGGCGTGGTCCCCGTGCCGCAGGGCAGGTTCGTCAACGAGCTCGGCGATGGCATGGCCCGTGCGCTCGGGCCCGAGCGCACCCGGTTCTGCTACCGCATGAAGTCCCTGCTGGAGGCCGGCATGACGGTGCCCGCCTCCACGGACGCGCCCATCGTGGACTACCCGCCGCTGTCCAACATCCACGACATGGTCAACCGCCGCACCGCCTCCGGAGCAGACTTCGTCCCGGAGGAGCGCATCACCGTGGACGAGGCGCTGCACGCCTACTCCGTGGCCAGTGCGCAGGCCTCCCACCAGGAGCACGAGAAGGGATCCCTGAGCGTGGGCAAGCTCGCGGACTTCGTGGTGCTCTCCGAGGACATCTACGCGGTGGACCCCACGAGCATCAAGGACATCGGGGTCACCGCCACGGTGATCGGTGGCGAGGTGGTCCACGGGAGCCTGTGAGCGCACGCGCCGTCGACCACACGCACCGGCGGCCGCACGCACCGCCCACCGCTCCCGCCGTCGACCGATCACGCCGCGGGGTCCGCCCGGGACGGCCCGCGGGCCGTGCGCACCCGACGGCGCACGTGCGGACCGCGCCGATCTCGACGGCGCGGCGGTAGGCTCACGGGACCACCGCCCACGTGGCGCGGGTCACCCCGGCCACCCCGGGTGACCGGGACCGCGAGCATCCCGGGCCCCCGCCAGGACACACAGGAGTAGACATGCCCGAGCAGTCGGCCGGCCACCTGATCGTCGAGTCCCTCGAGGCCCACGGCGTGGACCGCGTGTTCACCGTGCCCGGGGAGAGCTTCCTGGACGTGCTGGACGGGCTCCACGACTCGTCCGTGCAGAACGTGGTGTGCCGCCAGGAGGGCGGGTCAACCTACATGGCCGAGGCCCACGGGAAGCTGACGGGCCGACCGGGCGTGGCCATGGTGACCCGCGGCCCGGGCGCGTCCAACGCGTTCGTGGGCGTGCACCTCGCGTGGCAGGACTCCACTCCCCTGGTGCTCTTCGTGGGCCTGGTGCCCGTGGCGCACCGGGAGAAGGAAGCCTTCCAGGAGTTCGACCCGCACCAGTGGTTCTGCTCCCAGGCCAAGCGGGTGATGGTCCTGGACGACCCGGACCGGGCCTCCGAGTACGTGGCGGAGGCGTTCTTCGCCGCGAGCTCCGGGCGCCCCGGCCCCGTGGTGGTGGGACTGCCGGAGGACGTCATCACCCAGCGCACGGACGCCCCCGTGGTCCCGCCGCTGCCCGTGGCCGAGGGCGCGGTCTCCGCGGAGGAGCTCTCCGAGCTGGCAGCCGCACTGGAGACGGCCGAACGGCCGGCCATCATGCTCGGCGGGCCGCGGTGGACCCCCGAGGCCGCCGCGCTGGTCACCGGCTTCGCGGAGCGCCACGGCATCCCCGTGGTCTCCGACTGGCGCGCCGGGGACAGGATCCGCACCGACTCCCCCGTGGCCGTGGGCGAGCTCGGCTACAGCCGCACCGAGGACACCGTGCGTGTGCTCACGGAAGCGGACCTGCTGCTGGTGGTGGGCACCACCCTCTCGGACATCCCCACCGACGGCTTCACGCTGCGCCAGCAGCACTCGGCGCGCAACTGGGTGGTCAACGTGGACGCCGGGCTGCGCCAGCACTCCGGGGCGGTGACCCGGCACATCCTGGCGAGCCCCGTGGCCTTCGGGAGCGCCGTCGCCGGCATGGAACTCGGTGAGCACCCCGACTGGACGGACTGGCTCGAACCCGCCGCGAGCGCGCACCGCGAGCACATGCGCATCCCGTCGTCCGCCGGGAACAACGCTCCCGGGACCGCGGACATGGAGCTGGTGGTGAAGGCGCTGCTGCCCCACCTGCCCGAGGACACCGCCGTGACCACCGGCTCGGGCAACCACACCGCGTGGGCGCAGCGCTACGTGCCCAAGGGCGGCTACCCGTGCCACTTCTCGGTGCGCAACGGGACCATGGGCTACTCCGTGCCCTCCGCCGTCGCCGTCTCCCTGGCCCAACCCGAGCGCTTCGTGCTCTCGGTCTCCGGGGACGGCGAGTTCCTCATGAACTCGCAGGAGCTCGCCACCGCGGTGCAGTACGGCGCGCGCCCGCTGATCGTGGTTGTGGACAACGGCCAGTACGGAACCATCCGTGCGCACCAGGAGCGCCACTACCCCGGCCGGGTCTCCGGCACGCAGCTGCGCAACCCGGACTTCGCCGCGGTGGCCCGCGGCTACGGGGCGCACGGTGCGCGGCTGGAGCGCAACGAGGACATCGAGGGCGTCATCGCCGACGCCGTGCGCGCCGTCACCGAGGACCGGGTCCCGGCCGTGGTGCACGTGGTCGCGGACCCGGCGAAGCTGCTGCCCGGCATGTAGCTGTCCCCGCAACGGCGGCGTACCGCACCCCTCGGGTCTGCGACGGGGTCGCCGTAGGGTGGTCCGTGACGATCGGCGGCCACCAGCCGCTGCCGTGCTCGGCGCACCACGAGGAGTCCCACCATGCACCGCCTGTTCCACAACGCCACGGTCCACGCCATGAACCCGGCCACCGGCTGGACGCCCCAGGGCCAGTGGCAGTCCCACAGCATGGCGCACCCGAACGCGCTGCTGACCTCCGGGGACCGCATCCTGGCCGTGGGCGACTACAGCGAGCTGAAGGACCAGGCGCCGCTGGGCACGGAGCGCACGGACCTGGGTGGTGGGTTCGTGATGCCGGGCATGGGGGACGGCCACATCCACTCCGCCATGTACTCCCGCTCGCTCATCGAGCCGGACATGCGCCACTGCACGGACCTGGACTCCGCGCTGGCGGTCCTGCGCCCGTTCGTGGAGCGGGCCATGGCGGACGAGTCGATCACCTGGATCTTCGGCGGGCAGTGGAACATCAACGCGTGGACCACCACCGAGCTGCCGGACCGCCATGTCCTGGACACCGTGGCCCCGGACATTCCCGTGGCCCTGAGCTCCCTGGACCTGCACACCCTGTGGCTGAACTCGAAGGCGCTGCAGGAGCTCGGCCTGGACCGCACCGTGAAGGACCCGGACGGCGGCGAGTTCGAGCGCTACGAGGACGGCGAGCTCACGGGTGTGCTGCGCGAGGCCGCGGCCATCCCCATCCGGGACGGGCTCATGCAGTCGGACGTGTCCGGGGACATCGACAGCTACCTCCCCCTCGGGCAGCGCGAGCTGCTGAAGCGCGGCATCACGTCCATCCACGACATCGACGGCGTGGACTGCCTCCACGCCTACCGCAAGCTCCGCGAGCGCGGTGAGCTGGACATCCGCGTGCACAAGATCCTGCGCCAGGAGCAGATCCACGAGTTCATCCGCCGCGGGATCCGCACGGGCGCCGGTGACGAGTGGATCTCCATGGGCCCCCTCAAACTCTTCGCGGACGGCGCCCTGGGCTCCCACACGTGCCACATGTCCGAGCCGTGGCCCGGCACCCAGGACCACGGGATGAGCGTCATGGAGCCCGCTGAGCTCGACCACTGGATCCACCTGGCCGCCGCGGCGGGGATCGCCTCGGCGGTGCACGCGATCGGGGACCAGGCCGCCAGCGAGGCCCTCGACGCCATCGCCACCACCAGCTCCATCTCCCGCGCGTTCGGGCTGCGCCACCGCATCGAGCACGCGCAGTACATCAAGCGCGGGGACGTCCCCCGACTGCGGGAGCTCGGGGTCACCGCGTCCATGCAGCCCATGCACTGCACCTCGGACATGCCCATGAACGGCTTCCTGGAGGGCCGGGACCTCGTGGCCTACGGGTGGAACAGTCTGCGCGCGGCCGGAGCCGAGCTCGTCTTCGGCTCGGACGCCCCGGTGGAGGACCCCAACCCGTTCCACGGCATCCACGCCGCCATCACCCGCACCCGCGACGGGCTCCCCGAAGGCGGCTGGCAGCCCCACGAGACCATCACGCGCCCCGAGGCCGTGGACTACTACACCCACGCCGTGGCCCGCGCCTCCTACGAGGAGAACCTCAAGGGCTGCCTCGCCCCCGGGATGCTCGCGGACTTCGTGTGCGTGGACCGGGACGTCTTCGCCGAGGACGCGCAGGCCGTGCGGGACACCGCGGTGCGCACCACCGTGGTGGGCGCCCAGATCCGCTACCAGCGCGAGGACTGAGGCGGGCGCGGAGACCGCGCCGGTCGGCGTCGTCCTCGGAGGCGACGCCGCCCGCTCGCCGTACGCGGCGACGTCGCCCGCGCACGGCACAGAGCGATGTCGCCCGCCTTACGCGCGGGGGCTCAGTGCCGGACATGGCCGGGCAGTCAGGCGCTCACCTGCAGGCGTCGCACCCGCACGTCGGCCGGCGGTCAGCCACAGTGCCGGGCCGATGACGGGCCGCCAGTGTCAACAGCAGCTGCTGAGCGGGCGTGCGCGGCCTTGTTCTTCGCGGGCGTCCAGATCGCCACGAGCCACAGGACCGCGGCTACCGCACCCAGGGCGAACATGAACTGGGCGATCGGTGACGGAACGAGCGGGTTCATGGGGCCCTCCGGGGTTCGTTGGCCCGTGACACGAGGCGTCTTTCACGGCGAGATCCTCGTCCCGCCAGAATGCGACGACGCCCCCGCACCTACCACGGTGCGGGGGCGTCGTCGACCGGGGCCCTACTTCTTCTTGGGCGTGTGGATCAGCTTCTTGTTGGCGAACTCCTCGATGCCGAACGGGCCGAGCTCACGGCCCACGCCGGAGCGCTTGACGCCGCCGAAGGGCAGGTCCGGGGCCGTGTCAGTGACGGCGTTGACGAAGACCATGCCGGAGTCCACGCGCTGCGCGACCTCCAGGGCCGCGGCCTCGTCCGCGCCGAACACGGAGCCGCCCAGGCCGAACGGCGAGGAGTTGGCGAGCTCCACAGCCTCGTCCACGTCCTTGACCTTGTAGACCACGGCCACGGGACCGAAGATCTCCTCCGCGTACGCACGCATCTCGGGGGTGACGTCCGCGAGCAGGGTGGGTTCGATCCAGGCGCCCGGCTTGTCGGGCTTTCCGCCACCGGCCAGCACGGTGGCGCCCTTGGCCACGGCGTCCTGGACCTGCTCCATGATCTCGTCCCGGGCACCCACGGTGCTCACCGGGCCCACGAAGGTCTTCTCATCCGTGGGATCCCCCGGGGTGATGCCCTGCACGGCCTGCGCGAAGTTCTCCACGAACGTGTCGTAGGCGTCCTCCAGCACGATGAAGCGCTTGGAGTTCGTGCAGGCCTGGCCGCTGTTGCTCATGCGCCCGGAGACCGCCTGCTTCACGGTGCGCTCCACGTTGGAGTCGTCCAGCACGATGAACGGGTCCGAGCCGCCCAGCTCCAGCACAACCTTCTTGAGGTTCTTGCCGGCGGTGGCCGCGACGGACGCGCCCGCCCGCTCCGAACCGGTCAGGGACACGCCCTGCACCGCCGGATCCGGGATGATGATCTCCGCGACCTGGTCGTTGGACGCGAACACGTTGATGTAAACGTCCTCGGGGAAGCCCGCCTCGTGGAAGAGCTGCTCCTGCACGAGCGCGGACTGCGGGACATTGCCCGCGTGCTTGAGGATGACCGTGTTGCCCAGCATCACGTTCGGGGCCGCGAACCGCGCCACCTGGTAGTAGGGGAAGTTCCACGGCATGATCCCCAGCAGCACGCCCGTGGAGTCCAGCACCACGCGAGCCTCCCCGCCCGTGGACGGGTTGAGGGTGCGGCCCTTCATGAACTCCTCCGCGTTGTCCGCGTAGTAGTCGTAGATCGCGGCCGCGATCTGCACCTCACCGGCGGCTTGCTGGGCGGGCTTGCCCATCTCCAGTGTGATCAGAGCGGCCAGCTCGTCCTGGCGCTCGCGGTAGAGCTCGGCCATGCGGTGCATCATGGCGGCGCGCTCCGCCACCGGCACGTTGCGCCAGCTCTTGTACTCCTCGGCGGAGCGGGCGACGGTGTCGCGCACCTCCTGGTCCGAGGCGGTCTCGAATTCCTTGACGGTTTCCCCCGTGGCGGGGTTGATCGTTGCGTAAGCCATGGTGCGAGCCTATGCGGCGTCACACCGCTTCGACAGGGCGTTCACGCAGGGCGATAGGTCACACGTGTCACGCCCCCCCCCCCGCACCAGCACATCGCCGCGACCAGCGCCACAGAGCCCCGGGAGGGACCCCATGACGCGAGAGCACGTACCGGCCGGGGACGGGCTCGAGGCCGTGGCCGTGGCCGTGCTCCACACGGTGGAGTACATCTTCCCGGACCTGAGCAACGTACCCCTGTGGACCGCTGCCGGGTTCGAAGCTGGCCTGGGCCCTGGTGGGCGTGCTAAGCGCCGTCGTCATCACTGGGATCAACCTGCGCGGTGTGACTCAGGCGTCCACCGTGCAGATCTTCGTGATCCTCTTCCTGGAGCTCGTCGTCGTGCCGTTCCTCTTCGTGGGCTTCGACGTGATCCCCCAGGTCTGCGAGGAGATGCACCTGCCGCCGCTCAAGCTCGGCGGGACGATCGCGACCTCCGTGCTGATCGCGACCGTCTGGTACGCCATGGTCATCCTCACGACGTCCTCCGCGATGAGCGCCGAGGACCTGGCTGGCGCGGACATCGCCGCAGCGGAAGCGTTCGACGCGCTCTTCCACTCCGTGGTGATGGCCAACGTGCTGCTCGTGGACTCGGGCTGGCCGTCGAGCCTCGCGGCCCGTCCGCTCGTCTCGGTCGTGTTCGTGCTGCTGCGCCGGCGCGAGCCGCAGCTGGAACGCCCGTACCGAATCGGGGGCAGGGGTCACGGCGGCACGGCCAACGGTGTCCTCTCGGTGGTGCTGTGCCTGGGGCTCGCCGCGCTGCACCTTCCCGGGGAGGACGCCGAGCACCGTCTCGTGCGAGCCGTCGAGTCACGCAAGCACGAACGCTGAACCGCCCCTTGCCCCCGGGCATACGATGGACAGGAAGGACTCTGTCCGCACACCCCCGCGAGCGCACGTGAACGAACCGCGCGCGGATTCTGAAAGGAACGAGATTTGAGCATCAAGGACAAGGTGTCAGAGGTTCTCGACGCCACCCCCAAGGGACTGCTGATCAACGGCGAGTGGCGCGACGCCTCGGACGGCGGGACGTTCGACGTCGAGAACCCCGCGACCGGCGAGGTGCTCGCGACCCTGGCCTCGGCCACGGAGGACGACTCTCGCGCGGCCATGGACGCCGCCGCGGACGCCCAGGAGTCCTGGGCCCGCACCAGCACCCGCGAGCGCTCCGAGATCCTGCGCCGAGCGTTCGACCTCGTGCAGGAGCACAAGGACGACCTCGCGCTGCTGATGACCCTGGAGATGGGCAAGCCCTTCAAGGAGGCCCAGGGGGAGGTCGTCTACGGCGGCGAGTTCCTGCGCTGGTTCTCCGAGGAGGCCGTGCGCCACTACGGCCGCTACGCGTCCACCCCCGAGGGCAACCTCAAGATGATCGTGACCCACAAGCCCGTGGGCCCGTGCCTGCTGATCACCCCGTGGAACTTCCCGCTGGCCATGGCCACGCGCAAGGTCGCGCCCGCCGTCGCCGCCGGGTGCACCATGATCCTCAAGCCCGCGCGCCTGACCCCGCTGACCTCCCAGTTCTTCGCGAAGCTCATGGTCGAGGCTGGCCTGCCCGACGGTGTGCTCAACGTCGTCTCCTCGGCCTCCGCGTCCAACGTGTCGGGGCCCATCATGGCGGACCCGCGGCTGCGCAAGGTCTCCTTCACGGGCTCCACCCCCGTGGGCAAGCAGCTCATGAAGACTGCCACGGACCACGTGCTGCGCACCTCCATGGAGCTGGGCGGCAACGGTCCGTTCATCGTCTTCGAGGACGCGGACCTGGACAAGGCCGTGGACGGCGCCATGGCCGCCAAGATGCGCAACATGGGCGAGGCCTGCACCGCGGCCAACCGCTTCCTGGTGCACGAGTCCGTGGCTGAGGAGTTCTCGCAGAAGTTCGCCGCAAAGCTCGCCGCGCTCAAGCCCGGCAACGGCCTGGACGAGGACTCCACCGTGGGCCCCCTGGTGGAGAAGAAGGCCCGCGACAGCGTGGCCGAGTTCGTGCAGGACGCCCTGGACAAGGGCGCGAAGGCGGAAGTCGGTGGCAAGGCCGTGGACGGCCCCGGCTACTTCTTCGAGCCCACCCTGCTCACCGGCGTGACCGAGGAGTGCCGCGTGTTCACCGAGGAGATCTTCGGTCCCGTGGCTCCCGTCATCACGTTCACGGACGAGGACGACGCCGTGCGCCTGGCCAACAAGACCGAGTACGGCCTGGCCTCCTACGTCTTCACTGAGGACATCTCCCGCGCGCTGCGCATCGGCGAGCGCATCGAGTACGGCCTGCTGGGCCTGAACGTGGGTGTGATCTCCAACGCCGCTGCACCGTTCGGCGGCGTGAAGGAGTCCGGCCTGGGCCGGGAGGGCGGCGCCGAGGGCATCGAGGAGTACACCACGGTCCAGTACATGGGCCTGCCCTCTCCCTGGGCCTGATCCGCCCTCTCCGCACGAGCACCCTGCACGAAAGGAACACCCACATGGCAGACATCGAGTACCGGCTCCCTCAGAAGCGCGAGCTCAAGACCAGCATCCCCGGCCCCAAGTCCCAGGCGCTGACGGAACGCCGCAAGAAGGCCGTCTCGGCTGGCGTCGCTTCCTCCCTGCCCGTCTTCGCGGACGAGCTGGACGGCGGCGTGATCCGGGACGTGGACGGCAACCAGCTCGTGGACCTCGGCTCCGGCATCGCCGTGACCTCCGTGGGTGCCTCCGCACCCAAGGTGGTCTCGCGCGTGCAGGACGCCGTGGCCAAGTTCACGCACACGTGCTTCATGGTCACCCCGTACGAGGACTACGTGAGCGTGGGCGAGAAGATCGCCGCGCTGACCCCCGGCTCGTTCGAAAAGCGCACCGCGCTGTTCACCTCCGGCTCCGAAGCCGTGGAGAACGCCGTGAAGATCGCGCGGGTGCACACGAAGCGTCAGGCAGTGGTCGTCTTCGACCACGCCTACCACGGCCGCACGAACCTCACGATGGCCATGACCGCCAAGGTGATGCCCTACAAGCAGGGCTTCGGACCGTTCGCCAACGAGGTCTACCGCGTTCCCATGTCCTACCCGTTCCGGGATCCGGAGGGCATGACGGGCGAGGAGGCCGCCCGCCGCGCGCTGGGCATCGTGGAGAAACAGGTGGGCGCGGAGAACGTGGCCGCCGTGGTCATTGAGCCCATCCAGGGTGAGGGCGGCTTCATCGTCCCCGCCGAGGGCTTCCTGCCCGCGCTGTCCTCCTGGTGCCAGGACAACGGCGCCGTGTTCGTGGCGGACGAGGTGCAGGCCGGCGTGGCCCGCGCGGGCCGCTGGTTCGCGTCTGAGTACGAGGGCGTGGAGCCGGACCTGGTGACCTTCGCCAAGGGCATCGCCGGCGGCATGCCGCTGTCCGGCGTGGTGGGCCGTGCCGAGATCATGGACGCCGTGCACGGCGGTGGTCTGGGCGGTACCTACGGCGGCAACCCCGTGGCCTGCGCGGCCGCGCTGGGCGCCCTGGAGACCATCGAGGAGTGGGACCTCGTGGACCGCGCGCTCGAGATCGAGTCGATCATCAAGGAGGAGCTCGGCTCCCTCGCCGAGTCCTCCCCGATCGTGGGCGAGCTGCGCGGACGCGGCGCGATGATTGCGCTGGAGTTCGTGGAGCCCGGTTCCAAGGACCCGAACCCGGAGGCGGCCAAGCAGATCGCGGCCACCTGCCTCGAGAAGGGTGTAGCCATTCTGACCTGCGGCACCTACGGCAACATTGTGCGCCTGCTGCCCCCGCTGGTCATCGACTTCGACCTGCTGCGCGACGGCCTGCGCGTCTTCGCCAAGGCCATCGAGGATGCCGGCGCCTGATCCCGAGGATCTGACGCCACGCGCTCCACGAGGAGCGTCCCCAGCGGGCGGGCGGTGACCGGTTCTCCGGTTGCTGCCCGCCCGCTCGTCCTCCGCCCGCTCTTCCTCGGTTCCGACGACGACGCCGCGCCGCGCCTTTGCTGCCTCGGCTCCGCAGCACGCAGTACGGGGATGTGGAGGTGCGGAGGCCGCGCACGAAACACCCCTGTCACACCGTCTGTGGTAGAACTCACCTGTCCCACCCGGAACCTGCCGCCCGCACTCAGCATCAGGCACCGGCCCGTTCCACCCTGCACCCGGCCGACGGCCGAAAGGAACTCTGATGAGCAACGACGGCGCACCGCACGGCGGCGCACCCTCCGGCAGCTCCGCGGCCACCACGGCCACTGCGGCCGGCGGAGACTCCCCCGAGATCACCCACAAGGCCCTGCGATCACGCCACGTCACCATGATCACGCTGGGCGGGATCATCGGCGCGAGCCTGTTCGTGGGCTCCGGCAACGTGATCCGCATGGTCGGACCGGCCGCAGTGCTGTCCTACCTGCTGGGCGGGCTGCTCGTGTTCCTGGCCATGCGGATGCTCGGGGAGATGGCCGCCGCCCGGCCGGCCGTGGGCTCCTTCATGGAGTACGCGCGCGTGGGCCTCGGGGAATGGGCCGGCTACTTCGTGGGATGGCTCTACTGGTACTTCTGGGTGGGTGTGATCGCGTTCGAGGCCGTGGTGGGTGGATCGCTGCTCGCGGGGTGGTTCCCAGCCATGCCCGTGTGGCTGGGCTCCGTGATCCTGCTGCTGATCTTCACGGGCACCAACCTGATCTCCGTGCGCTCGTTCGGGGAAGTGGAGTTCTGGCTCGCGAGCGTCAAGGTGGCGGTGATCGTCGCGTTCCTCGCCGTGGGGACCCTCTTCGCGTTCGGGCTGTGGCCCGGCGCCGGCTTCTCGATCCCGAACCTGTGGCAGCACGGCGGCTTCGCCCCTGAGGGTGGCTGGGCCGTAGTCTCAGGCGTGGCCGTGGTGATCTTCTCCTACTTCGGCACGGAGATCGCCGTGATGGCCGCCGCGGAGTCCGAGGACCCCGCCAAGGGCATCCGCCAGGCCACCGTGACCGTGGTGTGGCGCATCCTGATCTTCTTCGTGGGCTCCATCCTGCTGATCGTGACCATCGTGCCGTGGAACCAGCTTCCGGACCCGGACGAGCAGGCACCGTTCGTGTACGTCTTCGACCTCTTCGGGGTGCCCGGCGCGGAGATGATCATGAGCATCGTCATCTTCACCGCAGTGTGCTCCGTGCTGAACTCCGGGCTGTATTCCGCAGCGCGCATGTTCTCCGCTCTCGCGGCGGAAGGACTGGCTCCGCGCATCGTGGCACGGAAGTCCAAGAACGGCGTTCCCGTGGTCGCCGTGATTGCCTCCACCCTGGGCGGATATGCGGCGGTGTTCGTGAACTTCCTGGCCCCGGAGTCCGGGATCTTCGACTTCATCATGAACTCTGCGGGTCTCGTGGCTCTGTTCGTGTACGTGTTCGTGGCGATCACCCAGATGAAGCTGCGCTCGCGGATGAGCCCCGAGGAGCGCGCCAACCTCAAGCTGAAGATATGGCTGCACCCGTGGCTCGGCATCCTGGTGATCGTGGCCGTCGCGGGGATCGTGGTGGTCATGCTGGTCTCGGACGACGCGAGCCGCACCCAGGTGTGGACGAGCCTCGTGGCCGTCGGTGTGCTGGCCGTGTTCTGGCCGCTCGTGCGCCGCAACCTGCGACGCCGCCAGACACCCAGAGCCGCGGCTCCCGCCACGACGCCCACGGCCTGATCCACCACCGTCCACCGACCGTGCGCGAGAGGACCCCATGGAGCACTTCCCCACCCTGACCGAGACCGTGGCGGCGCTGCGCCGCGGTGAGACGACCAGCGAGGCACTCACCTCGGACGCCCTGGACCGCATCGACGCGCTGAACGGGCATCTGGGGGCGTTCGTCCACGTGGCGCGGGATGCGGCACTGGTCAGCGCCCGCGCCGCGGACGAGAGGCTGTCCGCGGGCCAGCGCCCGGCCGACGCAGTCCGAGGCGGGACCGGCCGTGCCTCGGACGCCCCCGGTGGGTTGACCACCCTGCCCGCGCTGCTGGGGGTTCCCACCGCGCTCAAGGACGGGCACGACGTCGCCGGGATGCCCACCTCCTGGGGCAGCCTCGCATCGCGGGACGGGCACGGTGATCTGGCCCGCGCTCAGCGTTCCGACGAGCTCTCCGGGACGCTCGAGGCCGCCGGGGCCGTGATCCTGGGCAAGACGCAGGTGCCAGAGTTCCTGCTCAACAGCTATTCCGAGAACCGCATGTACCCGGCGGCACGCAACCCGTTCGCCCTGGACTGCTCCCCCGGTGGATCGTCCGGGGGTCAGGCCGCGGCGGTCGCGGCGGGGATCCTGCCGGGCGCGATCGGCTCGGACGGCGGCGGCTCCGTGCGCATCCCCGCCGCGGCGTGCGGTCTCATCGGGCTGAAGCCCAACCGCGGTCGGGTCCCCAGCAGCGACGCGCTCTCCAACGCGGGGCAGCTGGGCGTGAACGGGCCGATTGCCCGCACCGCTGAGGACGCCGCCCTGCTCATGGACGTGCTGTGCCGCACCCCCGGCCACGACCGGATCCCGCGGCCCGTGGCGGCAGCACCTGAGAACTCCTTCCGCGACGTCGTCCGCGCCGCCCACCGCGGAGACACGCCCTGGGGCGAGCGGCCCCTGCGGATCGGCGTGACCACGCAGTCCCCGTTCGACGGCACCTACGACGTGCAGGTTTCCCCCGAGGCGCGCACCGCCCTGGAGCGGGGCGTGCGGCAGCTCGAGGATCTCGGGCACACGGTGGAGGCCGTGGACCTCGGATTCGATCCCGCCTACCCCGAGGCTTTTTCCGCCCTGTGGACCACCGCCACGGGCCAGCTGCCCCTGGAGGGCCGGGAGCACCTGCTCACCGGACTCGCGCGCACGTTCCGCGCCCGCGCCCTGCAGCGAGGGGCCGTGGAGCTCGCGGACGCCGTGGCCGTGCTGCGCGGCATCGAGGCGGACGTGATCCGGCGGTTCGCGGACCTGGACATGGTCCTGACGCCCGCGCTGGCCATGCCGCCCCGGCCCGTGGGGTGGTTCCACGAGGGGTACGACATCGCGGACCCCGCTGGGGCGGACCAGGACTACGAGCGCCAGTGCCAGTACACGCCGTGGACGTCCGTGGTGAACGTGGTGGGACTGCCTGCCATCACGTACCCCACCACGTGGGCCGTTCCCGCCACGGGCGACTACCCGGGCCCCGTGCCCATGGGCGTCCAGCTGATCGGCGGACCGTCCTCGGAGGCCCGGCTGCTCGCGCTCGTCGCCCAGCTGGACCCGGCGACGACGCCGCGCGCGCACCTCGTCGCCTGACCCGCCGTCTCGCCGCGCCCCCTCCCCCGGACCGCAGTGCCCGATTCCGCGGGACGGCCACGTGCCGCCGTCGAGTCCCCGTGACCGTGACGAAGGCATCCCACCCGCGCGGCGTCGCCATCCCTGGCAGGATCCGGCACGCACGGAACTGGATGTGCCGCCTGACGGGACGCGGATTCGGGACTAGGTTGGTGACATGACCAACCGTGCGGGCACCGTCGCCCAACCCAGTGACCTCGTGGACATCGACCAGCTCCTGGCCGCGTACTTCGACCGCGTACCGGACGCGGACGATCCTGACCAGCGCGTGGTGTTCGGCACCTCCGGGCACCGCGGGTCCTCACTGAAGACCTCGTTCAACGAGAACCACATTGCGGCGATCACCCAGGCGATCGTGGAGTACCGCACGGCACAGGGCATCACCGGCCCCCTGTTCATGGGCAAGGACACGCACGCGCTGTCCGGACCCGCGCAGGACACCGCGCTGCAGGTGCTCGCGGCCAACGGCGTGCGCACCCTGCTGGACTCCCGGGACGGCTTCACGCCCACCCCGGCGCTGTCCCACGCAATCCTCACGTACAACGCCTCCGAGCCCGAGGACCGCGCGGATGGCATCGTGATCACCCCGTCCCACAACCCGCCCACGGACGGCGGCTTCAAGTACAACCCCCCGCACGGCGGTCCCGCGGACACGGACGCCACCGAGTGGATCGCGAACCGCGCCAACGACCTCATCGCGGCGGGCCTCGATGGCGTGGAGCGGGTGCCCCTGGAGGAGGCCGCCGCCGCGGAGACCACCGGGACCTTCGACTTCCTGGACAGCTACGTGTCCGCGCTGCCGCAGATCATCGACCTCGACGCCATCCGGAAGTCCGGGCTGCACATCGGCGCGGACCCCATGGGTTCCGCCTCGGTCGCGTACTGGGAGGAGATCGGCCGGCGCTTCGGGCTGAACCTCGACGTCGTGAACCCCACCGTGGACCCGCAGTGGGCGTTCATGACCCTGGACTGGGACGAGAAGATCCGCATGGACTGCTCCTCCCCGTTCGCCATGGCATCCCTGATCGGCAACAGGGACCGCTACGACATCGCCACGGGCAACGACGCCGACAGCGACCGCCACGGCATCGTCACCCCGGACGCCGGGCTCATGAACCCCAACCACTACCTCGCCGTGGCCATCGACTACCTCTACCGCAACCGCGAGGGCTGGCGGGAGGACGCCGGGGTGGGCAAGACCCTGGTCTCCTCCTCCATCATCGACCGCGTGGCCGAGTCCCTGGGGCGGCGCCTGGACGAGGTGCCCGTGGGCTTCAAGTGGTTTGTCCCCGGTCTGCTGGACGGCTCCGTCGGCTTCGGCGGCGAGGAGTCCGCCGGTGCGTCCTTCCTGCGGCTGGACGGCTCCGCGTGGACCACGGACAAGGACGGCATCATCATGGCCCTGCTCGCTGCGGAGATCACCGCGCGCACCGGCAAGACGCCTTCTCAGCGCTACCGCGAGCTCACCGAGCAGTTCGGCGACCCCGTCTACCAGCGCATTGACGCCCCGGCGAACCGCGAGCAGAAGGCCGCGCTCAAGAAGCTGTCCCCCGAGCAGGTCACCGCGGACACCCTGGCCGGTGAGCGCATCACCGCCAAGCTCACAGAGGCACCCGGCAACGGCGCGGCGATCGGCGGACTGAAGGTCACCACGGAGAACGCCTGGTTCGCGGCCCGCCCCTCCGGCACGGAGGACGTCTACAAGATCTACGCGGAGTCCTTCAAGGGCGAGGAGCACCTGAAGCAGGTCCAGCAGGAGGCGAAGGCGCTGGTGGACTCGGTGATCGGCTGAGTGCCGCGGTGCGGGCACGTCCCGCGCTGGCAGGCTGTCCAGGGGCCGCTGAGCGGTACGGGGTGCTCCCTCCCGTGCCACTCGGCGGCCCCTCTTTGTCGTCGGACAGCACCGACGCTTGTGCCTGTCTGAGCACTGTGCTGTGATGTCCCCGGATCAAGAAGCCCGACCATCAGCCCTCCGGCTGGTCGGCTGGCAACCGGTTGTTCGCACCCGGTGCCCCCGGAGGAAGATCCGCCGCCCGGCACCCGCCGCGCGGAAGACTGCGAAAGGTCACCATCATGAGCGTCTCCGTTCACACCCCCGAACACCCGTGCATCCACCCGGAGGACGGTTCCGCCTGCCGGAGCTACCACCCGGGGCACAACGCACACTACATCCAGGCCCGCCTGGCTTCCGAGAACCGGGACCGGTGGGTCCGGGTGGAGCTGGACCCCCCGCACGGGAACACGGTGCAGGCCACGTTCCCGGACGGCGAGACCCGCACGTGGTGGTGCCACGACCCCGCCCTGCTGGAACGGTTCCACACGCTGCAGCGCGGGGCTGCGGCCTCGTTCGACCCCGGGACGTCGCTCGCCAGTGTGCAGAGCACGCCGGGTCGGCGCGCCCTGCTGCACCCGGCGGTGGTCCGGGAGCAGTGATCTCCCGGCCGTGAGACGGGGAGGACACTGCTGGCCCGGCTGATTCCGTGCCGGTTCCTCCCCACGGCTGGACGGCCGGTGGTGCGCGCCGCAGGCGCGACCCACCGGCCGTTCCGCTCAGCTCACCCCGACGGTGCGTCCCTCGGATGCGGCCGGGCGTCCGCCGTCCCAGCTGGCAGTCCTCCTGGGGAGGGGCAGTGCGGAGACACGATTCTCTGGCGTGCGGCGGAGGAAACGCCGCCATCGCACGGGAACACGCCGCACGGGTGATGTTGCGGGTCGGTGAGGTTGGCTATCTGAGGAGGATCGACCTCCGCGGCCCCAGGTCGCTCCCTTGCAGCGGGGGCAGACGCTCAAGGATGAGCACCCCGCATGAGGCACGCCCACGCCCAACCGGACCCCTGACAGGCCTCGGCCCGTCCAGCGTGCTGCAGGCCGAGCCCTGGCAGCACTTCCTGACCGGTCTCTCGCGACGCGCTCAGACCCTTGACTGCGCCGGGTGGCACGCCCTCGTCGTCGAGGAGCGCTCCCGTGCCGGGGTGGTCTGGTACACCCCGTACGGGCCCGGCCCTGGCGCACCCCGAGCTTCTGCCCGACGCGGTGCGCGAACTGCGCTCGGCGGCGCGAGAGCACTCGGTGGCGTGGTTGCGGGTGGAGCCACAGGTGCCGTCCCCGGTGGGCACGGCCTTCGCGGCCGCCGTGCAGCGGCAGAACGCCACGACACCCGCGATCGCCGCGGGTCTGCACCGGCTCGAAGCACGGCCGGCCCCGCGGGACATCCAGCCCGCGTACACGCGGTGGGTGGATCTCACTCGCGAGCCGGAGCAGACCCTGGCCGCCATGACACGCACCAGCCGCAATCTGTGGCGGCGGCACGGGGACAAGGTCATCGCCCTGGCCTCGGACTCCCGTCCGGACGCCGCCGAGGCGGTGATCGAGCTGCAGCACCGCACCATCGGGCGCAAGGGGTTCACGGCCCAGAGCGCGGACTACCTCCGCACCGCCGCCCGCCGCGCCCGGGACGAGGCGGGCTCGGCGCGCACGCGCGCCCGGGAGGCAGCGGGCCGCATCCGTGCCGGGCTGACCGGCGGGACGCAGGCGGGTGGGAAGTAGCCACCCGGAGGGGTCAGGGGGTCATCCCACCGGGTTCTCGGGGTCCCATGCCCGCGAGTAGAAGTCCGCGGAGCGCGAGTCCAGCAGCTGCTGGTACTCCTCCGGGTCCATCGCCTGCGCCGAGCCCTGGGGAGGCTCCTGCCGCCGGACGGACGTGCCGAGGCCCGCGGCGCCGTCGTGCACCGAGAGTCCCGCCGCCTCCAGAAGAGTGGGGTACATGCTGAGCTGGTCCGCCCCGGCCCGCAGGGGCTGCCCGGCGGTCTCGCCCGGGATCCACACGCGGTTGAACACGGTGCGGTTGGGGTGGTGGTCCAGCTGATCGTGGAAGGCGTCCCCCGCGCTCATGTGCTTGAGGTGGTCGCCCATGATCACCACGGAGGTGTCCTCCAGGTAGCCCTGGGTCTTCATGTGCTCCACGAACCCGGCCACCTGGGTCATGGAGCACGCGAACACGGAGGTCACCTGGTTCTGGGTGTCCACGTCGCACGAATTGTAGACGTGGACGGGTTCGTGGGTGTCCAGGGTCAGCATGGACAGGTTGAACGGCTGGCCCGTGCGCTCGGACTCGGCGTGCAGGCGGTCCACCTCGTCCTTGGCGTGGGCCATGAGCCGCTCGTCACTCAGGCCCCAGTCGCTGCGGAAGTTCTCCGCGGACTCGCCCGCCGCACGCCAGTCCTCCAGACCCTTGTCCTCGGTGTAGCCGTGGCTTCGCAGGAACGTGTCCTTGCCCGCGAAGGAGGAGTTGGCCCCGCCCAGGAACGTGTTCGTGTACCCGTGGTTCTGCAGCACGTCCCCCAGGCAGGTCACGCCACCCAGATACTGTTCCTGCCCGGCGCCGATGTCGGCGGAGCCTGCGTCACCCGACTCCTTGAGCGGGATCCCGCACTGCGTGGAGACGATCCCGGCCATGGTCCAGCCACCGCCCTCGTACTGCTGGAAGTCCTCGGCGCTGCGCCACCCGTCCTCGGGCCGGGTGACCTCCTCGAGCGGAGCGAAGGCGTTCTTCTCGAACAGCTGGTCGTCCGCGAGCGTGGCCTCCCCGGACTCCAGGTAGATGACCACCAGGTTGCGCTTGTCCGCGTCACTCGTGATGGTGGGCTGGACGTACGTGGAGCCGATGTCGTGAGGGGACTTCACGGCCTTGACGTACTGGGGCAGGTCCACCGCGGACGCGAAGCTCGTGCTCCCGGCCACGAACACCGCCGCCACGGTCACGGCGGAGGCCGAGCGCACGACGCCGCGGGACGACCGGGTGCCCTGCGCGCGTCGTGCTCTGCGGACCCACGCCCGACGCGCGAAGGCGATGCCCACGGTGACCAGGAGGGGAAGTACCCCGATGACCAGCACGGAGATCCACACCACGGACCCGCCGCCACCGTCTGCCTGCACGGACATCAGGTTCATGCGCATCTGCCCCACCGAGATCTGGCCCCAGTAGTGCCGGATGATCCCGCCCGCCGCGAGCAGGGTCAGTCCCAGCCAGATCAGGCCGTAGCAGAGCCCGCGACCCGTCCAGCGGCCCACTCGCCTGCCCACGCGCAGAAAACCCTCGGACATGTCTGGACCTCGTGTTCCTGGATCATCCGGTGCCAGCCCGCACCGCCGCGGCCCGGGCATGGTGTGCCGTCGCGTTCGAGTTCGTGTTTTTTCAAGGGTAGGACATGTTCCGGTCACCTGCTGTTCACCTTGTGGGCCCGCGGCGGCGCCGGACACGGCAGAGAACCCTGCTGCCCGGGGAGGCATCGACCGGTCCAGCGCGAGGCTGATGCTGTCCGCAGCCGGCCCGGCGAGCGGCCGTCCCGTTCAGCCCGCGTGGGTGAGGGCCTGCACCCAGACGGCCTCCGCCATGAGGATGCCGAGTTCCAGGGCGTCACCCCAGGTCACGTCCGCGCCCTGGGTACCGGGAGAGGTCTGCGTCTGCCGATCGGCTGGCGAGCCGTCCCCGAGAAGGCCACCTTCCGGCGTCGTGCCCCCACCGGCCACCCGCACCTGCACCGTGGCGCTGCGGGCCGGGCCCGGGAGCACCCGCAGCACCGCGCCCGGCTGGATCCCCGCCTCGGCGAGCACCCGCAGGGTCTCGGGGCTCTCGTCCGAGACGCGCGTGACCCGCACGGGCTCCGGGTGGGTGACGTCCGCGAGCGGAACGGCCGGGGCGGGGGTGACCACCCCGTCCCGTGAGGGGATCGCATCCCCGTGCGGGTCCTCGGACGGGTGGCCGAGCTTGGCGTCCACACGGTCAATGAATCGGTCGGTGACGGCATGCTCGAGGACCTCGGCCTCGTCGTGGATCTCGTCCCACGCGTAGCCCAGCTCGGTGGCCAGGAACATCTCCAGGATGCGGTGGCGGCGCACCATGTGCACGGCCACGTCCCGCCCCTGCTCGGTGAGCTCGACGACCCCGTACGCGGGCCGGGTCACCAGGCCCTGTGCGGTGAGCTTCTTCAGCGCCTCCGAGACGGTGGAGGCCGCCAGGCCCATGCGCGCGGCCAGCGACGTGGTGGTCACCCGCTCCGGCTCCCACTCGCCCAGCCGCCAGATGGTCTTCAGGTAGTCCTGGGTGGCCGGGCTCAGCTCTGCGGGGTGCACGGGTTCAGGCTAGCGGCCCGCCGGGGACGTCCCCAAGGGTGCGCCCCTCGGCGTTCGCGCCGGGGACGGCAGACGGAGGCGACGCCGCTCGGGCCGTTCTCGGGACCGCGTCCGGGCTCCCGTCCGAAGTCGCTTCGGGTGCCGCGACACCCGGCGACGCCGCGCCGTCGGCCGCGCGCGAGGGGTCACCCTGCGGCGTCGTCAGGCCGTGCGACGGGGACGCGCCCGCCTGCAGGGCCGCTGCGGCGGAATGAGTCCCGCAGGAGACGTGCCATAGCGGAGCGAACACAGAAAATGGCGCTCAGATCTGCCTGTGCTCCGTTATTGCCCGGCGTGGGCCGCGGCCGCGTGCGGCTCCGCGCCGGGGCTCGGCCGGGGCATCACTCGTACGTGTAGAACCCCTGCCCGGAGCTGCGCCCCATGTGACCCTGGTCGATGAACTCCCGCTTCACGCGTTCCGCAACCCGCTGGGACTCCTCGGTCCCCGCATTCATGTTGATCTGGTAATAGGTCTCCATGCCCACGTGGTCCAGGATCTGGAAGGGGCCCAGGGGAGAACCGGTGGCGGTGCGCCAGGTCTTGTCGATGTCCTCGGCCTGTGCGATGTCGTTGACCCACAAGTGCGATGCCGCCGTCAGGAACGGCACCAGCAGGGTGTTGAGGATGTAGCCCGCCTGCTCCTTCTTGATGTGGATCGGCACCATCCCGATCTCCTCCGCGAACTGCAGGACGGCCTGCACTGCCGCGGGGTCCGTGCCCGCGTGCCCCATGACCTCAGCGGTGTTGTTGCGCCACACCTCGTTGGCGAAGTGCAGCGCCAGGAACCGCTCCGGGTGGCCTGTGGACTCGGCAATGTCACTGGGCAGCAGCGTGGAGGAGTTGGTGCACAGGACGGTCTTCTCCGGCGCGGCCGCACCGATCTGGGACCACACCTTCTTCTTGAGCTCCAGGTTCTCGGGCACCGCCTCGATCACGATGTCCGCGTCCTGCAGGGCCGCCTCGAGATCCGTGGTGCCGCTCAACCGGGCTTTGGCCGCCTCCAGTTGCCCGGGGGTGGCCGCCATGTCCCGCGTGTACAGCAGGGACAGCTTCTCCCACTTGCCGGGCAGTGCCCCGAGGATCTCCTCGCTGATGTCGTACACGGTCACGGTCTTGCCGAAGTACGCCGCCTGGAACGCGATCTGGGACCCGAGCACTCCGGATCCGATGACGGTGAGGTTCTGCAGCTCAGCCATGATGGGTTCTCCCACTTCCTCGTGAGTCTCCCCGCAGGAGGCGGTCTCCCGCGAGTCCAGGGACCACGGGCGTGGCCCTCGTCACCAACCTTACTCGCCCGTAGGTTTCCCGCCAGGGGGCGACGACGCCGCACGGCCACCTCCCGCACGCCTCTTCCGTTTCCTGCGGGGCACCGCAGCTTGACGAGCCCTGCGCCGCGCTCACCGTCCCGGCACCAGTCCGGTGCGGCGGGGTGCACGCGGCTGCCCGGCACCCCGCCGCACCGGGCCGGCAGAACGCGCCGGGCGCCGCCGCAGACAGACCGGTAGCGACCAGTACCGAATAGAATTCCGTGGGCGGCAGGTCCGGGCCGCCGTCGACAAGGAGCCCCCATGAGTTCGTCTGTGCCCCCGCCCCAGCCACCTCAACCCCAGCCCAGCGAGTCGCATGAGCCGCCGCAGACAAAGCTCGGCTCCGCACGGGACAAGACGGATGCGCCCGCTCGGCGCGGGGGCATCGTCGACCGCCTGGGCCTGAACTGGCGCCTGCACGGGGACGGCAGGCACGTGGCACCCGGAGACGTGGTGACCCCGCGGGAGCGGCTGGCGTGGCCGCGGACCATCTCGATCGGTGCGCAGCACGTGGTGGCGATGTTCGGTGCCACGTTCCTGGTGCCGCTGCTCACGGGCTTCCCGCCGGCCACCACGCTGTTCTTCTCGGGCATCGGCACGGTGCTGTTCCTCGTCATCACGGCGGGGCGGGTGCCCAGCTACCTGGGGTCCTCGTTCGCGTTCATCGCCCCGATCACCGCGTCCGTGAACCAGTACGGCCCGGGCGGCGCGCTCGGCGGCGTGATCATGGCCGGTGCCGCGCTGTTCCTGATCGGGCTGCTCGTGCAGATCGCGGGCACAGGGTGGCTGCAGAAGCTCATGCCGCCGGCGGTCACGGGCACCATCGTGGCGCTCATCGGCTTCAACCTGGCACCGTCCGCCAAGGAGAACTTCACCGCCGCGCCCGTCACCGCGCTGGTGACACTCGGTTCGATCATCCTCATCTCCGTGCTGTTCCGCGGCCTGCTGGGCCGCCTGTCCATCCTCCTGGGCGTGGCAATTGGCTACGTCACCGCCGTGATCCGCGGTGAGGTGGACTTCACCTCGATCCGCGCCGCGTGGGACGCGCAGGGGCTCTTCGGCCTCCCCCACTTCCAGTCGCCGGAGTTCCACCTCAACCTCGCGGGGTTGTTCATCCCGGTGATCCTGGTGCTGGTCGCGGAGAACATCGGGCACGTGAAGTCCGTGGCGCTGATGACCGGTGACGACCTCGATCCGTACACCGGCCGCGCCATCATGTCGGACGGTCTGGCCACCATGATCGCGGGCTCCGGCGGCGGTTCCGGCACCACCACGTACGCGGAGAACATCGGCGTCATGGCCGCCACCCGGGTCTACTCGACCGCCGCGTACTGGGTGGCCGCCCTCGTGGCGATCCTGCTCAGTGTCACTCCCGTGTTCGGCGCGGCGGTCGCGACAGTCCCCCAGGGCGTGCTGGGCGGCGCGGCCACCGTGCTCTACGGCATGATCGGCATGCTGGGCGTACGGATCTGGGTGCAGAACCGCGTGGACTTCTCCAACCCGGTCAACCTCACCACAGCAGCGATCGCGATGATCGTGGGCATCGGCGACTACACCTGGTCCTTCGCCGGGCTCGACTTCGCGGGCATCGCCCTGGGCACCGCCGCGGCCCTGGTGGTCTACCACCTCATGGCGGGCATCGCCCGGGCACGCGGTTCCGTGGGCTCGGACCCGCTCACCCCGGACACCTCGCAGAGCCCGTCACCCCTGGGCTGAGGCACCGCTCCTCCCGACGGCCACGCCGCCCAGCCACGACGCCGGGGAAGCACGTGACGTTCCCTCTCGGGCAGGAGAAGACCGGTGGCTAGCTGGACTGACCGGACACGTTGATTGAGGCTAGGTGCGTATCGTCACGGCCTGATCGTGCGCACGCGGTAGTCCGTAAGGGTCAGTCCAAGAAGGGTGCGCGCTTCACGACTCAGGTGTGCCTGATCGACGAAGCCGTAGCGGACTGCGACATCGGCCAGCGCTTCATCCGGATTGCCACGGATCCATTCGGTCGCCTCTTGGAGGCGGCGCCGGCGGATCATGGTGTAGGGCGACAGGCCCACGTATTTCGTGGTGAGGCGGTTGACCGTCCGGGTCGAGATCCCCAGGGCGTCCGCGAGATCTTGCACCGTGGCGATGGTGGAGTCTGTGATGGCAAGGTCGGCCAATCGGTTGGCTTGGTGAGCCTCGTCGGTCAGCGGACCCACATGGCCTTCAAGCCACGTCTCGACCTTGTCGACGACATCGGCGAGGTTGCTGTCTGATGCCCGAACTGTTTCGTGCAGTTGCGGTGCCGCGACAGGGAGGGAGTCGTCGCGGCAGGTCGCCGGCTGCTGGGTGAAGGCGGGCACTGCCGCGGGGCGCAGCAGGGCGCCAAGCACCCATCCCTGCCCGACCAGGACTCGTGTGGAGCGCCGCGTGGTGGGGCCCCAGAATCGCACGTGCTCCCTTTCGAAGGCGAGGTTGCTCGCAGGAAAGGCCAGGAGTTCTTGCGACGAGTGGTACCCCGAGGGAAGGTCCCAGGTGCTGGTCCACCACCAGGCCACCAGGTCCTGGTGACCTGGTGGAATCCGGGCGAAATCCGAGGGTAGCTCCGCTGGGAACAAGGGACCCCGTCCACTGACGTCAGACGTGGCGGTCATGGCAGGAATCTACAAGACCACCCACGTCACTGGCCCCTAGTGTCCAGATCATGACGACGGCACCATTTTCCCCCGCCCATGGCAAGTACACCGACAACGGTCGCCCCAAGGGCTTCTCCAGCCTGACTCCCTTCGTTGCGCTCAAGAATCCGAAGGCTGCATTGGAGTTCTACACGAACGTATTCGGTGCCCGCGTACTGAACTCCACCGAGATGGAGGGGATGATCATCCACGCGGAGCTCGACTTCGGGTGTGGTCGCCTCCAACTGGGGCCGGCGATGGAGGCCTATCACCTGCGGGCGCTGGATCCGGAGGCCGAAGACGCGCCGTTCTCCCTCGGCATATACGTCGCGAACGTGGACAGGGTCGTTGAGACCGCGGTCGCTCGCGGCGCTGTGCTGCGCGAGGCTGTGACGGGTTTCGTCTCTGGTGACCGTTACGGGAGCATCCGCGATCCGTTCGGGATCCGGTGGTCGGTGATGACGCGCGTCGAGGACCTCAGCGATGAGGAATCAGCTCGCCGGGTTGATGCCTGGGCCGCAGAAATGAGCAACCAGAACAACTGACACTCTCCGTCGGTTGCTCCGCGGCGGGGCGCTTGTGATGGGCGGCCACCGTGAGGTGGCCGCCCATCACACCTTGGAGGACGTCCATGTCCCACCCCGATGCTGCACTGACCCCACGCCGCCGCCTGATCGTCGGCCAGCTCGTCGTGGATGATGGCTGGCCGATTAGCGAGGTCGCTGCCCGCTTCCAGGTCTCGTGGTCCACGGTGAAGCGCTGGGCAGACCGGTACCGAGCGGGCGAGACCATGCAGGACCGCTCGTCGCGACCGCGCCACTCGCCGAACAGGACCGATACGAATACGACCCAACGCTGCATCCAGCTCCGGCTGCGTCTCCGCTAAGGACCAGTCCCGTTGACCAGTCGGCTGGGGATCGCGCCATCGACGGTCCACCGGAACCTTGTCGATGCCCGCTTGAACCGGCTCTCACATGTCGACCGCGCAACGGGGGAACCCGTCCGTCGTCACGAGCACGACCACCCCGGCGCGATGCTCCACGTCGACGTGAAGAAGCTCGGCAACATCCCCGACGGCGGAGGCTGGCGCTACGTCGGCCGACAGCAAGGCGAGAAGAACCGGGCCGCCACACAGGGCAAGCCCCGGAACAAGGACCGGGACCCGTTGATGGGCAAGGCCTACGTCCACACCGTCACCGATGACCACTCCCGCGTCGCCTACGCCGAAATCCACGACGACGAAACGGCACTCACCGCAGCCGGCGTACTGGCCCGGGCCGTCGAGTGGTCTAACCAGCGAGGCGTCACCGTCGAACGGGTCCTGTCCGACAATGGCGGTGCCTACCGCTCCCACCTGTGGCGCGACACCTGCGCCGAACTCGGGATCAAGCACAAACGCACCAGGCCCTACCGGCCGCAGACCAACGGCAAGATCGAGAGATTCCACCGCACCCTGGCCGACGGCTGGGCCTACGCCCGCTGCTACGCCTCCGAAGCCGAACGCCGGGACGAGCTCGACGGCTGGACTACGACAACCACCACCGGCCCCACACGGCCTGCGGCAACCAACCGCCGTTCTCACGATTGACCAACGTCCCCGGTCAGTACAGCTAGCACCACATCGTGAGGTATGAACTCGTGAACTAGTCGCCGCGGGACGCCAGCTGCTCAACCGTCCAAGGCCACGATCCCGCCCCCGGAGCAGCACGACGCCCCGCGAACTCTCTCGTGTGCGGGGCGTCAGCGTTCCAGGGAGGCTCGGAAGGGACCGGCCGGATCACACCCGGATGGGCAGTTCCGTCTTCTCGTCCGCGACCGAGCGGATGCGGTCCAGGTCCACCTCCGCGGCGGTGGCCGGATCCCACTGCGGGTTCTTGTCCTTGTCCACCACCATGGCGCGCACGCCCTCGATGAAGTCGTGGCCCACTGCGGTGTCCTCCGCCATGCGCAGCTCCCGCTCCAGACAGGAGACCACGTCCCCGTCCACCGAGCCGCGCTCCAGGAGCTCGAACACACGGGCCAGGGAGGTGGGGCTCATGCCGTCCAACTCGGACCCGGCCTGCGCCACGACCTCCTCCAGGGTCTCGCCGGAGTAGCGCTGCAGGATCTCGTCCCAGAGCCCGAGCAGCTTCGAGGACGGGGCGTCCTTGCCGAACGAGGACACCGCGGCATCCACCCCGTCGGACAGCACCGTCGCCACGAACGCGTCCACGTCCGCGGAGTCGATGTACGTGTCCGCCAGCCCCAGGGCGATCGCGTCCGCACCGTTGAAACGTGCGCCTCCCAGCCCCAGGTAGCGGGCGACGGCGAGGGATTCGCGGCGCGCGGCGTCGTTGTCGATCGTCGCCCCGGCGCCGCGAGTGACGCGCGGCAGGAACCAGCTGGCCCCCACGTCCGTGAAGAAGCCGATCGCGGTCTCCGGCATGGCCATCTGCGTGGTCTCCGTGACGATCCTGTGCGAGCCGTGGACCGAGAGCCCCATGCCACCACCCATCACGATCCCGTTCATCACTGCGACGTACGGCTTCGGGTAGTTCGCGATGATCGCGTTCATGGCGTACTCGGTGCCGAAGGCGTCCCGGATCTCGTCCTCGTGGCCCTCCAGCGCGGCGGTGCGGACCTCCTTGATGTCACCACCCGCGCAGAACGCCTTGGGCAGCTCCGAGCGCACGACCACCTCGGTGATCGCGGGGTCGTCACGCCACACCTGCAGCGCGTTGACGAGCTGGTGGTACATGCTGCGGTTCAGCGCGTTCAGGGCCTTGCCCCGGGTCAGCGTGAGCACCCCGGTGTGGCCCTGTATCTCGGCGCGGACGAACGATTCTTCGGTTGCCTTCATGCTCCCCATGCTAACCAGGGGTGTCGTGGGCGTCACACGCCGGGCACGACGTCACCCGCCCGGCTCGAGCCCGCGGCCGCCTGCCCGTGGGTCGTCCGGTGCGGGTGGCCGGCCCCGGCCCCCTTCTCGTCGCCGCTGCGAGCGTCCGGGAGCGAGCCGGGCCCTCCTGCAAGAAGGCGGACGGTGATTCGGCGCAGGCGCCCGGTAGGGCAGGGAGCCAGGGGCCCAGCGTCGTCACCCTCCCGCTCCTGCCCTACCCCGCCGCGGGCCGGCGCGACCACACGGCCCTGACCGTGGCGACCGTGCACAGCGTCCACGTGCCCAGCAGCACGAGACAGACGAGGTCCGAGGCGATGCCGAACGCCCGGACTCCCGTGCCGCCCTCGAGCCCGTGCAGGCCCAGGCACACCGTGCCGATGGGGAACGTGAGCGCCCACCAGCCCGGGGAGAACGGCATCCCCCGGCGGAACCCGCGCACGGTCACCACGGTGGCCCACACGATCAGGGGCACGCCGCAGCTGAGCATCGCGATCCCGTAGACGTTCGCCACCAGCCCGAGCGTGCCCACGTCCTGCGGCAGCACGAAGTGCTCGGCCTGCACGGCGATGGCCTGGGCGGCCGCCGTCGACTGCCCGACCACGCCCAGCGGGATCCACGCACTCGTCGCCGCAGCGGTCGGCAGCTCCGCCACCCGCCAGTGGTAGTGGTAGGCCACCGAGAAGACCACGAACCCCAGCACGAGGGCCAGGAAGAAGCACCCAACCGTGACGATCACCAGCAGCAGCTGGACGGGCCGGGTCTGCAGGTGCGGGACGAGCGCGGCGCCGGTGGTCGCGGAGACCATGGGCGGCACGATGGGCAGGCCCCATGCCGTGGTGGGCGCACCGACCTCACGGCCGATCAGCCGCGCCGCGAACCCCAGGGTTGTGAGGATCCCCAGCACGGTGCCCACGCTCCACAGCACGCCGTCGACGGCCCACGCCGCCCCGGCGAGCGTGGGCCAGTGGGCGGGCACCACGGTGGAGGTCGCAGAGCCGATCGAAAGCACCCCCATGGACACCATGCCCCACGCGGCCAGCACGGGGATGTCCCGGATGGTCTCCGCGAAGACGGCGGGGCGGCGGGCGATCCGCAGCCCGAAGGCCACTGTCAGCCCCGCGAACACCACCCACCCGACCACCAGCAGCACGACGGCGAGCGCCCGGCCACCCGGCAGGTCCCCGCCGAGCGTCTGGGTCAGGGTCGCGGCGATGCCCGTGCCCATGAGGGACCCGTACCACTGCGGCCCGGGCGGGGTAACGGTGGCGCGGGGACCGGTGGCGGAGTCCGCACGACGTCGCCCGGCGGAGTTCGCCGCGCCGTCGCCCGTTGTCAGGGAGTCCGGTGTGGCCGACGTCGTCGAGGCGGAGCCGCGCAGGGAGTGGGAGGCGGCGTCGTCGGCAGCGGCGGAGCCCTTCACGCGGGCGTCGAGCGCTGCGGGCAGGTCGAGGGGTGCTGAACAGCTGTGGAGTGCGGACATGGGTTCAGAATCCCCCGGCCGCGCAGCCCACCGGTAGCCCGCAAACTGGCATGGCCGATATATCCTCTGGATGTGTCCACATGGCCGGATGTCACCGCGCTCGAGCTGCTGGTCGCCGTGGCCGACCACGGCAGCCTCGCCGCGGCCGCGCGCGTCGTGGGCACGGCCCAGCCGAACGCCAGCCGGTCCATGGCGCGCCTCGAACGCTCCCTGGGCGTCACCCTGCTGCACCGTTCCACCCGCGGCTCCACCCTCACCCCGGACGGCCTGGTGGTCACCGAGTGGGCGCGGGACGTGGTGGACGCGGCCCGGCGTCTCGCCGACGGCGTGTCCCTCCTCGCGCACGACGCATCCCGCGCCGCTCCGCTGCGGGTCTCCGCCAGTCAGACCGTCGCCGAGCACCTGCTCCCCCGCTGGCTGGCGGAGCTGCGGCGCACTCACCCGGACTCGCGCGTGAAGGTGACCGTGCACAACTCCCAGGACGTGGTGCAGGACCTGCGGGAGGGAGCCGCGGACGTGGGGTTTATCGAGAGCCCCGATCCGCCGCAGGACATGCACCACGAGGTTGTGGCACGGGACGAGCTGGTGCTCGTGACCCACCCGCAGCACCCGTGGGCCCGGTGCGACCGCCCCGTCACCGCGGCGGAACTCGCCGCTGCCGCGCTGATCACCCGCGAGGCCGGATCCGGCACGCGCACCGCCCTGGACCTGGCACTCGGGCAGCCGGCGGTGTCCCTGTTCGAGATGCCGAGCAACGCGGCGGTGCGGGTGAGTGTGCAGTCGGGGGCGGCCCCCGCGGTGCTGAGCCGACTGGCAGTGGACGAGGCGGTGGCCGCCGGAACACTCGTGCAGGTGCCCACCGAGCTGCACCTCACGAGGGAACTGCGCGCACTGTGGGGAGGCCCGCGACGCACCCGGGGCCTGGCCGCGGAGCTGATCGCGGTGGCGCAGCGCACGGACGAAGACACGGGCCCGCGGGAGGCGCGCGGCGTCGTCGCCCCCGGCCGAATCTGAGGTGCAGAGCTGGCCCGCATGCGGCCACCCACCGACAGCCTCAAGTCCACTGCCGACGTGCTGCGGCAACTTCTGAGGCGCGACGCGCCCGCCCTCGGGCCGGAACCGCCGTCGTGTCGTGCCTCAGACGTTCGGGCGTCTGCCCCTCGCACTCCGGGTGGCACGGCGGGGCACCTCGCACGGCACCCGAACCTGAGGTGTGGCCATACCCGCCCCGGGGCACCTGGAACGGTATCTCCACACCTCGGATCCACGCCATGCACCCGGCCACCCGTGGCGTCCACCCTCGGGCGGCACCGCGCGCCCCGGGAGGACCCCTGTGCTCAGCCGACCTCCTCCAGCGTGGGCACGTGCTCCAGCAGCGAGCGCGTGTACGCATGGCGGGGGTTGCGCAGGACCGTGTCCGTGGGGCCGTAGTCCACCAGCTTGCCGCGTTCCAGGACGGCGAGCTTGTGCGAGATGTGCCGAGCGAGCGCGATGTTGTGGGTCACGAACAGCATGGCCAGCCCGCGCTCGTGCTGCAGCTCGCGCAGCAGCTCGATCACCGAGGCCTGCACGGAGACGTCCAGCGCGGAGGTGATCTCGTCGCACACCAGCACGGACGGGGCGTTCACCAGGGCACGAGCCACGGCGGCGCGCTGCCGTTCACCGCCGGAGAGCTCTCCTGGACGGCGGTCGATGTAGCTGCGCCCCAACCGCACCGCGTCCAGCGCGTCCGCCACCGCCGCCCGGCGCTGCCCCCGGTTCATCCCGCCACCCAGCTGCAGCGGCACCTGCAGCGAGTCGCCGATGCTGCGCCGCGGGTTCAGGGACGAGAACGGAGACTGGAAGACGTACTGGATCCGGCGGCGCTGCTCGTTGCTGCGCCGCCGCGTGCTGGGCGCAAGCACCTCGCCGTCCAGCAGCACGTCTCCCGTGTAGTCGTCGTTGAGACCCGCCACGCTGCGGGACAGGGTGGTTTTGCCGGACCCGGACTCACCCAGCAGCATCGTGGTCTGTCCGGCCTCCAGCTCCAGGTTGATGCCGTCCAGGATCACCGCCTGCCCGTAGGCCATGCGCAGGTCCCGCAACCGCACGACCGGTTCGTGCTCCTGCCCGGGCACGACGACGCCGCCCGCGCCCCGCTCGCGCGTCACCGCACGTGCGGTCGGGGCTGGGGCCTCCCCGGCAGCAGCATCCTGCTCAGAAGGTGCCGGGCCATGGTCGGACGTGTCGGCGCAGGGCGTGGACGTGGTGTTGTCTGCGGTGAAGTGGGTGGCCGCGGAACGGCCGTCGTCCCACGGCGCCCGCACGGAGGCGAGAGGGCTGACAGCGGGGCCGCCGCCCATGTCCCGGGCACCCTGCATGTCGGGAACGGCGCTGAGCAGCGAACGCGTGTACGCGTGCTGCGGGTGGCGCAGCATCTGTTCCGCGGGACCGTCCTCCACAATCCGCCCGTGCAGCATGACGGCGACGTCGTTGGCGACCTGCGCAACCACGGCGAGGTCGTGGGTGATGTAGAGCCCGGCGACGTCGTGCTTGGTGGTCAGCTGGTAGATGGTCTTGAGCACGAGGTCCTGGGTGGCCACGTCCAGACCGGTGGTGGGCTCGTCCAGGATGATGACCGCGGGGCGGCACGCGAACGCCATGGCGATGCCGATGCGCTGCTGCTGCCCGCCGGAGAGCTGGTGCGGGAAGCGGCGCTGGTACGCGCTGTCGCTGGGCAGACCCACCTCGCTGAGGACCTCGGCCACGCGGGCGTCGCGTTCGCGGGCGTTGCGGCCGAACTCGTGGGCGCGCAACACCTCCGCGATCTGCTCCCCCACGCGCAGCGACCCGTTCAGGGACAGCGCCGGGTCCTGTGGCACGTAGGCGATAGTGCCACCGCGCAGCTGCCGCATCTGCTTCTCGGACAGCGTCAGCAGGTCCACGGCCTTGCGGTGGAACCGGGACGCCCCCTCCTGCAGCTCCACGGTGCCGCCGCGCAGCTCCAGCCCAGAGCGCAGGTGGTTCATGCACGCGAGCGCCGCTGTGGTCTTGCCGGACCCGGATTCCCCCACGAGGGCGAGGATCCGCCCGGGGCGCAGCCGGAAACCGACGTCGTCCAGGATCAGCCCGCCGTCCACGACACCCAGGCTCAGGTGCTCCACCGCGATCGCGGTCTCCACCGTGGCCCTCGGAACGACGGACGCGCGGCCCTCGGCGCGGGCCCTCTGCTCTGACTTCCTCATCACGACCTCTTCTCCCCGGTGTCCCCGACATCTGCGGCGCCCGCGGCGTCTGCGCTGCTCGAGCGGCCTGCCCCGTCTGCCCGGCCCGTACCTCTTGCGCTGCCCGTGCCGCCCGCGGGACTCTCAGCGCCGTTCGACGCCGCCTGCTCGGCCGCTCTCCGCCGGGAACGCCGCGGTCCCGTGGAGGCGACCCGCCCCGCCGAGGCGCCGGCCACGGCGTCGGCAATGAGGTTGGTGCCCACCGTGAGCACCGCGATCGCGAGCACGGGAAGGATCACGCCCCAGGGCTGCAGGGACAGGGCGATCCGGTTCTCGTTGATCATCAGACCCCAGTCCGGGGTGGGCGGCTGCATGCCGAGACCCAGGAAGGACAGCGAGGCCACCGCACCGATCGAGTAGGTCAGGCGCAGCCCCACCTCCACCATGAGCGGGCCCATGATGTTGGGGACCAGGTCCCGGGTCAGGATCTTCCACTGCGGCACGGCGTACATCTGGGAGGCGAGCACGTAGTCCTCGGCCACCACCCCGGCGCTGGCAGCGCGGATCACGCGGGCCACGCGCGGTGCGTGGGTCACGCCGATCACGAGCACGAGCACCCACCCCTGCGGACCCAGCACGGTCACGGCCAGCAGGGCGAACACGAGCTGCGGGATGGCCAGCAGCACGTCCCCGCAGCGCATGATCAGCGCATCCAGCCAGCCCCCGCGGAACGCGGCGAGCATGCCCAGCACGGCACCCAGCCCCACGCCCAGCACGGTGGCCAGCGCCGAGTACAGCAGCAGCCGCCAGCCGCCGGCCAGGAAGCGGGAGAGCACGTCACGGCCCAGGTTGTCGGTGCCGAAGACGCCGCCCTGGAACGGTTTGCCCGCGAACGAGTTGGGGGTGTGCCCGGTCCACGCCGGCACCACGAAGGGCCCCAGCACGGCCAGCACGAGCACGATCCCGGTGAGCACGAAGCCCAGCTTCGCAACGGGCTGGGAGAGCACGCGCCGCGCAAAGGACGCCGGACGGGCGTCCCCCCGGGACTCGGAGTGGTCGAAGTCCGGGGCCGTTCCGGCGTCCCCCGAGCCGGTGGCGGCGCCGAGGCCGCCCCCGGCGCCGTCGCCTGCTGCGAGGGCGTCCTCGGCCACGACGACGTCGCTCGCCGCCGAAGTCCCCCGGGTCTGCCGGGGCGGGTGGCTCGTCCTGTCCTGCGCGCTCATGAGTGGGACTCCGTCCGCAGCTTGGGGTTGGCGAGGATCCCGATCACGTCCGCGATCAGGTTCACGACCACGTAGAACGCGGCGATGATCATGGACAGCGCCTGGACCACCTGCACGTCACGGGTGTTCACGGCATCGACCATGGCCTGGCCGAGTCCGGGGTAGCGGAAGAGGAACTCGACCACCACAATGCCCCCGGCGAGCCACGCGAGCTGCATGGCCACCACCTGGGCCACGGGCCCTACGGCGTGCGGCAGGGCATGCTTGAAGACCACCTGGCGCTCGGGCAGGCCCTTGAGCCGGGCCATCTCCACGTACCCGGAGTCGAGGACGTCGATCATGGTGGTGCGGGTCATGCGGATCATGTAGGGCACGACCACGAGGATCAGGGTGAGGGACGGCAGCACCAGCTGCAGGGGCCGGTCCCACACGTGCGTGCCGGGTGCCGCCATGGTGACCGAGGGCAGCAGCCTGAACACCGTGGTGGAGAGCAGGGTGGTCAGCACCACGCCGATCACGAACTCGGGCAGGGCCGCGAGCACGAGCGAGAGGCCGGTGAGCGCCTGGTCCGAGGCGCGGCCCTGGCGCATGGCGGACCATGTGCCGAGCAGCAGGCCCACGGGGATCGCGATCACGGCTGCGATCACCATCAGCACCAGGGAGGCGGACACCTTGCTGGCCAGCAGGGCGTTCACGGAGCCGCCCGTGGCCGCGGAGGTTCCCAGGTTTCCCACGAACAGCCCGCCCAGCCACGTGAGGTAGCGGACGTACCAGGGATCGTTGAGCTGCAGCTGCTCGCGCAGCGCGGCCAGCCGTTCCGGGGTGGCCTGCTGCCCCAGGATCGCCTGGGCCGGATCGCCCGGGAGCAGGAGGGTGAACATGAACACCAGCAGGGACACCGCCAGCAGCACGAAGACGGAGACCCCCAGCCGTTTCAGGATCATGGCGGTCACACGATCACTTCCCTTCCTGGTCGATCCACAGGTGGCGCATGTGGAACCCGCACACGGGCATGCCGATGCGGTGGCCGAAGCCACCGCCCACGTAGTTCTGGTAGGCGTCCGCCTGGTTGAAGAACCCCCACGCGATGTATCCGCCCCGGTCGTGGAGCACCTTCTGCGCGTCCTGGATGAGCTGGTTGCGCTGCTTCTCGTCCATCGTGGCTCGGGCCTTCTTGTACAGGGCCCGGAACTCCGGGTCCGCCTCGTGGGTCTCGTTGAACGGGGCTCCCGGAACGGTGCCCTGCGCTGTCTGGGACAGGAAGTTGCGGGTGTACCAGAAGTCCTGCGAGAAGGGGTACTTCAAGTACCCGTCTCCGAAGAACGTGGTGCTGTCCACGCGGCGCAGCTTCACGGTGATCCCAGCCTCGGCCGCCTGCTCCGCGAAGACCTGGGCGGCCTCCACGGCGCCCGACTGGATGGGGGCGGTGACCAGCTCGACCTCCAGACCGGCGGGATGGCCCGCCTCTGCCAGGAGCTTCTTCGCCTTCGCGATGTCCCGCGTTCGCTGCGGCAGCGTGGGCGTGCCGGGGTCGAACGGCGAGTACATGTCGTTGCCCACCGTGCCGTGGCCGGAGAAGACCTGCTCCACCATCTGCCCGCGGTCCACCACCAGCCGGAATGCCTCGCGCACCCGGGCGTCGTCGAACGGGGCGGTGTCCACGCGCATGGTGAACGGCAGCCAGTTGCCCGTCTCGGAGAGCACCGTGTGCAACCGCGGGTCCGTGTTGACCACGTCCACCAGAGCCAGCGGCAGCTGACCCACCACGTCCACCTGGGTGGAGAGCAGCGCGTTGACCAGGGCGTCCTGGTCGTTGAAGTTCAGCAGATGGACCTCGTCCACGTAGGGCGGTTCGCTCCAGTAGTCCGGGTTGCGCTTGAGCACGGTCACCTGGCCGGGCTCGAACGAGCCGAGGGTGAACGGCCCGGTGCCCACGGGCTTGGCGGGATCGTAGTCCGCGGGCACGATTCCCATCGAGTTCTGGGCGATCGAGTCCACCAGGGACGCGTCCGGTTCCTTCAGCTCGAACCGCACCGTCCGCTCGTCCACCGCCACGGTGCGCTCGAGCAGAGCGAGAGCGGAGGCACCGGTCTTGGGATCGTCGGGGTCCGTGATCCGCTCGAACGTGGCCACCACATCCTGGGGCGTGAGGGGCCTGCCGTCGTGGAAGCGCACGCCCTCCCGCAGCCGGAACACCCACTCGCGCCCGCCCTTGCGGGGCTCTGCGGATTCCGCCAGGCCGGGGACCAGTTGGTAGTCGGGGTCGAACTCGTAGAGCCGGTCGTACAGCCCCATCACGCGCCCGCCGTCCGCGGTGACCACGGGTGCATGGGCGTCCAGGCTGTCGGACGCGCCGCCCCCGGTCATTCCGACCCGCAGGGTGCCTCCGCGCTGCGGTTCACCCGTGGCCCGGGCCGTCCCCGCTCCGGGCTGGCTTCCACTGCCGCACCCGGCGAGGGCCAACGACGCCGCAGCGGCACCCAGGCCCATGAATCCCCTCCGGGACACCGCCGAGCGCAGCACGGCACCCACGGCGGGGGACGCTGCGACCTCGTGCGGGGCCGCAGCGCGGCCGGGGGCAGCCCTACGTTCGGATGGCTGGATAGGGGGTGGCAGTGGATTCATGGTTCCTCGCAGGCGGCGTGGTCGCGGGCATGGTCGTCGTGCGCAGAGGCAGCGACGCAGAGCGGCGGAAGGGGAGGGCGCGGCAGCCCACGGAGGGAGTGCCCAGCGGCGCAGAGCCAGCTACGGGATCTTGCTGAGGCGCGCGGCCACCACGCGGTGTCTCCGCACGGGCGTCTGAGCGGTGAGCCGACGACGGTAGATCTCGGGCTGCGAACGGCGTGCACCGCCGCGGCGGGAGGGCTTCCGAGCCCCGCCCAGACGGCTACCGGCGGGAAGGACGAGGGCAGGGCTCTGGCGCATGCAGTGCACGTGGCCTCCCTGGTCTCGTCGGAGCGGGCCTCGCGGCGCACGGGGTGCTCGCCAGCCCGCTCGTGGCCTCGATCACGTTCCACGCTACCGTGTTGGGGCACCGAACGGGTGAAGCGTGGCACCTTGACGGAGCGCGTCGAACGCTCCTCGCCCTGCACCGGGGGTGGTCACGGGTCGCAGCGGCCAGGCGCATCCACGCCGCACGGGACCGCGCCCGCGTCAGCGCTGGGCATCAGTCCTGGGGATCAGGCGGCCACTGTCCCCGGCGGAGGAGCACGTCCCGGAGCAGGTCCGCGCGATCGGTGATCAGCCCGTCCACCCCGAGGTCGAGCAGCCGGTCCATGTCCGCGGGCTCGTTGACGGTCCACACCTGCACGCGCAGACCCTCCCGGTGGGCAAGGTCCAAGAACTGCCGCGTCACGATCCGCACGGTCACCCGCCGCCCCAGGGGCAGCTCCACGGTGTGCCGCTCTGGTAACTGCAGCGTGTCGAAGGGTGCGACCACGCGGGACCACGCCGCCCGGTGAGCCGCCCACAGCGCGTGCGCGACCCGCGGCGAGATCTTGTCGGTGAGGGGTGCGACCGCGGCGACGGCGAGGAACCCCGCTGTGCCGAGCGTTCCCGCGGAGGTCTTGGCGCGCCGCCCGGTGAGCCGGGTGATCCCTGCGAGCGCGCGGCGTCGTCGTGATTCGGAGAAGGACGTGACGCGCAACCGGTGCGCGGCGTGCTCGCGCGCCACGACCCCAGGCAGGGCGGCGACGGACGCCTCGTCCTTGACGTCGATGTTCAGGCACGCCTCGGGCAGCGCTCGCAGCAGCTCGGTGAGCGTGGGGATCTCCTCGGTGCCGCCGATGCGCACTTCCCGCAGTTGCTCCCACGTGAGGTCGTTGACCGCGCCGGTGGTGCCCGTGACGCGCTCCAGCGTGGGGTCGTGGAATGCCACGACCACGCCGTCGCGGGTGGTGTGCACGTCCGTCTCCAGCCACACGAACCCGAGCTCGGCGGCCGCCTCGAACGCCGCGAGCGTGTTCTCGTGGCCGTCCAGGGAGAAGCCCCTGTGGGCCAGCGCGGCCGGGTTCCGGCGCCCGGACCCCGGGGCGCGTTCGGGGCGCGGCGCCGCCGCGGGGCTCTCAGGCACGGTCGGTCTCCTTCTCCCCGGCGTGCTCGCCGGCGCAGTCATGGACATGGTCACCCGGCACAGAGGCGAGGTACTGCTCGATCACCTGCGCCACGCCGTCCTCCGTGAACGCCGGCGCCGTGCGGGACACCGTTGCGACCACGCCGGGGTGCCCGTCCGCCATCGCGTAGCCGCGCCCGGCCCACGTGAGCATCTCGAGGTCGTTGGGCATGTCGCCAAAGGCCATCACCTCGGCGCTGGAGACGCCGAGCTCGGCGGCGAAGCGTTCGAGCGTCCGCGCCTTGGTCAGGCCGCGCTGACCCATCTCGACGAGCGGGGCGGCCGCGACGGAGTGTGTCACGGACAGCCGGTCCCCCACGATCTCCCTGACGCGCTCGAAGTACGCGGCGGGATCGGCGTCGTCCAGCTTGGCCAGCAGCTTGACCACCTCGGTGCCCGGGGTCAGGGACTCGGCGAGCGGGGCCTCCGTGATGCCCTCGACCTCCATGCGGTCGGTGCGGGACCAGCCGAGGTCCGTGTGCACGGTGTCCAGGGTCTCCGCGGCGAACAGCGAGCCGGGGCAGGCTCGGGAGATGTCCTCGACCACGGGCAGCGCCTGGGCCACGTCGAACACGCTCGCCTCCAGGATCCGTTCGGTCCCCGGGTCGTAGATCACCGCGCCGTTGGAGCAGATGACCACGCCGACGTCGTCGAGCTGCTCGTGCAGTGGGTGCAGCCAGCGCGAGGGGCGCCCGGTCACAAAGACCACCTGGATCCCGGCGTCCCTCGCGGCGGTGATGGCCGCGACGGTTCGGGGCCGGAAGCGGAAGTCGTGACCGAGCACCGTCCCGTCCAGGTCGCTCGCGATCAGACGGACGGGCGGTGCGGAAAGCCCCGTGTGCTCCGGCACGCGCGCTCAGGCCACTTCGTAGACGGGCGTGAGGAACGCCCGCCCGATGGCGTGCGTAAAGAGGTTGAAGTTCACCACGGCGGGGCTCGAGGTCTCGTCAACTTCCAGCTCGGCAACGTCCGCCGCGGTCACGCAGATGATGTAGCGGTGCGGGCCGTGGCCCTCGGGCGGGGCTGCACCCAGGTACTCGTCCGTGCCGCCGTCGTTGCGCTGCGTCACGGCGCCCTTCGGGGGATTCGACGCCGCCCCGGTCGCCAGTTCTGTCACGTCCGCAGGGATGTTGGACAGGCACCAGTGCCAGAACCCGCTGGGGGTGGGGGCGTCCGGGTCGAACATCGTGACCACGTAGGACTTCGTGCCCTCCGGGGCGCCGCTCCAGGACAGCTGCGGGGAGATGTCCTCTCCACCGGCGCCCATGACCCCGGAAACCTGGGGCATGGCGAACGTGGCGCCCTCGGTCACGTCCGTGGACGTCACGGTGAACTCGGGGAGCTCAGGCAGGTCGGCGTAGGGGTGGCGGTCGTACATGACGGTGTTCCTCTCGTCGTGCGGATCGGGCTTCTGATGACCGGGCGGGGCGGAGCCCAGCGGTGTGGGGCCCGCACACGGTGCGCTCTGGTGGGCCTGGCGGGTCAGGAGGTGACGGGCAGGTCCTCGCGCGTGGGCAGGTCCGCGCCGGCCCGGGAGACAGTGACCCCGGCGGCGGCCGCCGCGTAGAGCAGCAGCCCGGTGACCTCGTCGGCACCCAGCTCCTCCAGGGACGTGACCGCGGAGGCACCCAGGATCTCGCGGTCCGCGAGCGCGGAGAGCAGCGCCGCCATGAAGGAGTCCCCTGCACCCACGGTGTCCGCGACAATGACGTGCGCGGCCGGGACGGACACTCCGTCGCGCCCGGTGCCGCGGCTCACGGCCCACGGGCCCTGGGCGCCGCGGGTGACCACCACGAGACGGGGCCCGGCCTTGAGCCAGGCGCGCGCGGTCTCCTCGATGCTGCGGTGCGGGTAGAGCCACAGCAGGTCCTCGTCCGAGGCCTTGACCACGTGTGACAGCGCAACGATGCGCTCCGCCCGGGCACGCGCGTCGGAGGAGTCAGGGATGATCGTGGGGCGGCAGTTGGGGTCGTAGGAGACCAGAGCGGTGCGCTGCGCACGCTCCACGGCCTCGCCCACGACGGTGGCGCCGGGTTCGAGCATCGCGCCGATCGAGCCCACGTGCAGCAGCGAGGTGCCGTCCAGCAGCTCGTCGATCCGCGCGGTGTCCACGTCCAGGGACCAGTCCAGCTGGAAGTCGTAGGTGGCCGCACCGTGCTCGTCCAGGTTCGCCTGGGCCACGGAGGTGGGGCGGGCGTCCGCTTCGAACGGCAGCGCCACACCGTTGCTGCGCAGGTGCTCCACCACCTGGTGGCCGTAGTCGTCCTGCCCGTAGCGGCCCAGGAACTGGACCTCCTGGCCCAGCCGGGCGAGTCCCACGGCCACGTTCATGGGGCTTCCGCCCACGTGTGCGCGGGGTTCTGCGCCGCTGCGGGACACCACGTCCACGAGGGCCTCGCCGATCACCGTCAACATGGCACCACGGTAGCAAAGGGGGTGCGCGTGACCCGGCTGCGGAGGACCGCACACACCGGCACGACATGTGCGGGGCGTACGTCCACGACGTCGCGCTCGGGCGGCGGCGTCATCCTGCGGCACAGATCGGGGCCGCCCCCGCGGACCCGTAAACTGGGCGGCGACGAGCAGCGCCGCTCACGAGGCGCGCCACCCCGCCAGTCCGCGCACTGTCGCGCGACTCCAAGACGGCCCGGACGACGACGTCCCGGGCCGAGGAAGAAGGTTGCTCATGAGCGCCACCTGGTCCGAACGAGAAGCCCTCGCCGAGCAGCTGGTCCCCCTGGTGGGGCAGCTCCACCGCAACAACAAGGTCGTCACCACCGTGTTCGGGCGCTCCCTGGTGCACAAGTCCGTCACGGACATCATCAAGGTCCACCGCTTCGCGCGCCGCATCCTGGGCGAGGAGCTGCCCCTGGACAGGACGGTGGAGATAGTCACGGCCCTGGGCGGCCTGGACCTGGGCGCCTGCAACGTGGACGTCGCCAAGCTGTACCAGGGCTTCACGGACTCCCGTGCCACGGACCTGGCCGCTCACCTGCGCGAGGCGCTCGCCCCCGCCGTGGGCCAGCACGGCAGCAACGACGCCGAGACCCGGGACGTGGTGCTCTACGGCTTCGGCCGCATCGGCCGGCTGCTCGCGCGCATTCTGCTCAACCGCAACGACGGCACGGGCCTGAACCTGCGCGCCGTCGTGGTGCGCCAGAAGCCCGGAAACGACCTCGTCAAGCGCGCCTCGCTGCTGCGCCGCGACTCAGTGCACGGCTCCTTCGACGGCACCATCACGGTGGACGAGGAGAACAACGTGATCACTGCCAACGGCGTGCCGATCCAGTTCATCTACGCGAACTCCCCCTCGGAGATCGACTACACCGAGTACGGCATCCACGACGCCCTGGTGGTCGACAACACGGGCGTGTGGCGTGACGAGGAGGGCCTTTCCCAGCACCTGCAGGCCAAGGGCGTGGGCAAGGTGCTGCTCACCGCCCCCGGCAAGGGCGACATGAAGAACATCGTGTGCGGCGTCAACGACAAGGACATCTCCCCGGAGGACACCATCCTCTCCGCGGCGTCCTGCACCACGAACGCGATCACCCCGGTCATCAAGGTGCTCAACGACGAGTACGGGATCGTCCAGGGACACGTGGAGACCGTGCACTCCTACACGAACGACCAGAACCTGATCGACAACTGGCACAAGGGCGACCGCCGCGGCCGCTCCGCCGCCATGAACATGGTGATCACCGAGACCGGCGCCGCGAAGGCCGTGGCCAAGGCCCTGCCCGTGATGCAGGGCAAGCTCACGGGCAACGCGATCCGCGTTCCCACCCCGGATGTGTCCATGGCCATCCTGAACCTCCAGCTGGAGAACGCCCCGGCGGACAAGGACCAGGTCAACGCGTTCCTCAAGGACATGTCCCTGAACTCGCCCCTGCGCAAGCAGATCGACTACGTGGACTCCCCGGACGTCGTGTCCACGGACCTCGTGGGCTCCCGCCGCGCCGGCGTGGTGGACGGTCTCGCGACCATCGTGAACAACAGCTCCGTGGTCCTCTACGTCTGGTACGACAACGAGTTCGGCTACTCGTGCCAGGTGGTGCGCGTGATGGCCCGCATGGCGGACATCTCCATGCTGCAGCTGCCCTAGCAGGCCTCCCGGGGCGCTGCCCCGGCACAACGGCGCCCGGTGACCTCCCCCCGCGGAGGGCCACCGGGCGTCGTCGTCGGTGGCGTGTCAGGAGGTCGCGGAGCCGCGGACCTCACCGATCGCGTTGACCCCGAACATGGGCGTGCCGTTGACGCGGTGGTCCCCGACGATGCGCGCCTTGTAGATCACCGGGTTGTGCGTGGCGACGGTGCGGGCGTTGCGCCAGAACCGGTCCAGCGCCTTGGAGCAGGACACCGCCGAGGCACCCAGGACGTCGAAGATTCCGTCCGTGACGTCCTTGACCAGCCCGGGAACCACCACGTGCGCCTGGGCCACGGCGAGCTCGCACGCGTTCGTCAGCTCCTCGGGATCGGTGATTCGGGGCTCCTGGCCGAGCACCCCCACGGCGGCGTCGACCTCGCGCGCGGCCTGCAGCACGATCGCCCGCGCGGCGGCCGCCTGGGCACTGAGCTCGCCCACGCGCTGCAGCACCTGGGGGTCCTCACGGGTCACCGCGCCGTTGCCCGTGTTGAAGCCGCGGGTCCTGGCACGCACCAGGTCCACGGCGGCGGTCGCGGCGGCCCCCGCGATGCCCGCCTCCACCGAGAGCAGCACCAGCTGGAAGACCGCGGTCTCCTGCGTGCTGCGCCCGTCCCTGTTCCGCACATTCTCCGCAGGCACCACGACGCCGCGGAAGTGGGTGGTGCCCGTGCCGGTGAGCTGCTGGCCGAAGCCGTCCCAGTCGTCCACCATCTCCACGCCCTCCCAGTCGCTGCCCACGAGCGCGTGGGATCGGGCCTGCTGGCCGGGGATCTGCGCGGTGACCTGGATCCAGTCCGAGAAGATCGACCCGGTCGAGTAGTACTTGGTGCCGTTGAGCTCCCAGCTGCCGCCCTGCTCCGATCGGGCCAGGCTCGTGGCGGCGGTCCCCAGCGCGGCGCCGGAGCGTTCGGTGGCGGCGTTGCCCACGGTCTCGCCCGCGGCAATGCGCGGGAACCATACGTCCGCCTCGCCCGCACCCAGGCTCGCGAGGAAGCCCAGGTGGGAACGGTAGACGTGGGCCACGCTGGAGTCCGCGGCGGCGAGCTCCACGAGCAGCTCCACCGTCTGCGCGAGCGTGGCGCCGTAGCCGCCCCGGGCCACCGGCAGGGTCAGCGCCCCGAACCGCAGCGCGTTGAGCCACCCGAAGCACTCGAACGGCAACTCGTGGTCCTGCTCGCGGGCCACCGCGCGCGCGGCGATCCGCGCGAACACGGGGCGGAAGACCTGCAGCAGCTCCTGCGTGGGGATCTCGCCCGCGGGCGGGAACCCCGTGGCGCGGTCGCTGTCCGCGGAGCCGCCGGGAACGCCGCCCGCGAATGCCCCGGGGACGACGCCGCCGGAGCGGGTGCTTCCCGTGCCGAAGGCCCCGGCGGCGGCGGCCTCCCGCAGCGCGGTGGCTGCGGCGACCTCCTGCGCCACCTCCCGTACTGCGCTCTCGCGGGCCCGGGTGCGGGGGGATTCGGTGGTCTGGGTGGTGCTCATGCGCTGACGGCTCCCTGCGTCGGATCCGCGCCGCGCGCCGTGCCCCTCGGCCGGGACGCGCCCGGGACCGTGCGGCGGCGCGGGCCTCCCCCGGGCGACGTCCGCGCACGCGGGGCGCGGACGTCGCCCGCCGCGGGAGAGGCGACGGTCACCGAACCGGTCAGCGGAGCATGGCACTGTCCATCGGCCGTGGTGGGAGCACCGGCCCGTGACACGGGTGGTTGCTGCGGCGTCGACGAGCCACGTCTCTCGGCCGCTCTGGATGGCGTTACGTGCTCAATCCATCACGCGGGCCGCGAGGGTGTCAACGCGCGTGTCCTCCCGTGACCGGCTCAGCCCCGCCAGAAGCTCGCAACCGCCACGTTCAGCGCCAACAGGTCCCCGGTGTGGACGAGCTCGCGAGCCGAGTGCATCGACAGCAGCCCCACGCCCACGTCCAGCGTGCGCATCCCCAGCCGGGTGGCCGTGATGGGTCCGATGGTCGAACCGCACGGGATGTCGTTGTTCGCCACGAACTCCTGGTAGTCGATCCCGGCGTCCTCGCAGATCCCGGCCCACAGCGCGGCACCCACGGCGTCCGTGGTGTAGCGCTGCTTCGCATTGATCTTCAGCAGGGGCCCGCGACCAGGTTCAGGCGTGTTGACCGGATCGTGGTGGCCTTCGTAGTTGGGGTGCACCAGGTGCCCGGCGTCCGAGGAGAGGCACACGGAGCCCGCGATCTCCCGCAGGTGCTCCTCCCGCGACTGCCCGCGGGCGGCCGCGATGCGTTCCAGGACGTCCTCGAGGAACGGTCCGCCCGCGCCCGAACGGGTCTCGGAGCCCACCTCCTCGTGGTCGAACGCTGCCAGGATGCTCACGTGCGGGGCGGCCTCGAGCTCCTCCACGTGCTCGGTCATGGCACGCAGTCCCGCGTACACCGAGGTCAGGTTGTCGAGCCGCCCGCTCGCGAGCAGGTTGGACTGCGCTCCGATGAGCTCGGGAGCCTGGGTGTCCGCCACGGTGATGTCGTAGCCCAGAATGTCCTCGGGCGCCACAGTCCCAAACGCCTGGTCACCGGCCGACGACGACGCGTGCGTGGCCTGCGCGAGCACCGCCAGCACGTCCGCGTCCTGCGCGTCCCCCACGCCCCACACGGGCTGGGTGTGGCGCTGCTTGTCGAGGGTGAGGGCCTCGTTGGCGCTGCGGTCCAGATGGATGGCCAGCTGCGGGATCCGGGCAACGGGCCCGGTGGCGCTCAGCACCTCGCGGGGCCCGTTCTCCCCTCGTACCACGAGACGCCCGGCAAAGCGCAGGTCCCGGTCCAGCCAGGAGTTCAGCAGCGCGCCGCCGTAGACCTCCACCCCGGCCTGGTACCAGCGGTGGGAGACGGTGGTGGGGCGGGGCTTGAGCTTGAAGCCCGGCGAGTCGGTGTGGGCGCCCAGCACGCGGTAGCCCACGCCGGCCGCGGCACGGGACGGCAGCACCCAGGCGATCAGGGCGCCATCGCGCACCGCGTAGTAGCGGCCCCCCGAGCCTTCCGGCCAGGCCTCGGCCTCCGAGAGGCGCGTGAACCCGGCGCCCTCCAGCGCGGCGGCGGCCGTGGCGACGGCGTGGAACGGGCTGGGCGAGGCGGTGACGTACTCCCCCAGACCACGCGCGAAGGCGGTCTCCGGGGCGGAGCCCGTCGCGGCGTCGGCGGCGGACGGGGAGCTCACGGGCGATCTATTCGTCATGGACCCCAGTGTAGGAGGGGCTCTCCGGGCGGCCCCGGTCCGCCGGGGGCGCCAGCTGCGGCTGCCCCTGCGAGGTGCGCGTGTCCAGCACGCCCACGTAGCGCCCCTCGGCGTCGCGGACCGAGTAGGGGCCGTACTGCGGCGGCAGCGTCATGTAGGTCTGGGTGATGGGGTTGAGCACGTAGGCGGCCATGCCTGAGGAGTCCGCGGCGATCGCCGCGGGGCGGGCGTGCAGGTCGGGCATGCGCGGCGGTGCCGGCGGCGGAGGGAGGATCACGGTGCGCGTCACGGCCAGCGCCGGGCGACGGCGCACGAGCCAGAACACGATCGCCAGGTACGCGCCGTTGAGGATGACCTCGAAGACCACGTCCGAGGGGCTGCCGGAGGTCTCGTTCATGTCCGCAAGACCGACCATGCCCATGGCTGTGACCACCATGTTGTTCACCGTGTGCAGTGCGATCCCGGCCTCCAGGCCGCCCGTGCGCCACGTGACGACGCCCATGGTCACGGCCATGATGCCCACGGAGACCTGACCCCACACGTCGTAGGTGTGGCCGAGCACGAACAGCGGCACCGGAAGGAGGATGGCCCAGGCCGGGTGCTTGAGCCAGCGGCCGATGGTCTGCGCCAGGTAGCCGCGGAAGACCAGCTCCTCGGCGGTGCACTGCAGGGGCACCACCACGAGCCACAGCACCACGAGCCACCCGAAGCCCGGTGCCAGTTCGAGCTGCGGGACGCCGCCGCCGGTGGTCATGTCCAGACCGATCCCCACGGCGTTGACCACCACGTACACGGCCGCCGCGGCCCCGAGGCACGTGAGCAGCCACCTCCAGCGGATGCGTCCGGCCACGGAGAAGACCAGGCCCAGCGGGCGGGGGCCGAGCACCAGGCGTGCCAGCAGCACGCTGGGCAGCATCAGCGCCACGGAGCCGAAGAGCAGCAGGAACACTGCCGGGTCCATCTGGTCCATCGCCAGGATGTCCTCGGACAGGGATTCCGGGAGGGTGAACGCGATGACGATCCCGAACAGGATGCTCAGCACCAGGTAGATGCCCACCCCTATGACACCCTCCACGAGGGGCATCCACCAGCGGTGGTTGCGGTCCGCGAGCGCCAGCCGGTGGTAGAAGAACGTGCGGGTGGTGCCCGCGCTGATGGGACCGGGGGCTGAGACCGGGCCGGGGACGTGGCGGCCGTCGGACGGCCGCGCCAGGCCTTGCACGCCCGGGTTCTGCACGCCGGGAACTCGCACGCCGGGGTCCCTGCGGCGGGGCTGCTCACCCTGCTGCGGGGGTGTCGGGCGGGACCACGGGGCACTCGGCTGACTCATGCGTCCACGGTAACGGGTCCGGGGACCCGCACGACGTCAGGCCGCCCCGCTGTGGACCGGCGGGCTGCGGTGGCCCGTGGTCGGGTCCGGCTCAGCACCGGGGTGTTCGTGCCGACGCGGGGGCTCGTGCCGTGTCCACGCGGGTCCGGCGTCGGCTCAGCGCTGGTATCGCTCCACGAAGGCACGCAGGATCCGGGGCGCCTGGTCCACCACGGGCCCGTTGACCACGCGGTCGATCACGGCCTCGGTGTCCTGGGGTCGGAAGTAGCCGAGGTCCTTGTACGCCATGATGCGACTGACCAGGCCCTGGGGGTCCAGCTCCGGGTGGAACTGGGTGGCGTAGAGGTTGTTCTTGATGCGGTACATCTGCACTGTGCACACGGAGCCCGTGGCGAGCAGCACGGCGTGGGACGGCATCACCCGGGTGCCCTCCTTGTGGCCCACGTACGCGCTGAACTCGTGCGGCAGCCCGGCGAGCAGCGGGTCCTTCTCCCCCTCCTTGGTGAGGGTCACGGTGATGGGTCCCACGTCCTCGTGGCACGTGTGGTCCACGGTGGCGCCCTGGTGGATGCCGAGGGTTCCCACGCCGTAGCACGCGCCCAGGAATGGGAAGTCGCGGGCCACCACCTCGTCCAGCAGGGAGCTGATCCAGGTCTCCGCGGTGCGCTGCGCCTTGGACTTCTCCTCCGGCGGGTCCGACGAGTTGAACGGCGAGCCGCCCACGATGATCCCGCTGTACTCGTCCAGGTCCAGCGCGGGCCACTGCCCGGACTCCAGCCGGATGCGGGTGAGCTGGGATTCCTCGAGCCCCCCGAAGCGGGCCACGGCACGGTATTCCTCGTCCGCAATGGTGTCGTCGGCGCGCGTGGCCAGGAGCACGAAGGGTTTCATGCCCTCATGCTAGCCACCGCGCGGCAGCGCCGGGGACGACGCCACCCGGGCACCCGCCTGCACCCCGTGACCGAGGGTGCGGGCAAGCAGCTGGCCCCCGTCTACGACACGCCGATGGTCTGTCACCCGCTGTCCACGCTGCTGGTGGCCGGGGTGCGGGAGATCCTGGTGATCACCACCCCGCACGACGCCGAGCGGCTCGAGGACGGGCCACGGTTCGGCATGTGGACCACGTACGCGCAGCATCCGCGTCCGGACGGTCTCGCGCGGGCGTTGCTCCTGGGCACGGAGCACATCGGCGGCTACCGCGCCGTCGATTTTGCCTGCACTCCCTCGCCGCTGACACCTCACCGCGCGCACGTGCGCGGTCACGACGGCGGCACCACCGCGTCCCGTGGGGCGCTCAGCGCGCGGAGGCGAACTGCGCCGAGAGCCGCTGGGCGGCGTCGCGCAGGAGGGGAACGGCACGCTCGCCGAACCCCCAGTCCACCCGCGTGGTGGGACCCGAGACCGAGATGGCCGTGGGCGTGGGGGCGTTGGGCAGGACCATGGAGAAGCAGCGCACGCCGATCTCCTGCTCCTCGTCGTCCACGGCGTAGCCGCGCTCCCGGATCACCTCGAGGTCCGCGAGCAGGGACTCCACGGTGCCGTGGCTCTTCACGGTGGGGGTGGGCATGCCCATGGACGTCACGATGCTCAGAACCTGCTGCTCCGGCAGGGCTGCCAGGATCGCCTTGCCCACCCCGGTGTCGTGCATGTGGGCCCGGCGGCCCACCTCCGTGAACATCCGCATGGAGTGGGAGGACTGTGCCTGACCCACGTAGATGACCATCTGCCCGTCCAGCATCGCCATGTTCGCGGACTCCCCCAGCTCGTCCACGAGCCCCTGCAGCACGGGCTGCGCGTAGGTGCCGAGCTGCAGCCCGGCCGCGTTGCCCAGCCGGATGAGCCCCGGGCCGAGCGCGTAGCTGCGGTTAGGAAGCTGGCGCACGTAGCCCAACGGGATGAGCGTGCGCAGCAGTCGGTGGATGGTGGGCAGCGGCAGTTCGGCCCGGGAGGCGAGCTCGCTGAGCGAGGACTCTCCGCCGGAGGCGGTGATGATGCTGAGCAGGTCGAAGACCCGCTCCACGGACCGGACCCCGCCCGCGCTCCTGCCGTCCACCATGCGTGTGCTCCCTCTGCTTGCTGAGTTGGGCTGACCGCCGGGTCGGCCGGGTCACCGGCTCGCAGGGGTGCCGCGACGCCCCGGGAGATGCCCTCAAGAACCGACCGCACCGTGTGAGCCAGGACTCAATTGGCGGTTGTCATGCGTCACATTCTACGCCTACGATGCCATTAGTGGAATTATTTTTCCACCATGCGGATTTTTAATGGCGCAGCGCCCGCTGCCCTGGCACGACCGACTGCACCGACATCCAGGAGGCAACCCATGAGCATCACCCACACGACGCCCGAGAACGTGGCCGCCGCGGACCAGATCCTCTCGGACGAGGCCCTCGCGTTCGTCGAGGCCCTGCACCAGAAGTTCGGGGACCGCCGCGAGGAGCTGCTCGGCAAGCGCGAGACCGCCCGTGCCAAGGCCGCCGAGACCGGGACCATGAACTTCCTCCCCGAGACCAGTGAGGTCCGCGAGGGCGACTGGAAGGTCGCGCCGGCACCCGCCGCCCTGCAGGACCGGCGCGTGGAGATGACCGGACCGGCATCGCCCGCGAAGATGGCGATCAACGCCCTGAACTCCGGCGCCAAGGTGTGGCTCGCGGACCTCGAGGACGCCGCCTCCCCCAGCTGGGCCAACCAGGTGGATGCGATCGCCAACCTGCGCGACGCCGCCCGCGGAACCCTGGGCTTCACCTCCCCGGAGGGCAAGGAGTACAAGCTGCGCGAGGACGTGCCCCTGGCCGTGGTGGTCATGCGTCCGCGCGGCTGGCACCTGCCCGAGTACAACATCACGGTCAACGGCAAGACCGGCTCCGGCTCCCTCACGGACTTCGGGCTGCACTTCTTCCACACGGCGAAGCAGCTGATCGAGAACGGCCAGGGCCCGTACTACTACCTGCCCAAGATGGAGTCCTACCTCGAGGCTCGGCTGTGGAACGACGTGTTCACGTTCGCGGAGGAGTACCTGGGCATCGAGCACGGCACCGTCCGTGCGACCGTGCTGATCGAGACCATCCCCGCCGCGTTCCAGATGGACGAGATCCTCTACGAGCTGCGGGACCACGCCTCCGGGCTCAACGCCGGGCGCTGGGACTACCTGTTCTCCATCATCAAGTACTTCCGCGACGCCGGGGAGAAGTTCATCCTGGCAGACCGCTCCGCCGTGACCATGACCGCTCCCCTGATGCGCGCGTACACGGACCTGCTGGTGCAGACGTGCCACAAGCGCGGCGCCTTCGCGATGGGCGGCATGGCCGCGTTCATCCCCTCCCGCAAGGACGAGGAGATCAACAAGGCCGCGTTCGAGAAGGTCCGCAACGACAAGACCCGCGAGGCCGGGGACGGCTTCGACGGCTCGTGGGTGGCCCACCCTGACCTCGTGCCCGTGTGCCAGGAGGTCTTCGACGGCGTGCTCGGCGAGAAGCCCAACCAGGTGGACCACCAGCGCCCCGACGTGGACGTGACCGCCGAGATGCTGCTGAACGTGCCCTCTGCGGGGGACCAGCGCACAGAGAAGGAGCTCAACGCCAACCTGTACGTGGCCATCCGCTACGTGGCGGTGTGGCTGTCCGGCAGCGGCGCGGTGGCCATCCACAACCTCATGGAGGACGCCGCCACCGCGGAGATCTCCCGCTCGCAGATCTGGCAGCAGATCAAGAACGGCGTGGTCTACACGGACACCGGCAACACCGCCACGCGCGAGCTCGTCTCCGACGCACTGGACACTCAGCTCGAGGTGCTGCGCGGTGAGATCGACCAGGAGAACTACGAGAAGTGGTTCGTGCCCGCCGGGCGGCTCATCTCGGACATGGTGCTCAGGGAGGACTACCCGAACTTCCTCACGCTGTCCGCGTATGACCTCTTGGAAGGCAGCAAGTGACCCAACCGGCCCACGCCGCTCACGCGTCCCCCGCCACGACCGCCCCGCGCGGCGCGGCGGGGGACGCCCCCGTTCTCTCCGAGGGCTCTATGCCCCGCGCGGACCTGCGCCACGACATGCACCTGACCATCGTGACGTTCCTCCCCGGCGGGGTCATCCCCTTCGCGGAGACCCACGTGATGGAGCCCGGGCCCCACATCCTCGAGGGCCAGGCCGTGTACCGGCTCCACGAGGACTGGTGTGAGGTCCAGGAGAGCGATTTCATGTGGTCGCACGGCCATGGTGCGCGAGGCATCTTGCTGCCTGCGTTTGAGGCGCACCACGACGCGGCTTGCCGCGTGAGGAGAAACGATGACGCCCCCACGAAAAATTGCCGGTACCCCAGCCGGCGTGGCCTTTCGCATCGCCGCCGTCGTGGCGTACGGCGGGATTCGGCTGGCTGCGAGGAGAGCCTCTGCGGCAGGACGGGCAGGTTCCCCGCGCGGACCCGTTTCCAAGAATCACCCGGAGGCTTGAGGCCGCCCTCGTGGCGCTCACGTGTTCCGAGCGCGAGGTGTCTCTGGCGATCCCTGATTCCCTGGCCAGACGAGGACGGCGCCCCGGGCCGTCATGGCCTGGAGCGCCGTCGTCGCAGTTCGGAACCTCAGATCGTCTTGGCGTCGATCACGAAGCGGTAGCGGACGTCCGAGCCGACCACGCGGTCGTAGGCGTCGTTGATCTCGTCCGCCTTGATGAGCTCGATCTCCGCGGTGACGCCGTGTTCGGCACAGAAGTCCAGCATCTCCTGGGTCTCGCGGATGCCGCCGATGTTGGAGCCCGTGAGGGACTTGCGACCGCCGATGAGCGAACCCGCACTGACCTCCAGGGCCTCGGTGGGCAGACCCAGCAGCACCATGGCGCCGTGGGGGCGCAGGGTGGCCATGAACTCCTGCACGTCGATGTGCGCGGACACGGTGTTGATGATGACGTCGAACTCGCCCTTGTGCTCCTTCAGGGCCTCCGGGTCCTCCTTGCGGGCGATCCAGTTCGTGGCGCCGAATCGCCGGCCGTCCTCCTCCTTGGAGCGGGTCTGGCTGATCACGGTGACCTCGGCCCCCATGGCGGCGGCGAGCTTCACGGCCACGTGGCCCAGCCCGCCCATGCCCACCACAGCCACCTTGGAGCCCTCGGTCACGCCCCAGGTGCGCAACGGGGAGTAGGTGGTGATGCCCGCGCACAGCAGCGGCGTGGTGGCCGCCGGGTCGAGGCTCTCGGGGATGTGGAGGGCGAACGCCTCGGAGACGATGATCTCGGTGGAGTACCCGCCGTCGGTGGGGCGGCCGTCGAAACGGTCCTTGCCGTTGTAGGTGCCCACGGCCTGGGGGCAGTTGTTCTCCTCGCCCTTCAGGCACCACTCGCACTCGCGGCACGAGTCCACCAGGCAGCCCACTCCGGCGCGCTCCCCCACGGTGAACTTCCGCACCTCGGAACCGACCTCGGTGACGCGGCCGATGATCTCGTGTCCCGGAACCATGGGGAACTCGATGGGCCCCCACTCCTCGCGCACGGTGTGGATGTCCGAGTGGCAGATCCCGGCGAACTCGATCTCGATGCGGATGTCGTCCGGGCGCAGGTCCCGCCGCTCGACGGTCCCCTTCTCGAGCGGGGCACCGGAGGCAACGGCCTGATAGGCAGCAACGTTGGTAGTCATGGCGGGTGACTGTAGTCCCTCGGTGCTCCGGTGTCACACTGGAGCACCGAGGAATACTCACGGGCCCGGTGGGTTTGTTACTGATAAGTATAAGTACCCGACGCGACTTCCAGGAGATCCCATGTCCCGCATTGTCAACGCACTGCAGTCACTGAGCGCGCCCGCTCCCAAGCCCACCACTGCGCAGAACGTCGCCCGCCTGGGGCTCGGGGCGTTCATGTCCACCGCGGGGATCTCCCACCTGACCTTTGCCCGCGAGGACTTCCAGGCACAGGTTCCCGACTGGTTCCCTGTGGACAAAGACACGGTGGTGCTCGCCTCCGGGGTGATGGAGATTGCGTTCGGTGCGGCACTGTTCGCACTGCCGAAGCGGCGCGCCGCCGTGGGCGCCGGGCTGGCCGCGTTCTACGCCGCGATCTTCCCCGGCAACATCAGCCAGTACGCCGAACGGCACGACGCCTTCGGCCTGGACACCGATGGCAGGCGACTGGCCCGCCTGTTTGGGCAGCCGGCCCTGATCGCGGCAGCCCTGTTGGCCGGAGGCTTCCCCCGCAAGTAGTCGGAAGCCCGGGACGCGAGCCGGCCTCACCGCCCGAACCGGAAACCCTTGAGGTCCTTCGGCAGAGGGCTCGTGTACGCGCGGACCTTGGAGGTCCTCAGCCGCAGCCGCACGAGCGACTGCGCCACGCTGACCGCGGCAGCCACGCCATCCACCACGGGCACGCCGCACCGCTGGTGCACGACGCCCTCAAGGGCGGCCATCCCGCCGCAGCCAAGGACAGCCACCTCGGCGCGGTCCTGTTCGACGGCCCGCTGCGCCTCAGCCACGATCGTCTCGACCGCCGCGTTCTCATCCCGCTCCAGGTCCGGCACGGAGGTGCTCGACGCCCGCACGGACGCGCAGCGCTCCATCAGCCCGGCCAGCCGCAACCGGTCCTCGATCAGCGGCACGGTGCGGCCCAGGGTGCTCACTCCCGGTGTCGCTGCGCCCCACGAAGGTGGCGATGTAAGCGGCCGCCTCGGGATGTCCACGACGGGCTGGTCGAGGAGCTCCTGCAGACCTTCCCGCCGGTGCTCGCCGAACCTGGCCTGGATCACGGGGTTGAAGGGTTGGTCACAGGTCAGCACCGCGTCCATCACTCCCACCGCGGCCAGGTAGGACTGCACGTTCCCTTCGCACGACGGCGCGCCGAATGTGGGCGTGAGCCCCACGATCTCCACGCCGGGCTCGGCCACGGCGCGCGGGGCCTCCGCAATGGACTCGGTCACGGACGGTGTGGCGTTCACGTTGACGGTCAGGATGCGCCTGGTGGGTCCTTCGGGTGGCCGGGGATCGGGTGGCACGACGACGCCGGGCTCCACCCTGCGGGGCGAGCGGGAGGCAGCCCGCGGCGGCGTCGTCGGCCGCGATCTCGTGCGAGACGCAGGGTCGGTGCGAAGTGGCGGCCACGGTGGCCTCACCGTGCTGGTCGGTGTACTCGAGCTCGCGCTCGGCGGTGACGAGGTAGCCCAGGGCGCCCAGGCCGGCCCCGATGAACCACGAGAACGCGCTGGTGGCCTGAAGACGGGCAGCAGGGCGAGCGCCAGAGAGACCGGTGCTGCGGGGATGAACGCCCCGATTGCCCGGGGGTCACGCCGCCGCGGTAGACGTACTCGCCGTGGTGGGTGTCCGTGGAGGCCCCGGGGCACGTTCACGCTGGAGCGGCGGATCAGCCGGTAGTCCACCATGCTGATCCCAAAGAGCGACCCGAGCAGCGGCGCCCAACCCACCCAGGAAGCACACGATCACCACGGGCGAGGTGTAGAGGTTCCACGGCAGGATCAGCAGCGCCAGGGACGCGAGCACCTGCAGCGCGCCCGCACCCAGGACCGCGAGCACCTGCCACGCACCGAGTCCGAGGGCGAAGAGGCCGATGGCGAAGCCGTAGTTGCCCGGAGAGTGCAGGTCGTTGCCCCTCATGGTGAAGATGCTCTGCGCGCTCCATGTGCGCCCGTAACGGCTGGTGGGTGCGAGGTCCACGTTGTAGAGCCTCTCGCTCGTGCCCGAGCGCGGCTCGTGGGCGACGTCGGGCGGTGCGTGCGGGCGCCCGGGCTCGGGGCGACCGGCCGCCTGCTCCGTGGTGCGGGGGAAGTCCTGGAGGAAACCGTGAGAGGACGTCGCCCCGTCCAGCTCTCAAATCCCACACCAAGGGTTGACGCGCATCACATCGGTCGATAATTTTTCATTCATCAGAACTCAAATTCCATATCATGGAATCAAAGCGAAAAACGGGCGGCCGCGCCACCGCCCCGGAGAGGGCCCACCGTGCGGTACACCGTGAACGCCTCGATCATGCTGACCGACCTGCCCGTGCTGGAGCGCCCCGCCGCCGTGGCGCGTGCAGGCTTCTCCGCGGTCGAGTTCTGGTGGCCGTTCCCCGCCACCACCCCGTCCGAGAGGGAGATCGAGGACTTCGCCCGGTCGCTGGAGGACGCGAACGTCCAGCTCACGGGCCTGAACTTCTTTGCCGGGGACATGCCTGCCGGTGAGCGGGGAGTCCTCTCCCACCCCACGCGCACGGATGAGTTCCGGCGAGGCGTGGACTCCCTGGTACGCGTGGCCCAGGCCACGGGCTGCCGGGCCTTCAACGCCCTCCACGGCAACCGCCTGCCGGACGTGCCCGTGGCCGACCAGGACGACGCCGCCGTCGAGAACCTCCGGTACGCCGCGGACGCGGTGGCGGTCTTCGGCGGGACGGTCCTGGTGGAACCGCTCTCCGGCGCCTCGACGTATCCTCTGCGCACCGCCGCGGACGTCATGGCCGTGCTCGACCGCGTGGACTGCCCGAACGTGAAGCTGCTCGCGGACTCCTACCACCTGGCGGTCAACGGGGAGGACGTCGAGGCCCTGATCGAACGGCACGCCGCGGAGTTCGGGCACATCCAGCTCGCGGATGCGCCCGGCCGCCACGAGCCGGGCACGGGCGATCTGCCGCTGCTCCGGTGGGTGGCCCGGGCCCACGAGCGCGGCTACCACGGACCGGTGGCGCTGGAGTACGTCCCCTCCCAGGACGACCCCTTCGCGTGGCTCCCCCGCGACCGGCGCGCGTGAGGCCGCACGCCTGTTCGGCACACCGACACCGCACAGCTGCGCACCGCGCGGCCGGGCCCCGAGCGGGCGGCGTCGTGCTGGAATGGTCCTGGAACCGGACATCCGCAGAAGGAGGACACCGTGCGCGTCGTCGTGGCACCGGACAAGTTCAAGGGGTCGGTGACCGCCCACGAGGCGGCGGCCGAGCTTGCGGCGGGCATTGCCGAGGTGCGCCCGGACGCCGTCGTGGAGGTTCTGCCGGTCGCCGACGGCGGGGAGGGGACGCTCGACGCCGCCCTGGACGCGGGCTTCGAGCGCCACGACCTCACCGTCACCGGACCCGCGGGAAGTCCCGTCCCCGCCGCGTGGGGTCGACGCGGGGACGAGGCCGTGGTGGAGATGTCCTTGGCCTCGGGCCTCGCTGTCCTCCCCATCCAGGACGGCCGCCCCGTGCTCGCACCCCGCACCGCCACGAGCCGCGGCACGGGCGAGCTCGTGGCCGCCGCGCTCGATGCCGGCTGCACCCGCGTGCTGCTCGGCGTGGGCGGCAGCGCGACCACTGACGGCGGCGCGGGGATGCTCGCCGCGCTGGGGCTGCGCCTGCTGGACCTGGACGGCCGCGACCTGCCCCCTGGCGGCGCGGCGCTCGCGGGGTTGCATCGCGTGGACGCCTCACAGCTGCACCCGCGTATCCGGGACGCAGAGTTCGTGCTCGCCGCGGACGTCGACAACCCGCTGCTCGGCCCGCGCGGAGCCGCCGCGGTCTTCGGCCCCCAGAAGGGCGCCTCCAAGCAGGACGTCTCGGATCTCGACGCCGCCCTGGCCGTGTTCCGCGACCGCCTCGCGGACGCGCTCGGCGAACCGGCCCGCCAGGCCGCGGACGCACCCGGCGCGGGGGCTGCGGGCGGCGTCGGCTACGCGGCACTCGCGGTGCTGGGCGCGGAACGCAGGCCGGGGATCGACGTCGTGCTGGACCTCGTGGGGCTCGACGTCGCCGTGGCCGGCGCGGACCTGCTGCTCACCGGCGAGGGCAGCCTGGACGAGCAGAGTCTCGGCGGGAAGACGCCGCTGGGCGTGCTGCACGTGGGGCGGCGCCACGGCGTGCCCGTGGTGGCCGTGTGCGGACGCACCACCCTGGATGCCGCGACACTTCGCGAGGCGGGGTTCGCCGCCGTCCACGAACTGCGCGCGCTTGCAGCGGACCCAGAAACGTCGATGCGAGGGGCACCTCGCCTGCTCCGTGAGGTCGGTCGCCGCATCGCCTCGCAGTGACGGAGCCTTCCACTTCCACGGGCACTCGAGGACGAGCCGCCCCTCACGCACCGCACCGCCCGGCCACGAGCGCCGGAACGCGCCAGCGGAAGGGCACCCCTTCCACGAATGCCTCCCCGCAGCACGGTTCACGTCAGAGGAAGACCCCGGAGTCCACCCGGGACAAGACCCCCCCCAGCCCGGGGCGGCCGCAGACCCCGAGGTCGACGAGGAGCGCGCAAAGAAGCGGGTGCGGGCCACGGCGGACCAGGCGCATGCCCCTGAACTCCGTGACCGCCACCGTGAACGTGCCCGCCCTGGAGTACGAGCGGCTGTTCACGGCGCAGAACGCGTTCGTGGACATCGGCTTCCGGGGCGGCGCCGTCCCCGGCAACAAGGAAGGACCTGCGCCCCCGCACGATGACGGCGTGTCCGGCTTCAAGTGCTTCCTGCTGCACTCCGGGGGTGGAGGAGTTCCCCCACCTGGAGGCGGACGAGATGGCGGAGGCGCTCGCGGAGAACGTCGGGCGCACCCGCTGGACCGGTGGGCGCTCGCACATCCTGCACCCGTCCTCCTCGGACGCGATCCCCATGATCCGCTCCGCGAAGAACGACGGCCTGGACATCACCGTGGAGACCCGCCACCACTACCTCACACTGCTCGCGGAGGAGATCCCGGACGGCGCCACTGCGGGCAAGTGCTGCCCACCCGTGCGCGAAGTCTCCACCCGGGAGATGCTGTGGAGGGGCTGGTGAACGGCACCGTCGACGACATCGTCTCGGACCGCTCCCCCTCCACGCTCGAGCTCAAGGACCAGGGCAACGGGGACTTCGAGGTCGCGTGGGGCGGGGTGTCCTCGCTGCAGCTGGGGGTGTCCCTGATCTGGACCGAGGCACGACGCGGACATGGCCGTCTTCGCCCCGGACGAGGGCCACGTGGTGGACGCCGAGCGACTGAACCACGAGAACCCCATCACCCCCACCAGGGCACGGTGCTCTCCGGGAAGGTCCGCAAGACCTTCGTGGGCGGGCACGAGGCGGACTACGAGACACCCACCGGCCGCCTGATCTCGCGCGGCCAGGCCTGACGACGACCTGCCCCACCTTTGTGACGGCGGGACACCGCACCGTCTGCCCGCCGTGCTGATCGTGCGTTCAGGACGACGGCGCTATCTGGCCTGCCAGGGGGTCACGAAGTCATTCGCGGGTCGTCCCTCGACCGCCGCGAGCAGCTCCGCGGCCTGTGCGCCGTCGATCTCCTCGCGGATGATGTCGGCGTGCCCCGCGTGCCGGGCGAACTCCTCCACATGGTGGACGTAGAGGTATCGCAACTTCGCCGGGCGTGCTTCAGTCATGCCCACCCAGGGCATGGGGCCCACTGGCAGCTCCGCGTCGAGCTCACCGTCACGGCACATCCTCATGTATTCGCCACGAACCTCGTCGAAGGTCTCCAGCAGCGTCACGATGTCCTCGTCGTCCGACGGCGTGAAGCTCGCGAAGAACGCCTCGAACGGCTGGTCGTGCTCGTGGCGTCCCGCCCCGGAGAGCGACTGCTTCATGCAGTAGACGACGTGCTTGGTGATCCCACTGATGCTCAAGGTGCTGCGCCGGGGAGCGCGACGAGCCTGGTCGTCGTCGAGACCGTAGGAGCTGGCTCGGATGGCATCGAGCTGAACGTCCAGGTAGTTGCAGAGCGTGGCACGCTCGTTGTCGATCTGGGGCAGGTACACGATGATGTCCTCTCGGGGTCAGCGGGCGCTGTCACGACCATGACACCAGGCCCTGCGGACAGCTTCGGTCCGCTGCCTCCGCGAGAATGCAGACATGGCCGAAACCACTCAGCGCGTCCTTCGCCTGCTCGGGCTGCTGGAAGCTCGCACCACCTGGCAGGCGCACGAACTCGCCACCCGTCTGGAAGTGACGGAGCGCACCGTACGGAGGGATGTGACCAGGCTGCGGCAGCTGGGCTACCCGGTGGAAGCCGCACGAGGTCTGGACGGCGGGTACCGCCTGGGTGCCGGGCGCCGCCTCCCACCCCTGCTGCTCGATGACGACGAAGCAGTCGCCCTGGTTGCCTGCCTCCGCATGGGCGCGCTCTCTGGCACAGATGACGTGGGAGAAGCCGCTCTGCGCGCGCTGACGAAGCTTGACCAGCTTCTGCCTCCGCGACTGCACTCACTCGTCGCAGCCGTCGACGGGGCTACTCGAGCTCTCCCGCGCAACAGACCTGCCGTTGATCTCCACCTGCTGCAGCAACTGGCGACGGCACAGCGTGACCACATGTTGGTGCGTTTCGACTACCGCAAGCCCACCGGGGAGGTCAGCTCCCGGGAGGTGGAGCCGGTGCGACTCATGACCCCGGGGGGAGCACTGGTATTTGCAGGGTTTCGACCGCGTGCGGGACGACTGGCGGGTGTTCCGCCTGGACCGGGTGACCAACCTCCGCGCCACGACCTGGCAGTTCGCGGTTCGTGAGGCGCCGCCGCTGGACTTCCGCCGTGATCTTGCCAGCCGCTACCCGTGCCGTGTCCGCGTGGAGATGGGCGTCGATGTGGAGAAAGCCACCGTCCGGATACCGGCCCCCTATCGGAGCCATCTGGAACCCACTGCTCGCGGCTGCCGTTTCCTGGTGGGCGCACCCGATTGGGACGACCTCGCATGGCACGTCCTGTGGGTCAGCCGAGACCTCAAAGCTCCTGTGACAGTCCTGGACGGGGCAGATGCGGATCCGTTCCGGGAGGCCATGGCACGCATCTCAGACCACGCGCGAGAGGCGAGTTAGGGGGTGCCGGCCGGGGCTGATCGCCGCGGGCGGTGTGAGGTCGATGGTTTGGGGCCCTCCGGTTGAGTTTCTCATCAGTCCAGGCGGACAGCGCTCAAGCAGAAGAGGTGACCCATCGGGTCGAGCATGACGCGCCACGGTTCGGGTGAGGGCTGGAAGGGGGCTTGACCCTTGATCTTGGACACGCGGAATCCAGCACGATGCTGGGAGAAGCGAGAATCCAAGGATGGCCAGGAAGAACTACACCGACGAGTTCCGTCGCCGGGCGGTGGACTTGTACGAGTC